>NZ_CP034683.1:3787500-4087500 GCF_003990335.1 Rheinheimera mangrovi | reverse complement strand
TTGCAGTGTGAACTTAAACACTCAATCTTTGCTGGATGAAGGCTGGTGGCATTGGCTGCAGCAACAGGTTGGCAATGGAACTATAGTGGCTAAGGATCTGGCTTTGGAATTTCATGAACATCACTTAATTAAACAGTACAAGAGCCTGAAACCTAAACTGCAGCAACTGCATCAGTGGGGCTTCGAGTTGATCGTAGATCATGTTGGATTGAGTCTGGATGCCACACCTTATACTGATGAATTGCCTATACGAATGTTAAAAATTCACCCTGCTGTAGTACGGGGTATTGATCATCAACTGGAGCAACAACTATTTATTCGTGGCTTATTGGCTTCGTGTGTTGGCAAAGACATTAAAGTCATTGCGACCGGGGTAGAGCAAGACCCTGAATGGCAGTGCCTGAAAAAATTGGGTGTTGTAGGCGCACAGGGCTATTATTTCAGCCAGCCGCTGGCCCGTCTTATTGCTCAAAACCAGTTGTCGGACTAGCACTTTTAATTACTTAAGATCCGCGGTCTGAATCAGGCCTCTGTAAGCCAGTCCTTTTAATCCTTGTAGTCCGCCTGTATGGAAAAAGCTCAGGCGGCTGCCTTTAGGGATCTCACCCGCTTTAATTAACTCAAATACAGAGTACAGAGCTTTGCCTGTGTAGACAGGTTCTAGTTGTACACCTTGTTCAGCAAAAGACTGGCAAAATTGCCACAACTGTTGATCAAACCGACCATAACGAGGTTGATGCAAAGCTTGTCGTAATTGCCACTGTGGCCAGTTGCGGTCAGCAGGCAAAAACTGTTTGATCTTATCCGGCAAACTTTGATCTTTAACTACGGCAATACCCAGCACAGCAGTCGCTTCAGAGCCCCGGATCAAACCTGCTATAGTGCCACCACTACCAACAGCACAGATTAACAAAGAGGCAGGGCCATTAGGGGTATTACGCATATCCAGTTCACTGACTCCACGCACAGCAGCCTCACAGGTACCTCCTTCAGGAATGTGCAGGTAACCTGGAAATTCTGTACTGAGTTGCTGCAGCACTTGTGGCAAGTGACGGCCCTGATAATAACTTCTGCTGACCCGAAGTAGTTGCATGCCATAAGACTGACATAAAGCCAGAGTAGGATTGTTCAAATCTGCATCTTCGCCCCGCACTATGCCCACACTTTTCAGGTTGTTTTCGCTGGCTGCAGCTGCAGTTGCGACCAAATGATTGGAAAATGCCCCACCAAAGGTTAGCAAGCCAGGATATTTTTGTTGCAGCGCCTGTTTCAGCTGGTATTTTAGTTTCAACAATTTATTTCCGGATATGTCCGGATTGTTACTGGGCGCGTAACGCAGCCAAAGTTCCGTCTGATTGTCAGTCAGAACAGGATGTTGCAAGTTTTGCCACTGTAAATAAGAGCTTAGTTTCATTATCTGTTGTAAATCTGGAATAAAATTTTTATCATTTTTATCGTTTTTTGTGGTAGTTTAGAGTTACAATAATTTAGAAATAATAGTAGGTAGTGTTTGCCGTTATGTTAACAAAGCTATTGGCGCAATTAAAATTCACCAAGAACTCCAGCAATGTATTTGCTGGAATTCATTTGTCTGCCAATAGTTTAAAGGTTGTTGTGGTCACTCAGCAATCTGCAACAGAGCATAGGGTCGACCAAATGTTCTTGGAGCAGTTTGGTTCTGCGGCACAATTATCAGCAGCTTTTAAGACAATAGCCGCAAAATTACCGCCTGATTGTCAGTGCACTTTAGTGATCCCGCCTGAACGTTATATGGTATTGCAAATTGATAAACCCGCTGTACCTGATGAAGAAATCTCACTAGCATTACCCTGGACCATCAAAGACTTAGTTACATTGCCTGATGATGACATGGTACTGGACTATCTGGATTTACCATTGCAAAACCAGTTACATGGCATCAAAGTGAATGTTGTGGTCAGTTCCAAAAGCTGGTTAGCTGATATTGTGGCTTTGTTTACACAAAATAAACTACAACTGCAGGGCATTCAGCCGGAAGAATGGTTAGCACGAAATTTATTACCCGCTAAGAGTCAGGCATTGATGCTGGTGTCGCACCAGAGTGGTCAGGAGCTTGCCGTACAGATATTGCAACAAGGCAATCTGTGTTTCTCCCGTCGTTTGCGTGGGTTTAATCGTCTGGATCAATACAGTCTGGATGAAATGCAGCAAGGCGTATTTGATAATTTATTGTTGGAGCTGCAGCGATCCATTGATTATTTCGAAGGACAGCTCAAACAAGCTCCGGTGAAAGAAATTGCGTTGTTGTTAGCAAATTCAAATCAGAGTGGTGTGGTGCAATTGTTTGTGCAAAATGGATTTTCTCAGGTGTTTGCAATATCAGCAAAAGACGCTGGTGTGCAGATGTCAGCTGAGCAGTTTAGTCTGTATTGGCTGGCATTGGCCGGTGCTATTGAACCTCTGTGCGCGCAACGGGAGGTGAACCTTGAAGCTGCGGGTTAACCTTTATGTACAGGCGCTGCAACCTGTTAAAGAAAAAATCAGTTTAAAGCTTTTGGTCAGCAGCACCTTTGGACTTTGTGCTGTATTGATGGCTATGGGTTTGATCATGAATACACAAGCCGATTCGAAACAAGCTGAGTTAGCTGTATTACAGCAGCAGGTCAAAGCTCAGGAACAACAGTTAGCTCAGTTGCAGGCCACAGTCGGCAATCGTCAGCCTTCAGCTGAATTGGTCAGACAGCACACGGATTTAAGTCAGATCATCAGGCAAAAGCAAAAGTTGCTGCAATTTGTGCAAGGTGAGCAGTTAAAAACTTCTGTAAAGTATTCTCCGGTATTTAAGTACCTTGCGAGCATAGATCCAGAAGGATTTTGGTTGGATGGCTTTAGTTTAAATGCCAGCTCCAGCCAATTCAGTGGTTATGTTACTGAACCTGAACTTTTGCCAAAATGGTTGAATCAGTTAAGTGGTACTGCATTTTTCACCGGCCATACCTTTTCTCAGTTTGAAATTAAACAAGTGGAAAATACCGAAGCGTTGGCTTTTAAAGTTACATCTTCTGCCGCTGGTGCTGCGTCTGCGGAGGCTAAACCATGAGTGCCTGGCAGCAGATGTCTGATCGCTTCAGTGCGCTACAAGAACGGGAAAAGTACACAGCTCTGGCTGGAGCATTGTTGTTATCTTTGTGGCTTTTTATGCTACAGCTCCTGGTGCCTGCTTTTGAAGAGCTGAAAAAAGCCGATCAGCAAATAGCCAGTGCCACAGCGATGTTGCAACAGCAAAACACGACCCTGACGACGTTGCAGCAACAAGCAGGGATTGATATTGATGCCAATTACAAACTCGAACTGCAAAGCCTGCGACATCAGGAACAGGATTTGCAGCAACAAATTTCTAAACTGACCAGCTACTTCATAGGTTCGGAACGCATGGCGTCTGTGCTGCAAGATGTGCTAAAAAGTAGCAATAATGTAAAAATGAAATCAGTGATTGCCAATCCGCCTGTTCCTTTAACCTTTTCAGAGCAGGGTACAGATAATAAAGCGGTTATTTATCAACACTCTACAGTTGTAATCTTAACAGGTAATTATTTTGCACTAACGGCTGTGCTGGAACGGCTTGATACGTTGCCCTGGTCGTTGGGTTGGCAAAGTGTTGACTATAAAGTAACTGAATACCCTGATGCAGAGCTGACTTTGCATTTACTGACTGTGAGTGACAATGAAAGTTATATTAAGTTGTAGCCTCTGTTTGGTGCTGAGCCTTACTGTGCATGCGGCTTCAGACCCAACCAAACCTGATATAGCCATAGCTGTGTCTGTAAGTACGGCTGCAGAGCCGGAACCAGTGGACCTGGATGCGAAATTCAAATTGGGTCTGATCAAAACTGTGCAGGGACAACATATGGCGTTTATTAATGGCCAATCAGTGAAGCAAGGTGATGAAATTGATGGCTATAAAGTGCTGAGCATTAATCACAAGCAGGTGGTGTTACAGCGAGAGAATGAACGTTTAACCTTAAGTTTGTTTAAAGCGATGAAAACTCGATGAATTATTTTAAGAAAAACTATTTTACATTAGCTTTCATCAGCCTCAGTTTAGCTGCTTGTCAGGGCTTGCAGGAAACTAAAGTGCCGCAACAGGCGCAAGCTGCTTTGGCTGAGTCGCAGAACCAGTCAAAACCTGCTGCACCTGTTGTGCCTGATAGCGTCACTCAAGACTTGTTAGCTTTAGCTGCACCCATGCAACAAGGCCAGTCGATGCAGCCACGTTTTAATGTGGCTGCAGCAAATGTAGATATAGCAGATTTCTTTACTTCGCTGGTTGCAGATACAGATTACAGTGTTGCGATTCATCCTGCCGTGTCGGGACAGATCACGCTGGATTTAAAACAAGTGACGTTAAACGAAGCTTTTGCGGTGGTTGAGCAGCTGTATGGTTATCATATTCAGCAGGTCGGCTCCATATACAAAATCATGCCTGGCGGTCTGCGCACAGAAACAATACCAGTAAACTATCTACTGATGCAGCGTTCAGGTAGTTCCTCCATTTCAGTCACTGCAGGCGGTATATCGTCATCACAAAATGGCGGCAGCGGTAGTAATTCGGGTGGGAGTAACCAGAGTAATAGTCAGAATAATGGCCAGAACTCCAATCAAAATAATAACGGTCAGAATGGCAATCAGAATAATCAGGGGGGACAGGGAAATGGCAGTTCGGTACAGAGTTCCAGCCAGACTGATTTCTGGAAAGATCTAAAAGAAGCAATCACAGGTGTGATGGGCGCAGGACCTGATAGGACTGTAGTTATCAGCCCTCAGGCAGGTTTAGTCACAGTACGGGGTTTACCTTCGGAGATCGAAGCTGTGCGGGCTTATCTGGGCCAGACTGAGGAGAGTTTGCAGCGTCAGGTAATACTGGAAGTAAAAATTATCGAAGTGACCTTAAATGATGACTACCAACAAGGTATTAACTGGACCAAAATTGCCGGCACTATAGGGTCCACTGATATTAATTTCAGCAATAATACTTTTAGTCTCGGTAATAACATCACTGCTCAGGTAGGCGGATTAGGCAGAATAGGCTTTGAGGGTGATGATTTTAGCGGTGTAATTAACCTGTTGGAAACCCAAGGCAATGCGCAGGTGCTGTCAAGCCCTCGAGTCACCGCCATTAACAATCAGAAAGCCGTGATTAAAGTAGGCTCGGACGAATATTATGTGACAGGAGTAAACAGCAGTTCCAGCGTCACAGGCAACAACAACGGTGGTGTGACCAACATTGATGTACCTATCCCTACGCTGGAGCCGTTTTTCTCAGGTATTGCGTTGGATGTAACGCCCCAGATTAATGTCGAAGGTGATGTCATATTGCATGTGCATCCATCTGTGTCTGAGACCACCGAGTTGTCAAAATCGATCAGTGTTTCAGGCCAGGCACCTTACTCCCTGCCTTCAGCTCAAACCAATATCCGCGAATCAGATACCATAATTAAAGCCCGCAATGGGGAAATCGTGGTGATTGGCGGATTAATGCAATCGACTATAAGTGACAATGAATCCAAAGTACCAGTGCTTGGCTCAGTGCCTTTATTGGGCAAGTTGTTTACTAACATAAGCAAAGTGGAGCGGAAAAAGGAATTGATTATTCTGATCAAACCTACGGTCTCGTCCGGTAATGCTATGCAGCAACAGCTGAAGCAGTCAGCCGATTTGATTGAACAATGGTATCCGAAGAACTGATTATGTTGTATTTACGCCACTTTGGTTTACAGCAAACCCCTTTCAGTCTGACTCCAAATACGGCGTTTTATATAGATTTGCCCCAGCACCATGAAGCCTTAGAAGTGCTGACCACTGCTTTGAATGTGGGCGAAGGTTTTATCAAAGTGACAGGCGAAGTGGGCACAGGAAAAACCATGTTGTGCCGCAAGCTAATGAATGAAGCGCCAGACGATTGGGTTATTGCATATATTCCAGATCCTTATTTATCTCCGCTGGAATTGCGTTGGGCTTTGGCCTGCGAATTAGGCTTAAAACAATCAGATACTATTGATAGCCAACAGTTAGTGCAATTAATACAGCGACATTTAGTGGTGTTGGCAGGCCAGGAAAAAAGGGCAGTGTTGATCATCGATGAAGCTCAGGCTTTGCCAGACGAAACATTGGAAGCTTTACGCTTATTAACTAATCTCGAAACTGAACAACGTAAATTGTTGCAAGTGGTGTTGTTTGGTCAGCCCGAGCTCGATACCCGTCTGGCCAGCTATAAATTTCGTCAGTTGCGTCAGCGCGTTAGTTTTTCTTATTTGTTACGTGGCATGTCTTATTACGAAGTTCAGGCCTATGTCAATGCACGCGTCGATATTGCTGGTGTTCGACAGCCATTGTTCTCACCCGGTGCGTTAAAAGCGATTTGGAAATACAGCAGAGGGATCCCACGCTTAGTGAATGTGTTAAGTCATAAAGGTCTGATGTTGGCTTTTGGCGAAAATAAGCTGCAGGTGGATGCCAAACATTTACGTTATGCCGCAAAAGACACCGAAGATGTATATGAGACTATATCTGCTCTTCATCCCATAGTGATTGGTTTGCTGGTTTCTTTGTTGGTAATTGCCGCCGCAGCTGCCTGGCATTTTCGAGGGTTGTGGTTATGAGTGTGATCAATAAAATGCTGCGTGATTTAGACAAGCAGCAACAGCAGCAACATCACAGAGGTTTTATCAGCTTCAAACCACAGCGTAAATCATATCTGTTATTGTGGGTGGCAGTGCCTCTGGCGTTATTAGCGGGTTGGTGCGGTCAGGCCTGGTATAAAGAACGTTTTTCCATCAAAACAGAACAAGCAGCAACAGCAACTGAAGTGCAAAAAGGCCAGGTTCATCCATTAGCTGCCGTGACACAATTGGTGCCACAGGCTCAAAGCTTAGCGGCGGTCACAAGTCTTTCTACAGCGCAGTTAGCAGAAGAACCGATCACCTTGCAGGATGTAGTCGCGACCCGTGTGTCACCAGAGGTGGCGGCTCAGCTTGGCAAGAAAAAGACAGCAGAACCAGCCGCAGTTACAGAATCAGGTTTGAAACCTTTTGTGGAGCAACCTGTTGCCGAAGAGCGTGTTGTGCAGGTTGTTTTAGCTGATCCTGAACCAGCTGCAAGTACAGATCTAATGTTAGCTGGTTCAGCTGACACAGCCGAAGTTCAGGTTACAGAATTTGATCAAAGCGGAGACTTTGCCGCAGATTCGGAAACGACTGTAGAGCCGGATTGGAGCGACCAGCCGCCAGTTTCGGACAAACCCCGCTCTTTGGCTATCGAAAAAGTACAACTGAGCCCGGAGCAGCAAAAAGGGCTGCTGCTGCAAAAAGCAAAAAAGGCTGAATCGGTAGGCAATTTAAATCGGGCTGTGGAGTTTTGGCAACAAGTACGTCAGCTCGACCCTTCCGGCAGCGAGGCTTATTTAGAGTTATCGCGTTTGGCTCAGCTTCAGCGTAATGATGCGGCAGCGGTACAAATTTTGGAACAAGCCAGCGCGACAGGAGTGCAGGATCCAAAGCTGTCAATGGCGCTGGCCGCTTTAGCTTTAAAGCAGCAAGACTGGACCAAAGCTCTGACTTATTTGCAGGACGAGCCTGACATTTTTAATTACACAGACTTTTATGCATTAAAAGCAGCTGCTTTGCAGAAAACGAATCAGCATGCGCAATCCGTGCAAGTGTTCCAACAACTGGCGCGGCAACAACCTGAACAAGCGCGTTGGTGGTTAGGTATGGCATTAAGTTATGATGCGATGCAACAAAGTGAACAAGCATTACTGGCGTATCGTCAGGTGGCAGTCAATGGGGTTGGCTTATCTCCGGCCAGCCTGGACTATGTAAAAAAGCGCATAGCAGCGCTAGAGTGAATTTATGTTAAAACCCAGACTGAAAATGCGACTTGGTGATCTGTTGGTGCATGAAAACATCATCAGTGAGCAGCAATTGCAGCAAGCGTTAGCACAGCAGCAAAAAACGGGCCGCAAGCTGGGTAGTAGCCTGATTGATATGCAGTTTTTAACTGAAGATCAGTTACTACAGTTTTTATCGCAACAGCTCAAAGTGGATTTGCTGGATATCAGCTCGCAGCAAATTGACCCTAAAGCTGTTGCCTTATTACCAGAAGTGCATGCCCGTCGTTTCCGCGCTTTAGTGCTGGAAGACAGAGGGACCTCCGTCTTGCTGGGCATGAGCGATCCTGCCGATTTGTCTGTGCTGGATCAGATAGCGCCTATGCTGGCGCCGAAAGAAATCTCTATTGCGATAGTGCGTGAAAGCCAACTGATCAGCGCTTTTGACCGTTTGTACCGCCGCACTAAACAAATTGAAAGTTTTGCCACTCAGCTCAAAGAAGAGTACGCCGAAACCGATATTCTTGATTTTGGTGCTTTAAGCGACCCAACAGATAACGACAACACTATCGTCAAACTACTGCAATCCATTTTTGAGGATGCTGTGCAGGTTAGGGCTTCGGATATTCATATCGAACCGGACGAAAAACTGCTGAGGATCCGCCAGCGGGTGGACGGTGTGTTGCAGGAAAACGTATTAAAAGAAGTCAGTATAGTGCCGGCTTTGGTTTTGCGTTTAAAGCTGATGGCGCAGCTGGATATATCGGAAAAGCGTTTGCCGCAGGATGGCCGTTTTCAAATCAAAATTAAAGGCCGCACTATAGATGTGCGGATGTCGACTATGCCGGTGCAATATGGCGAGTCGGTGGTAATGCGTTTATTGGACCAATCAGCTGGTTTGCTGACGATGGAACAAACCGGTATGCCGGATGCGCTGCTAAAACGTTTGCGCCGTATCTTAAAAACACCTCACGGTATGATTTTGGTCACAGGTCCTACAGGTTCGGGTAAAACCACCAGTTTGTACGGCATGCTCAGCGAGCTGAACAAAGAAGGCAATAAAATTATTACGGTGGAAGATCCGGTGGAATACCGTTTGCCCCGTATTAATCAGGTGCAGGTGAATCACAAAATTGGCCTGACCTTCAGTAATGTATTAAGAACCAGCTTGCGTCAGGATCCAGACATTATCATGGTCGGTGAGATGCGGGATCAGGAAACCGCAGAAATTGGCTTACGTGGAGCTTTAACTGGTCACTTGGTGTTGTCGACTTTGCACACCAATGATGCGATCAGCAGTACCTTGCGTTTAATCGATATGGGCGCTGCCGAGTATCTGGTCGCCAGCGCACTGCGGGCCATTCTGGCACAGCGACTGGTTCGGCGTTTATGCCCACATTGCAAAAAGCCGTACACGCCGGATTCGTCTGAAATCAGCTGGTTACAACATAAACATATAACACCAAGTCAACAGTTTTGGCGTGGTGAAGGGTGTCAGAACTGCAACCATACGGGGTATTCTGGCCGTATAGGTGTGTTTGAATTGTTGGTAATGAACCGCGAGCTGGCTGATGCGCTGCGCCGCAGTGACGCTGAAGGTTTTGCTATTGCAGCCCGCAACAACGAAGGCTTTAGGCCTTTGGGCGATATGGCGCTGGATTATGCGATGCAAGGGCTGACCAGCATAGAAGAAGTCATTAAGGTTTCTGAGTATCTTGAACTGGAAGAGCCGGTCAGTATCATTACCACAGAGCTGGATCCTCTCTAATGGCTACCTTCAGCTACACAGCAAGGGACAGGCAAGGTCAAGCGGTCACTGGCAGCATTGAAGCCAGTAGTGAAACGGCCGCTGCCGATATGCTGCTGCAACGCAGTCAAATACCGATCAAAATTCAACTGCAGGAAGAGAAGCAGGCTGGTGCCGCTATCGTCTGGCCATGGCAACGGGTCAGCATGACCGAGTTGATTATATTCTCCCGTCAGATGTACTCACTGATGAAAGCCGGTATTCCTATTATCCGCGCTATTGTCGGCTTAGCAGAAAGCACCAGTTCTAATGCTTTGAACACTGTACTGTTGGATTTAGCGGATCAACTGGAAAAAGGTCGTACTTTATCTGCGGCCATGACCATGCATCCCAAAATATTTAGCCGCTTAGTGGTTTCTCTAGTGCATGTTGGCGAAAATACCGGCCGCCTTGACGAGTCATTTTTACAACTTTCCGGCTATTTTGAGCAGGAAATGGAAACGAAAAAGCAAATTAAACAAGCCACCCGTTACCCAACCTTTGTGCTGATCGCCATTACCGTAGCTATGGTGATTATGAATGTTCTGGTGATCCCACAGTTTGCATCTATGTTTGCCAAATTTAATACCGAGCTGCCCTGGGCGACCAAGGTTCTGCTTGCCAGCTCGAACTCTTTTGTGAATTACTGGGAATTGATGTTAGCGGTGTTGATAGGATTTATCTGGGCTTTGAAGATATATTTACAAACAGATAAAGGTCGTTATCAGTGGAGTTACTGGAAGTTAAAAATGCCACTGATGGGTTCTATTTTAGTGCGGGCAAGCTTAGGACGTTTTAGCCGTAGCTTTTCGATGATGTTAAGAGCTGGTGTGCCATTAACCTCTGCTTTAACTTTAGTGGCAGAAGCGGTGGATAACGACTTTATGGCGGAAAAGATCCGTGATATGCGAAAAAACATCGAACGGGGCGAAAGCTTGTTGCGTGTTTCGGTGCAAAGTGAATTATTTACGCCTTTAGTGCTCCAAATGTTAGCTGTGGGCGAAGAAACAGGTCAGGTTGACGATATGTTGACGGAAGTTGCGTCTTTTTATGAACGAGAAGTGGCATACGACTTGAAAGGACTCACCGCAAAGATAGAACCTATTTTGATTTGTATAGTGTCCGGCATGGTGCTGATATTAGCTTTAGGTATTTTTACTCCAATGTGGGATATGTTGAATGCATACAAAGGTGGTTAGTAAATATTTGTAAAAATGAAAAAAATAGAAGACAACTTAGAGATTGTGAGTAAAATAAGCACAATTAGCGATATACTAACAAATAAAGATGTGGAGTTAACAAAATGAGACGACAGAGTGGTTTCACTATTATCGAAATTATCATTGTAGTGATAATTTTAGGTTTACTTGCAGCTACTGCTTTGCCGCGGTTTCTGGACGTTGTGGATGATGCTGAGGATGCCTCGTTGGAAGGTGTAACAGGTGCTTTTGCAACTGGCGTTGGCTTGGTGCGCGGACAATGGGAAGTGGCTGGTCGTCCAAGTGGTTCTTCAGCCAGTGGCAGTACTGGTACTAACCAGGCCAACCTGACCTTTGTAACTATCGATAACCGAAGAGTGGGCGTGGACGCTAGTACAGCTCAGGTTTTGGGTGGTTTCACCCGTGGTTACCCTAGTGCCGGTGTCACAACTGCAGCAACTGCAGCGGTTGTTAGCGGTACAGCCAACAACACACAAGTAGCGAACATGACAGAAGCACGTTGCCTGGAAGTGTTTAACCTGCTATTGCAAAACCCGCCAGCAGCCATTGTGGGTACTGGTGCTACAGCTGCTACTTTAGCGCAAAATAAATTTGTTGTTGTAGAAGGAACTGGTACTGCTGCTAACATTTGTTTCTATTTTCAGACGGCAGGCAATGCGGCTGTGCCAACACCACCAGCAACGGCAACAAACAATATTCCGACCTCTGTTGCATTTAACTATTTTTGGTATAGTCCCGCTACTGGTGTAGTGAACGCGGTACGTAATAAACCGTAAAACATTTTTAAATGAGGTGAAGTATGAAGACTTTAAATAAACAACAGGGTTTTACTTTAGTAGAACTGATTATAGTAATAGTTATTTTAGGTATCTTAGCTGTAACAGCAGCGCCCAGATTCTTAAATATGAGTGGTGATGCTACCCGTGCAGTATTGACCTCTGTACAAGCATCACTTGAAACAGGAGTTCGTTTCGCAAACAACAAAGCTTTGATTCAAGGCGTGCAGAACGTTAACCCTACTGCTGCAACTGCAACTTCTACGGTAGATGGAATTACCATCACTCACGGTTACCCTGATGCTATTGCAACGGGTGCAGGTGCTGTACTGGATTTACCAGCTGGTTGGGTTGTGGCTTACCCTGATACTGTAGTTGCAAATCAGATTACAGCTGCAGAAGTAACAGCTGCAAACATTACGGCAGCAGTGTTAACTCCGGCATCTCCTCCGGCTCCGGCTTTTATCGCTACAGCAGATGGCGGTATCATGCGTATAGCTCCGAGCTATGATGATCTGAAGGCTACAGGAACTTGTTATATTCAATATAAATCTGCAACCAAAGCCAGTGCTGTAGCTGCTGTTACTCCGCCAGTTATCACAGCTGTGACTACAGGCTGTGATTAATAAATGAATGCTCTGCCAACAAAAGCTCATTCAGGGTTTACGTTGGTTGAGCTTGTGATAGTGCTGGTATTAATTGGTATTTTGGCTGCGACTGCGGCTCCTAAAATCCTTGGACGTTCCAGCACTGATGCATTGACAACGCGGGATCAGATCATCTCTGTCCTGCGTTTGTTGCAGTTGCGCGCTATGCAGAAAACTGATTTGACAAGCTGTCGGCAAGTGTTGATCACTGCTACTTCTGCAGGCTTGTCTGATCCTGCGACATGCAGCCCTGCGACCATAGACAACTCTGATCAATTTGTAGTGAATTCAACCAGCCAGCTTGGTATTAGTGTGTTTAACCAGGTAAGCGGTGGTGCGCAATTATTACCTCCTGCCAATGAGTTCCGGTTTTTATTCAGTATTAAAGGCCAGCCCTTGCAAGACAGTACCGGTGTTCAGTATCCGGATGGCCTGCGCATTGAGATCTCGGCTGGTGATACCTATAACATCTGTATTGAGGATGAGGGGTACATTCACCCATGCTGAGCGCACGCATTTATTTCAGATTATCCCCTTCTAAAGGCTTCACCTTAATAGAGCTGGTGGTCGGCATTGTTATGTTGTCAGTAGCTTTACTGGTCATTACCAAGGCATTAGGACCATTATTTCAACGCACCGCAGATCCATGGCATCAGGTTCGGGCTGCTGAGTTGGGTCACAGTTTCCTGAATGAGATTATGGCACGGTCTTTTGATGAAATGTCTGACAAAGCAGGTGGTGAGTTCAGATGCAGCCATGATGGTGTCAGCTACGAGCAAGGTGCTGTTAATTGCACAGTCGGTAATCCGCCTGAGCCTGTAGCTTGCATAGATAGGACGCTCTCGACACCGGACTGTGGTGTTTCATCTTGTTGGGGGCCAGAGAATGATGAAGACAGAACTCAAACCAGTACTTTTGATGATGTTGATGATTTTCACGGCCTGGTGCTGACGGGCAAGGACCTAGTGAAGAATATAGTCAATGAGAGTCTGGCCGCTGATTACAATAGTTACACTATCTGTGTGGACGTACGTTATGCAGGTTCAGAGTTAGGTTCGGCGCAGGAATCTGCAAAAAAAGTGACAGTGAGTGTTGTTACCCCTTTAAATGAACAGATCAATTTTGCGGCTTACCGGAGTAATTGGTAATGATAGTGTCGTTGCGATCGCATCAGGGCTTTACGTTAATAGAGCTCATTCTAGTGATCGTTATCATTGGTATACTTGCAACTTTAACTAGCAGCTTTTTAAGTCTGGGTTCCCGCATGTATACTGAAACTGCAGACCGTGACAAATTACTAAGTCAAAGTCGTTTCGCGTTGGAACGTCTTACCCGAGAGCTGCGAAATGCGATACCAAACAGTGTTCGAGTTCATAGTGCTGCAGGGCGTTGCATTGAGTTTGTGCCTGTGGAAGTGGCGTCCCGCTACACTTCAATTCCATTAGCGGCTCCTGGTAAGGCAAGTATCAGCTTTTTTGGTTTAGCCAGTGAATGGCAAACTTTGGCTGCACCAGGCGCAGGAGTAGACGGCTACAGAGCTTATATCTATGCGACTGACCAGACGCAGATTTATTTAACTGGTTCAGGTTCGAGCCCCGGGCGTTTTTTTGAGATAGATTCAGCGCTGTTTGACGCTACCACAAACGGTTTCAATGTGACTTTAAATTTTGCCTCAGACATCTACTTTGCAGTGAATTCTCCAAGTAACAGGATTTATCTGGCGAAAAGTCCTGTTAGTTATTGTATTAACAATGCTGGGCAGTTGCACAGGTATGCAGGTTACGAATTTGCCGCCACCCCAAATCTGAGTGATGGCTCGTTAATGGCAGAAAATCTGGATCCTTCGCTATCCACTTTTCAGGTAGACAATCCTTCACTAAGCCGTAATTCCATATCTCATCTGGTATTAGTTTTCCACACGACATTGAGCGGGAAGTTGTTTTTCAACCAAGAGGTTCATATTCCCAATGTACCCTGAACCTAAACTGTTTACCTTGAAAAGACAGCAAGGCAGTGCGCTTGTTATCGCCATTTTTATTAGCGTGATCATGGTATTGCTAGTGTTGTCGATGTCGCAGATACTTAATAAAAGTAAAGCGAGTATTGCTTATGAAGTTTTAGGAACCAGGGCTTTTTTTGCGGCGCAATCAGGTATGGAACGTGCTCTTTCGTTATTGTTCCCACTTAATTCTGTGGCATTAACGGCTTGTCCTGCTTCACTAGCACCTCTTACTATTGCCTTTAATAGGATAAGTGGTTTGGAGTCGTGCAGAGTAGACGTTAGCTGTATCCCAGAAACTAATGGTACTGTTACACATTTCAGACTTCGTAGCACCGGAAGCTGCGATGGCGAAACAATCCAAACCTCCCGCACTATAGAAATGGAAGTATGGCAGTAATGGTTTGTCTGAAGGCAGTGAATTATGAAATGTAATGCAGCAATGACTTCTGTCCGACTGTTTTTTCTGTTAATTGTTTTAGCTCTGCTGGAAATGTCGCAGGCAAGTGCTGCCACTTATAGCCTTACCCCAGGTAGTACTCCAATCAGCACACCAAGTAACGCACCAGCATTGTGTAGTGGTAATCAGGGCAGCTGGAGTGGCAATACCTATCGATGTGACTGGAATCAGCATTTATCGTTGCAACAAGGCGATGTAATTACATCGAATGCAGCTGTAACCATTCATTCTAATAGTGGGATGAATCTAACTAATGTTACTTTAGGTAGCGGCAGTAACCCTATAACCTTGACTGCAGAAAGTGGCAGTACCATCCAACTGAATAACTCCGTTTTATATAGCTCTATTGGCGGCGGCAGCACTCAGAATGTTGTTTTAACAAATAATACTATTGTGCATGGCAGCATCAGTGTTAGTGGGACTATCCAGTCCACCAATTCAACTGTAATGGGCACTATTACTTCAAGCAATGGAGCTGTAACTTTTACCGGTGGTCAGGCATTTGGCCATATTAATGTTCAATGCTGTAAGGTTACCGTGTCGGGTGGCGCTGTTATCCACGCGGGGATTCGTGCCGGTAACAACGGTATAGATATTAGTAATAGTACGGTAACAGGTGATTTAAACGCGGGTGACAACGAAATTATTCTGACCAATGTCACTATGCTTTCAGGGAATATCAGCGCAGGCTCAAACAATGTCACTATTAACGGTGGTGATATTACCGCCAATGTAACTAACTCCAATAGAGTATTTATCAATAATGGCGCTGTGGTGCACGGGGATCTGCAGGCTCGTTACCTGGTGGAAGCCAGTAACAGTACAATATATGGTGATATTGAAACTACGGATAATTTCCCTGAAGGTTTGCACCATGTAAAACTAACAGATTCAACTGTATATGGTAATGTCACTGTGAGGACAGACTGGGGGACCATTATAGGTAACTGGCCAAGCAGTGCTATATACGGTGATTGTGATTATAAATCGGTAACACCTTCCCTGTGTAGAGCGCCAGCAGCACACTGGAAGTTTGACGAAGCTCAGTGGAGCAACACTGCTGATGAAGTTTTAGATTCATCTACAAATCAACGGCATGGCAGGGCTCGTAATGGTGCTGTAACTGCCACTAACAGTCCATCGCCAGCTTCATGTACATATGGGGATTTCCAGCAAAGCTCTTCCTCGGACTATCCTTATGTTGATATAGGCAGAAATTCATTTTTTCACGATGCTGACAACTTCAGTTTTTCTTTATGGCTCAAGATGAATGGCAATGAACAGTCGGGCAGTCGCCAAGTGATTTTGGCTTATGGTGATGAAGAGGGGGTTATTGATGATGATGATGGCCGCTTTGAACTGTATCGGAGAAATTCGGATAATGCCTTAGTTTTCGCCGTGCGAATGCAAAACGACAATTTACGTTATGTTGAAGCAACAGGCAATGTGTTTAACGGACAATGGCACCATGTGGC
Organism: Rheinheimera mangrovi; assembly: GCF_003990335.1. Lineage (NCBI taxonomy): Bacteria > Pseudomonadati > Pseudomonadota > Gammaproteobacteria > Chromatiales > Chromatiaceae > Rheinheimera > Rheinheimera mangrovi. Next base: position 4,071,273 of record NZ_CP034683.1, on the reverse strand, counting down.
GTTTAGCTATTCGAAAACTGAGAGACGCATGCGTCTTTATATAGATAATGTGTTGGTTGATGATAATCCGAATCAAAATATAGGTAACTCGGACGATCAAAAAACGCCAAAGAAAGGCGATGATGAGGGGCTATCAATAGGTGCTTTACCTGATGGTTCTCGCGGTATTAAAGGCCAAATCGACGAAGTGCGGTTTTTGAATTTTGAGCTAACAGCTGCAGAAGTTGCTACTTATGCAACTGAAACAGCAAGCTGTGCAAGTGCAGCACCCGTTTTGTCGTGGAATTTAAACGTGTCAGCCTGGACTGGGGCTGCCAGCGAAGTACTTGATACGTCGGGTAATAGTTTAAACGGTCGTACTTACAACAGCCTGTTATCCTCTGTAAGCGCTCCGGCACTGACTGGAGACCCTGGTACCTGTGCCTTTTCGCAGTTTAATGGTAGTAATCAGTATATTGCTGTAGCAGATAATGCGAAACTCGATATTACTGACGAGCTAACAGTTGCTATCTGGGTAAGACCAAGAGCTTATCCTGGCTCAGATCTCATGACTATTTTGTCAAAAGATACTAACTATGAATTCCATTTAACTCCTGCGGGCAAAATATATTGGTGGTGGCATGATCAGGATGGAGTTGAGAGAACTCTAACCAGTAACGGTAGTGTTCCGCTTAATCAATGGACTCATGTAGCTATTACTTATAAAAATGGTGCGCAACGCATTTATATTAATGGCACCCAAGATACAAGTACTGGCAGTTATACAAAGAAACTTGCAACCAACAATCTGGCGCTGGAAGTTGGTCGTGATAACGCAGCAAATCGCTATTTTAATGGTGATTTAGACGAGGTGCGCATTTATGCCCGAGCCCATAACCAAACTAAAATAGAAGAGATCAGGCAGGAACGTAACAGCTGTGGTTTGATTGCAACTTGTTTGCTGACAGAGGAATTTACTGATTATGCCCAGTGGTACAGAACAGTTCGCAGTGGCACAGTGCCAGACCTTGTGAATGGTCGTTTACAATTAACAACTAATGACCAAAATCAATCCACTTCAATTACTTTTAAGCAAGCCTTTCCTACAGAAGGCAATAAGCTGACGATAGAGTTCGATCATTTTGCATATGGTGGCAACGGAGCTGATGGCATAGGTTTGGTGTTGTCTGATGCTACTAAGACACCAGTCCCGGGCAGCTTTGGTGGGAGCTTGGGTTATGCACCGCGAAATAATGTCAGTCCCGTGCAGCCTGGCTTTGCCGGTGGTTGGTTGGGAGTTGGCTTTGACGAGTTCGGTAACTATGCCAAAGCTACAGAAGGCCGATCAGGCGGTGTGGCAAGTAATACGGACAGTGCTCAGGCTATAGGTATTCGTGGAGCGGGTTCTGGCACCAACGGCTATCAATGGTTAGGTTGGAGCGGTAAGTTGTCGCGCAGCCTGAGCATTAGCGGAAGCACTCCTGGGCGAGGTGACAGATTCAGGATCACTATTGATACGGCTACTAATGCCAGCCAGGTTGCTTTTAGTCTGGAAAGGCGACCAGCCGGAACCAATACTTTTACCGAAGTATTAAATTCATCGAATGTGGATTTAGCGAATCAGCCCGCAATGCCCGCCAATTTTTTGTTGTCTTTTACAGGCTCTACCGGCACCAATACTAATTTTCATGCTCTGGACAATGTACAGGTATGTAGTATAAAAGCCCCTATTCCTATCGCTATAGGTGAAGAGAGTATTCACCATTTTGAACTTAGTTATGGTAATTCGCTGACATGTAGCCCAACTGAAGTAACGGTAAAAGCTTGTGCAAACTCAGATTGCTCGCAACTTTATGCAAATCAGGTTTCATTGCAACTGACCGCAACTAACGGCGCTGTTTTTGAGTCCTCAGGCAGCATTACCTTTACGGGCAGTCAAAGCATTAATTTAGTGAAAACTGTTGTGGGCGCAACAACTATTGGTATTCAGCCCGGTTCTGCTTCTGTGTCTACAACAAATGCTCTGCAATGTAAACAAAACGGAGTAACAAGCAATTGTTCTCTGAGTTTTGCCGACAGTGGTTTTGTGTTTGATGTACAGGATATGATTGCGAACCAGTCGCAAAATGTATTGATCCGCGCTGTGCGCAAAGATGATTCCAGCCAACAATGTGTACCTGGTTTTAGAAATGTCACCAGGCCGGTAAAACTTTGGTCTGACTATATAGAGCCAAATGCATCTGCCAGACCAGAAAGTCGCTCTGTGCTAGTGAATGGAATAGCTATACCAAAAAGTTATGACTCTAATACATCGCAAGATCTGGCGTTCAATGCTAACGGTCAAGCAAGTGTAGCGCTCAATTATACAGATGCTGGCCAAATGCAATTGAATGCTCGGTATGACGGTGCAGCCGCTACTGGAGATAATAATCTGCTAATGACAGGTAATGATCAGTTTGTGTCAAGGCCGGCAGGTTTGTGTATCAGAGAAGGTAATGATAGTGCTGCTCCTGTGAGTTGCGGATTGCCATATAGCAACTGTGTGGCATATAAGAAGGCAGGTGAAGATTTTAACCTGTCAGTGATTGCTAAAGCTTCTGAGAATAATGGCGACACCAATATATGTGCTAACGCTATAAACACACCAAACTTTAAACTAAATTCTATTGCATTGTCTCACTCTTTGATTGCCCCACTAGTGGCTGATGGTGCAAGTCCTGGAGCTCTTGGGGTCGGATCTTATAATCATATACAATCTAATGGTGGCATTGTCACAACCGCTCAGACCGTCTCCGAAGTGGGGGTCTATACCTTTACTGCAACCCCAACTGTGAATAGCTATTTTGGTTATACCATAGCTCCTGCAACCACTGCTCCTGTAGGACGTTTTACTCCAGCTTATTTTACTGCAACAGTAAATACGCCTGTATTAGCCGCTTGCAATGCAGACAACCCGAATCCTGTGTTGACAAGGTTTGCTTACCTTGGACAACCTGTGGGTTATCAGATTTTTCCTCGTGCTACGTTAACCGCAAAAAATGTACAGAATCAAATTACGATTAACTATGGCCTTAGTTTTTTCAAAGCTCAATCGATGACTGCAGCTTTAGGCAGTGAAATGCTTAGCGCAACCAGTTATTCCACTTTAAGCACTGTAGCAACGCCTTCAGCCACCAGCAGGGGCAAACTGGAGCCAGCAAGTTTTGATAATTATGATGGTCAGTTTGACCTGACTATGAGTGATGTATCAACACCGACTGCTAGTGCAGAGCAGCTTAGTTTTGCCCGAACTTTACCTTATAGCCCGCCTGTTTCAAGTTCTGCGTTAGGTTTGAAACTAGACTTGGTTGATACCTTTGTAAGAGACGGTGATGGGGTTTGTGTGAAAACTGCGGACAATGGCAGTTGTTTACCTGTTACATTTAGTAATATTACAGCACCTGAGTTGCGGTATGGCCGGTTAATTTTAAGGGGGGGGTCTGCACCTGATACCCATCCTACTAACTCGGTATCAATACCTGTAAGTCTTTCTGCTGAGTATTGGGATGGCACGGCTTTTATTATTAATACTGCAGATAACTGCAGTGCAGTAAACTTTAATAATATGACAGTTGAATCTGGTCATGGCCGAGATGGTGTTGTAGGCACTCTTATAGCCGGTGAAAATGCCCTTGATAGTTTAATAGTTCAGGTGCCTGCCGACACACAAGGCAGCTGGCCTGTGTTTTATGACGCACCTCATTGGTTAAAGTTTGACTGGCTAAAAGAACCTGTTGGCCAGCCTCTTGTGCTGGAAAACCCATCCTCAGAAGTTAGTGTTGGTCGTTTTCGTGGCAACAAACGTCAAATTTTCTGGCAGGAAAGGCTGAACTAAATGCATCGGAAGCCTGATTAGAGTTTTAGCATTGGATTGTAATTTTGAGGGGCAGGTGCAAGACCCGCTCCTACGAATTATTAACCCAGATTATGTTTATTAATATGCAATGTTCATTGTGGGGGCCGTGGCTTGTCCCGGCCCGTCTCGAAATTCACATAAACCCTTCCAGCCCAGGCTGATTTCCGCTGTGTATTGAACCATTGAACCTAGCCTTACCATAAGCGGGTTCGAGACCCGCTCTTTGTATGCTCTTCGAAAGGTTTGTCAAAAGGGACTTTAAAAATTCAGCAATACGTTTGAGTTAATACGAATAGACGCCCGGATTTTCGTAGTTCCGCCTTCGCAATATTGCACCAGGTCCATTGCTAAAACGTCAAGTTTCGGTGTCTCCTCCACTATACTGTGGACTTCCCCCAATCTCATAGACACTCGTTAACCTCGTTGAGATTAGCTTTTTCCTCATAATCTGCTGGTGATAACTGTCCTAAATGACTGTGTCTGCGCCGACGGTTATAAAATACCTCGATGTACTCAAAAATGTCACTACGCGCTTCTTCACGGTTGTTATAAATTCTCCGTTTAATCTGCTCTTTTTTCAGTGAACTAAAGAAGGATTCGGCAACCGCATTATCCCAACAGTTACCGCGCCGACTCATGCTGGCTGAGAGTTTGTGTGTATCCAGAAATCGTTTCCATTCATCGCTACTGAACTGGGAGCCTTGGTCAGAATGTATGATGACCGGTTGTTTCGGTTTCCTGCGCCAGACAGCCATTAACAACGCATCAAGCACAATTTCTTTCGCCAGCGTGGCCTTCATCGACCAACCAATGACTCGTCGAGAGTACAGATCTAACACTACGGCAAGATATAAAAAGCCCTCGTAGGTTCTGATATAGGTGATATCAGTTACCCAGGCTTTATTTGGCTCGTTATAAGTAAATTCACGCTGTAACTGGTTTTTTGCCGGTACAGCGGGTTTACCCGCACGATAACGTGGCGTTTTATAACCACGAATAGCTTTGAGGCCAGCCAAATTCATCAAGCGAGCTACGCGATTCTCCGAGCAGGTTTCACCGGCTTCACGTAAATCAACATGGATACGAGGGCTGCCATAAATGCCGCCGCTTTCAAGCCATGACTCTTTAATCAGTGCCGTTAAACGCTGGTTCTCACGTGCTCTGTTTGATTCAGGCTGCTTCAGCCATTGATAATAGCCGCTGTGATGGACACGCAGCATGGTACACATCAACCGCACAGGATGGCAGTTCTGGTTATCGCGGATAAAGGCATACCTTAACTGAACTGCTTGGCAAAGTATGCGGCGGCCTTTTTTAGGATGTCCCGCTCTTCTTCAGCCCGTTTTAAAGCGGCTTTTAGCCTGGCATTTTCAGCGGCTAAATCCTGCTGCTGCGTCACTACAGGATCTGGATTAGTGGCCTGATTATGTTCCTTGAGCCACTTATAAAGGCTGTTGTCTGATACGCCTAAGCGCTCAGATACATCTTTAACGGAATATCCACGTTCTGTGATTTGTTTGATAGCTTCGGCTTTGAATTCTGGTGTAAAACGTTGCTTGGACATGGTGCCCTCCTAAAGTTGTATTTTAACCTAAGGAGTGTCTAGTGTTTTAGGGGAAGTCCACATCTCTCTTGTCTGACTATGAAACATTTGGCTTTTCAATGGCTTTGGTTTAATTTGGTAAAAACTAAAGATAAAGCTATTTTCTTGGCGTTTTGTTACTTAAAATAAGCACCATTTCGTCGGGCACCTTGTGTCACCACCTCTTAGTTAAAAGGATTAGTCTGTTCCATGTTAAATAAATTGCGTGGTCTGTTTTCAAATGATCTGTCGATCGACCTGGGGACAGCCAATACACTCATCTATGTAAAAGATCAGGGCATAGTCCTGAACGAGCCTTCAGTAGTTGCTATTCGTCAGGAAAGAACTGGCGGACCTAAGAGTGTTGCGGCCGTTGGCCACGCAGCCAAGCGTATGCTTGGCCGTACTCCTGGCAATATTAAAGCCATTCGTCCAATGAAAGACGGTGTCATCGCCGACTTCTATGTGACTGAAAAAATGCTGCAGCATTTTATCAAACAAGCGCACAGCAACAGTTTCCTGCGTCCTAGTCCTCGTGTACTGGTTTGTGTGCCTTGTGGTTCTACGCAAGTAGAGCGCCGTGCTATCCGTGAATCAGCTCAGGGTGCTGGTGCCCGTGAAGTCTACTTAATTGACGAGCCAATGGCCGCTGCTATTGGTGCGGGTTTACCTGTGTCTGAAGCGACAGGTTCTATGGTGGTCGACATTGGTGGTGGTACTACTGAAGTTGCCATTATTTCTCTGAACGGTGTGGTGTATTCCTCATCAGTTCGTATTGGTGGTGACAAGTTTGACGACGCCATCATCAACTATATCCGTCGTAACTACGGTATTTTGATTGGTGAAGCCACTGCAGAGCGTATCAAAACAGAAATTGGTTCAGCTTACCCAAGCGACGAAATTCTGGAAATTGAAGTACGTGGCCGTAACCTGGCTGAAGGCGTACCTCGCAGCTTCACTATGACCAGCAACGAAATTTTAGAAGCCTTACAAGAGCCTCTGGCTGGTATAGTTTCTGCTGTTATGGTTGCACTGGAACAGTCTCCGCCAGAACTGGCTTCAGATATTTCTGAACGCGGTATGGTATTAACGGGTGGTGGCGCATTACTGCGTGATTTAGACCGCCTGCTGATGGAAGAAACCGGTATCCCTGTGGTTGTAGCCGATGATCCACTGACCTGTGTTGCTCGTGGTGGTGGTAAAGCCTTAGAAATGATCGACATGCATGGCGGTGATGTGTTTAGTTACGACTAACAAGTCAGTCCTGAATGAAACCTATCTTTGAGCGTGGCCCATCTCTGCCATTACGGCTGTTTTTTGCAGTCTTATGCAGTGTTGGGCTAATGACGCTGGATCGATTTACCGACAGCTCCACACAGTTGCGTAGTTATTTAACCGCAACTGTGAGTCCTTTGTATTATCTGGCCAATTTGCCCCAGGCCATGATGTCCGATGCCTCCGAACAATTTATGTCTCACCAGCGTTTACTGGAACAAAACCAGAAGTTGCGTGAAACTTTGCTCAGACAAAACACTCAGATGCAACGGCTGCAGTTTTTGCAGCAGGAAAATGACAAACTTCGTTCCTTGTTAGGTTCTGTGCCTGTCGCGGATAATAAAAGACTGGTCGCTGAAGTATTAGCGGTGTACAGCCATCCGTTCAGTAACCAGATTGTGATCAACAAAGGCAGCAATGACGGAGTCGTGGCGCAGCAACCTTTAATTGATGATTTAGGTGTACTTGGGCAAATCGTCAGTGTGGGGCCGACCAGCAGTCGCGCTTTACTCATTTCTGATACCACTCATGCGATATCTTTGCGGGTAGAACGCAACGGCGATCATGTAGTGGCTGAAGGTTTAGGTCAGTCGGACGAAGTGCGATTGATGCATATCCCGCACAGTGCCGATATTCAGCAAGGTGACAAGCTGATTACCTCAGGTTTGGACGGTGTTTTCCCTGAAGGCTACCCGGTAGCTGAAGTGGTGCGTATCAGCCGTAATGCACAACAACCATTTTTACAGGTCTATGCCCGGCCTTACGCCCAACTGGATCGTATTCGCTACGTGTTATTAGTCTGGCCTAAAGCTAAACCGGAAATTGACGAACAAATAGCTCCGCCTGAAGCTGAAGCCGCTGCTGTGGCAGGAGATCGCTGATGGAAAAGTCGCATCGTTTAATTCTGGTGTATTTATCTTTAATGTTTTCTCTGGTGCTGGCAGTAGTGCCACTGCCTGCAATAGTGAAGTTATTCAGGCCTGACTGGCCTTTGCTGGTGTTGTTTTACTGGGCTTTGGCTTTGCCGTTTCGCGTCAGTATTGGCACTGCATTTGTGGTGGGGTTCTTATTGGATGTATTGGTAGGCACTGTGCTTGGTGTGAATGCGCTGGCCTATTCAGTCATTATTTATTTCTGCTCAGCACATCATTTAAAAATCCGTAACTTTTCCATTTTGCAGCAAAGTTTAGTTATAGCGCTGTTTTTGGCTTTCTATCATTACTTTATCTTTTGGCTCAGTCATTTCTTAACAGGTGTGGTTTTTACCATGGCTTATTTATGGCCTGTGGTGACCGGAGCTGCAGTCTGGCCATGGATCTTCTGGTTACTACGCCGTATCCGCCGCCAGTTTAAAATTCATTGAGTGTTTTTATGATAGCCCTTGCGTCCGCTTCACCCCGTCGCCGCGAATTATTAGGCCAGTTGCAGCAGGATTTTGTGCTGGTCAGCGGTACTATTGACGAAACTCAGCTTGCAGGCGAAAACGCTGATCAGTACGTACTGCGTTTAGCAGAGCAAAAAGCCCGCGCAGGTTTTTCCAGTCAAACCACTCCACTTCCCACCTTAGGTGCCGATACCATAGTGCAGGTCGATGAGTTAGTTTTAGGTAAACCTGCAGATTTGGCTGATTTTCAGCGCATGATGAGGTTATTATCAGGGCGTAGTCATTGGGTGAAAACTGCTGTGGCTATTGCAACTGAACAAGACATAATCAGTACCACTGTCGTGACTAAAGTCTGGTTTAAAGCTCTGTCTGAACAGGAAATACTCTGGTACTGGAATACAGGTGAACCTGCTGATAAAGCGGGCGGTTATGGTATTCAGGGACTGGCTGGTCAGTTTGTACAACGCATAGATGGCAGTTACTTTGCTGTGGTAGGTTTGCCTTTATATGAAACCGCACAGCTGCTGCTCACACTGAAGGATGCACTATGAGCGCAGAATTACTGATCAACGTCACGCCAAGTGAAACTCGTGTGGCCTTGATTGAAAACGGTGTATTGCAGGAAGTGCATATTGAACGTCAGGCTAAACATGGTCTGGTCGGCAATATTTATATGGGCAAAATCAGTCGGGTTTTGCCTGGTATGCAGGCTGCATTTGTTGATATAGGCTTAGATAAAGCCGCGTTTTTGCATGCATCCGATATTGTCACGGCCGGTTTAAATATTGCCGATGCTGAGTTAAAAGCCGGTCCGGTGAAAGATATTCGGCTTTTAGTGCATGAAGGCCAGTTTTTGCTGGTGCAAGTGGTGAAAGACCCATTAGGCACCAAAGGCGCTCGTTTAACGACAGACATCACCTTGCCTAGCCGCCATTTGGTGTTTATGCCGGGTTCTGCTCATGTGGGTGTATCGCAACGTATTGAAAGTGAAGCAGAACGCCAGCGCTTAAAAGATATTGTCAGCACTTGTCTGGATGAAACTGGCGGTTACATAGTGCGTACTGCCGCCGAAGGTGCCGGTGAAGATGAACTGCTGCACGATGGTAAGTTTTTGCAGAAGTTATGGGCCAAAGTATTAAAACGTAAAAAAAATGCCCGCAAAGAAACCATGCTGTACGAAGAGCTCACTTTGGCTTACCGCATTTTGCGTGACTTTGTTGGTTCTGATTTAGAGCGGGTGCGCATCGACAGCAAGCTGACCTACCAGCAGTTACATGCGTTCACCGAAGAGTTTGTCCCAGAGATGACTGCCCGGCTGGAGTATTATCCGGGCGAGCGGCCAGTGTTTGATTTATTTGATGTCGAAAATGAAATTCAGCGGGCGCTGGAGCGTCGGGTCATGCTGAAAAGTGGCGGTTATCTGATGATCGATCAAACCGAAGCCATGACCACTATAGACGTCAATACCGGTGCTTTTGTCGGGCACCGTAACTTAGAAGAAACTATTTTTAATACCAACACTGAAGCCACTCAGGCGATAGCCCGCCAGCTGAGATTACGTAATCTGGGTGGCATAATTATTATCGACTTTATCGACATGCAAAGCGAAGACCATCAAAAGCGCGTATTGCATAGTCTGGAAGTGGCATTAGGCCGGGATAAAACCAAAACCAATATTCATGGATTTTCAGCTTTGGGTTTAGTCGAAATGACCCGCAAACGCACCCGTGAAAGTCTGGAACATGTGCTTTGTGGTGAGTGTCCAATTTGCGCTGGCCGTGGCAGTTTAAAAACGGTTGAAACTGTCTGTTTTGAGATTTTGCGCGAAATAGTGCGGGTGAACCGCGCTTATGTGGCAGATAAATTTGTGGTTTATGCGTCACCTGCGGTAAAAGATGCGCTAATAAACGATGAATTTCATAGCATGGCTGAACTCGAAGTGTTTATTGGTAAACAAATCAGCGTGGTGATCGAACCTCAATACGGTCAGGAACAATTTGATGTGGTGATGATGTAGTGCGGACTGTGAAACAGGCCTGGTTTTATTGCTTACACAAAATCTGGATTTTCTTTGCTATCTTCGTGGTGTTGATGGCCACACTAGTCTCAGCTCTGCGTTTTGGCCTGCCATACGCCCCAGGCTATAAAACCGACATAGAACAGTGGATCAAAGCTGAATACGGTACTGAAGTACGGATTGGCGCTTTGTCGGCTGGCTGGCAAGGCACAGGTCCGGCTTTGGTTTTGCAGCAACTTGAAGTACTGGACAGTAGTTTTCAACCGCAACTCACAGTACGGGAAACAGGTATTCGGCTGGATTTCTGGCGATCGTTACGCACTATGAAACTCAGTGCTGCTCATTTTGAACTGACAGGCTTAACCTATAGAGTAGATGCTCAGCGCTGGTTAGGCACTGGGGTTGCCACTCCTACGGATAACCAACAGCTATTTGATGCCTTGCAAGATCTGTTTTTTAAGCAATTGCAGCATTTTTCTGTGCTCGACAGCCAATTGGTGTTTAACAATGCGCAGGATGAAGATATCCGGCTTGAAATCAAAGCACTGAACTGGCAAAACGATGGTGACCGCCACCAGGGGTGGGGCGAGTTATCTGTAGCCGATGTGACCGCTAACACCTTGTCTTTTATTATTGATTTAACCGGTGAGCCAGCTAAAGCCCAGGGCCAATTGTATCTGGCCAGCCAGCAGCTGGACTTATTGCCCTGGTTCCAGCAGTTATTACCACAAACCCGCAAACTTAATAGCGCCAAACTAAACTTTGCCGCCTGGGGCGATATTAAAGCCGGTAAGTTGCAACAAATTGACGTGGCTTTATCCGACAACAATGTCGGCTGGCTGAAAGATGGTGTTTGGAACAAAGTAGCGCTTTCTGACGGTTATCTGCGTTGGGTGCCTATGGCCAAAGGCTGGAATTTAAGCTCCAGTCCTATGACATTGAGTAACAGCAACCAAAGCTGGCCGGGTTTACAACTGCAACTCAGACAAAATGAACTGGGTTATCAGGCTTCGTTACAAAACCTGCAACTAGGTATAGCGCGGCCTTTGCTGGAGTTATTCTCTGATGGCTCTGAACAATTGCAATCTTTGTTGGCCTACCAACTGGATGGCAAAATAGACAGACTGGATTTACTAACAGAAAACGACCAATGGTATCTGTCAGGGCAGTTTAATGAATTGTCTTCAGCTCCTGTGGCCGATGTTCCAGGTGTGAAAGGCTTTAATGGCCGTTTTGTTGCATCGCCGCATTTTGGCTGGGTGGGCTTAAAAGCGAAAGATGGTGCATTGCAATGGGACCAGGCTTTTAGTAAGGACTGGAGCTATAAAGGCGCTGAGTTGGAGCTGGCCTGGCGGAAGCGCGCTGGTAATTGGCAAATTCTGGTGCCTTACCTGAGTTTATGGCAAGACGCTTTTAGCCTGGAAGCCGAGCTGGTAGTGGATCTGGACGATAAACCCAATATGGATTTAGTTGCAGAGCTACATGGTGTACCTGTGCAAAACGCAGAACAGTTTTTCCCGAAGTTCTATATGCCAGAATCTGTGATTAAGTATCTCAAACCTGCGTTGTTATCCGGTGATGTCAGTTCAGGTAAAGTGCTGTGGTCTGGCGATTTTGCTGCTTACCCTTATGCCGAAAAAGACGGCGTATTTCAGGCGCTGGCGGACGTAACTAATGCTGAGTTTTTATTTGATCAAAACTGGCCAAGTTTAACGGACTTATCCGCAGAGTTATTTTTTGAAAATGCGTCCATGCTGATAAGCAGTAAGTCTGGTTATCTGGTTGATGCTCCTGTGGAACAAGGTGTGCAGGTCGGCATTCCGGATTTGTTTCATGCCGACAACTTAATTATTGATATCAAACAACAACTGCTGGCTGAACAGATCACTACCCTGATGCAGGCTTCACCTTTGCACGACTCTGTGGGTGAAACTCTGGCGTATTTAGGGGTGACAGGCCCGGTGAAAGGTGATGTGCGGCTGACTATAGGCCTGAATGAGCCAAGTGTTGATGTAAAAGGGTCTATCGACTTCGAGCGAAATGGGCTGTCTTTGTCAGCACCTGCTTTAGTCGGCGAGAACCTGACGGGGCGGCTTGAATTTCATAACGACATACTGACAGCCGATGATTTGCAGCTGTTTATCAGTAATATTCCGCTGCAGTTTAGTTTTCGAGGCGAACAGCAACAAGACAACTACAAAGTGTCGTTATTAAGCCAAGGCTTGCAGAACAGCCATGAATTGCTACTGAGTTTAGCTCCTCAACTGGAGCACTTTGCAACCGGTCCTTTAAACTGGCAGTTTAAACTCGACTTACTGTTGGCTGGTGAAGGCTATACCTATCAGGCTGATTTAGCACTGGATTTAACTGATACACAATTGTTATTACCTGCACCTTTAGCGAAAAAATCAGGTCAGGCCGGCACTGTGTACTGGTCGTCCAGCGGCAGCCAGGACAATTCAATCATTGCTCTGACCTATCAGGATTTAGTGTTTTTTGACGCCAGCTATGTGCATGCCCAAGGCCAGATCGGCCGGGCTCATTTAAGTTTAGGCGCCAAAGAAAATGCCGGTTTTGCCGATGGTTTTACCATCAGTGCAAATTTAGATAAAACAGACTTCATGCCCTGGTTTGATTTAGTGCGCCAGCAAGTCAGCCAACAGTCTGATGAGGCTGGACTGCTGCCAGCTTTGACGTCAGTGAAAGCCACTGTAAATAGCCTACATGTGACAGATGACATCCAGTTGGATCAAGTGCAGTTGCTGTTAAAACCTGAAACAGATTTTTGGCTGGCAGATATTAGTTCAGCTCAAACCAAAGGCCAGTTAAAGCTGGCAAAAGATCTGATGGCGCAAGGTATAGAAGCCAATCTGGAATTTTTAAAACTCTTCCCTTACGATCCGAAGCAGGCTGAAGCCGAGAGCTTAGCTGCGGCAGAGTCCATTGCAAAACTGACCAAAGAGCAACAAATTGCCAAAGCTCTGGCTGACGTGGTGAAACCCGAACCTATGCCATGGCTGGCCGATTTGCCACCAATCAAACTGGATTGTAAAAGTTGTGTGTTTGGACCCTTTGATTTAGGCCAGTTAAACATGCACACCGACTCTGACGGAGAGCGCTTAACTATTCATAGCTTTGAGTCCCGTTACAAAAATCATCAATTGAGTATTAAAGGTCAATGGCAAAAAGATGCTGAAGCCGGTGTAACGACTTTATCTGCTAAATTGACTAGCCCTGACTTTGGCCAACTGATGAAAGACTACCATTTAAGTGCAGCTATAGCAGGCAGTCCGGCTGAAGTTCAAATCGACACATTAAGTTGGGCTGGCGGTCCTACTCAGTTTAATTACGCCACCTTAGGCGGCAAATTAAACTGGCAGTTAGGCGAAGGCTCTCTGTCTGAGGTCAGCGACAAAGGCGCTCGTTTATTGTCTGTGTTTAGTCTGGGATCTCTGGTGCGCAAGCTGAAACTGGATTTCAGAGATATATTTGCTAAAGGTTTTTTCTACACCGAAATGAAAGGTGATTTGCAACTGGATAAAGGTGTGGTTCATACCAACAATACCTTAGTGGACGGTGCTGCCGGAAAAATTGAAATTCAGGGTTACGCAGATTTAGTCACGCGTCAGCTGGATTATCAGATGGCGTTTTTACCAAAAATCACCTCAAGTCTGCCAGTGCTTGTGGCTTTGTTGCAGTTTAACCCTGCGACTGGCTTAGCTGCTTTAGCACTTGATGAACTGGTCGAATCGGCTGAAGTGGTGTCTAAAGTCAATTTTGTCGTGACAGGTAATTTTGACCAGCCAGAAGTGGTGGAAGTGGCGCGTCATACCACAGAGGTCGAAGTGCCACGTTCTGAGCTGTTAAAAGCCGAGCAGGAAAAACGTATACGTTTGCAGCAAGAGCAAGAGTCACAACAACGGCCTGTCAAACCTGCGACAAGCAGTAAAGCAAAGGATAAAACCAAGGAAAAAGCTAATGGCTAACCTCTGGCGTTTATCTGCTGTGCAGCTGACCAGTGGCCCTGATCCTATGGCTAATCTGGCCAAAGTGGATCTGTTACTGTCGCAACTGCCTAAAACAGAACAACACCTTGCTGTATTGCCTGAAGGTGTGACTGTATTTGCCGGGCCTGATGGGCTAAACCTGCAGTTGGCGGAAGTCTTAGGCTCTGGTCTGTTACAAAAGGCTTATGCGGCTTTGGCAAAAAAGTATCAGTTGTATTTATTAGTGGGCACTTTGCCAACCTGCAGTTCTGATCCAACACGTTTTGCCGCCAGTAGTTTGTTATATAGCCCGGAAGGCGAGTTGATTGGTGATTATCAGAAAATTCATTTGTTTGATGCTTTAGTTAACGACAGCAGCAAGCAGTATCTGGAATCAGCCACTACTATGCCCGGTGATAAATTAAGCCTGGTGCAGCTGCAACAGCTAAAGCTAGGTATGTTGATTTGTTACGATATGCGGTTTCCCGGATTAACCCAGGCTTTAGCAGCTCAGGGCATGAACGTAATGGCTGTGCCTTCGGCCTTCACTACAGTGACAGGGGAGGCACATTGGCATACCTTATTAAGAGCAAGGGCGATAGAAAGCCAGAGTTTTGTTGTAGCGCCGGCTCAGGTTGGTACTCATCCTAATGGTCGTCAGACCTATGGCCATAGTTTAATTATAGACCCATGGGGCCGCATTCTGGCCGAAGCCGATGGCAGCAACGAAATGGTGCTGAGTGTCGAAACAGATTTAGATCTTTGCCAGCAGCTGGCAGAGAAAATGCCGGTAAGGCACCACAACAGATTTCAAAGTGAGTTCAAAGCATGAGTAACGTCGAACACAACCTGTTAAGCGCCAGTGACTTAAGCGCCAGTGATTTACAACAAAGCTTAGGTTTTTTGTTTGCGCACAAGCTGGATTACGCCGACCTGTATTTTCAGTCCAGTGTGCATGAGTCCTGGGGTTTGGAAGATGGTTTAGTCAAAGACGGCTCCTTTAATATCGAACGTGGTGTTGGTGTTCGCGCTATTAGCGGTGAAAAAACCGGCTTCGCTTATGCCGATTCTATTTCTGCTGCAGCTTTAAAACAGGCGGCTGAGGCGGCCCGTGGCATCGCTGGTGCTGGCAAACAAGGATCAGTGCAGGTATTTAAACAGCAATCCCAGCCACAAATTTATTTACCTTGTGAGCCGCTGCAAAGTTTAGACAATACCGCCAAGGTTGAGCTGCTCAAGCAGATGGAAGTTTATATTCGCAGCCTCGATAGTCGCGCTGAACAAGTAGCTGTTAGTTTATCCGGTGTGTATGAAGAAGTGCTAGTAGCTGCATCTGACGGTACTTTTGCCACAGATATCCGTCCTTTAGTGCGGTTAAACTGTTCTGTGCTGCTGCAGCACAATGGTCGCCGTGAACGTGGCGGTAGCGGTGGTGGTGCCCGTACCAACTATCAGTATTTCCTTGAAGACGTCAATGGCTCACCACGCTGGCAGGGGTATGCCCGTGAAGCTGTGCGTATGGCTCAGGTGAACTTAACAGCGGTCGACGCTCCAGCTGGTACTATGCCTGTGGTATTAGGTTCAGGCTGGCCTGGCGTGTTATTACACGAAGCCGTAGGCCATGGTTTGGAAGGCGACTTTAACCGCAAAGGCTCTTCGACTTTTGCTGGCCGCATTGGTGAACAGGTTGCCTCCAAACATTGTACTATTGTCGATGATGGCACCTTAGCCCATCGCCGTGGTTCATTGAATATCGACGACGAAGGCACAGCCAGTCAATACAACGTGTTGATCGAAAACGGTATTCTGAAAGGTTATATGCAGGATAAACACAACGCCATGTTGATGAACGTGGCGCCTACAGGCAATGGCCGACGTGAGTCTTTTGCCCATTTGCCTATGCCTCGTATGACCAATACCTACATGCTGGCGGGTGAATACGACCCACAGGAAATTATCGGCAGCGTGAAAAAAGGTATTTATGCACCGAATTTTGGTGGTGGTCAGGTGGATATCACGTCAGGCAAATTTGTGTTTTCAGCCTCAGAAGCTTATCTGATTGAGGATGGCAAAATTACCACACCTATTAAAGGCGCAACCCTGATTGGCAACGGCCCGGAGGCGATGCAGCAAGTGTCTATGGTCGGTAACGACCTGACGCTGGATGCTGGGGTTGGCGTCTGTGGTAAACAAGGCCAAAGCTTGCCTGTAGGTGTGGGTCAACCGACCTTAAAACTGGATGCGATGACGGTAGGTGGTACAGCGTAAGCTGGTTTAGACGAAAAACACTAGGACTTTGTGCCGTTTTGCGGCAAGATCCCACTCATTAAAATTAAGCTCTTAAATGGGGTCAGATCACATTGTTAGCTGCTAACAATGTGATCTGACCCTAATTTAACTGACTGAGAATTTTGCCTGTTATGTTACAAACCTTGTTAAACAGACGTCGCCTGGCCAAATTGCCAAAAACAGATCTGGTGGCTGAAACCTTTTCTGTGTTGTGGTCAGCTGCTGAATATAAAAGCACTGTGCTGGATCTGATCCAGCGCGCTCAACATCGTATTGTGATCACTGCTTTGTATCTGCAGGCTGATGAAGCGGGCGAACAAATTCTGCGGGCCTTGTTTGCGGCCAAACAGCAAAAACCAGATTTACAGGTAACTGTTTACGTCGATTACCACAGAGCTCGTCGTGGCCTGATAGGTCAGGAAGGCGCTCGCACCAATAACGATTTTTACCGTGAAATAGCCAAAGACTACGACTTGCCTATTCAAATCATTGGCGTGCCGGTAAAAAAGCGTGAGCTATTTGGTGTACTGCATTTAAAAGGTTTTGTGTTTGATCAAACCCTGCTGTACAGCGGTGCTTCACTGAACAATGTCTATCTGGCAGAAGAAAACCGTTATCGTGCCGACCGCTATTTAGTACTGCAAAATCAGGTGATGACAGACGCCATAGTGCAAGCGCATCAGCAGTTATTTGGCGATGAAGAACAAACGCCTGAACTCTTGGATGACGAGGCTTATGTTAGTCAGGCGGTCAAACGTCAGTCGCGTTTATGGCTGAAGCACGCCAAAGCGACTCGTTATCAGTATGAAGATAAAACAGACTCAGCGCTGCGCGCATCCTTACTGATGGGCTTAGGCCGTCGCAACAATGAGCTCAATAGCACTGTACTGGCTCTGCTTTCGGTGGCGCAGCAGGAAGTGCTGATTTACACCCCTTATTTTAATCCACCTGTGGCTTTGGCCAGAGCGCTGCGTAAATGTTTAAAACGTGGTGTCACTGTGACCATAGTGGTAGGTGATAAAACCGCTAACGATTTTTATATTCCACCAGGTCAGCGTTTTAGCAAAATTGGTGGTTTGCCTTATTTCTACGAAACCATTTTGCGTAAGTTTGTCCGTGCTAATCAGAAATTTATCGATGCAGGTATACTGCACGTCAAACTGTGGAAACACCAAGACAACAGCTATCACCTTAAAGGCTTAAGTGTGGATGGTGTAAAACATCTGTTTACCGGTCACAATTTAAATCCGCGTGCTTTTGCTTTGGATTTTGAAAACGGTATTTATGTGGAAGACGATCTGCAGCAATTAAAAGCCTTGCTGGAACAGGAAAAGCAGGTGATCACAGCCCACAGCAGTGAAATCGTGCATTATTCTGAAATTGAAACTGTGCGGGATTATCCGGACGTAGTACAAAAGCTGTTAGGCCAATTACGCCGTATAGGTGCGGATTTAGTGGTGAAACGTCTGATATAGATGGGTCAGAGCTGATAGCTCTGACCTCAGCATTAGTCTTCTAAAATAGCTGGCTTAATCAGCTGGAACAATTCACGGAAAGCCTTAGGTGGCAGATCCTTTTCCTGTTCTCTTTTTGCATTACGAATAAGTGCGCGTAACTGCTGTACGTCCACTTCTGGAAAAGCTGCAACAAATTCAGTTAACGCATCCGGACTGGCAATCAGTTTATCACGCCAGGTTTCCACTAAGTGAAACTTACGGGTCGCGGCCTGATTGGTGTTACGCAGCACAGCCAAAGCACGTTCAATAGGCTCCAGATCACGGGTACGCATTAAACGACCAATAAACTGAATATGACGACGCAGCGCTTCGTGTTTTTTCGACAGCTTATCAGCCAGAGCCAAAGCGTCTTTTAATTCATCATCTAAATCTAACTTAGCACGGGCAGCAGGGCTTAAAGCCACCAGGTCTTCACCCAGTTTCTGCAGCGCAGTCATCTCTTTTTTAACTTGGGTCTTACTTTTACCATACTCAACATCCCAGTCGTCGCCATGGGTAAAGTCGGTCAAATCGGCCATAGAATTCTCTTACCATCTAATTAATGTACATAGTATACCCGATCTACTGAGCAATAGCAGCGGCGCCCTTCGTACTTGAAGCCGCAGCGGCGTTGACTGCGCTCATAGCCCCAGTCACATAGACAACTATGCTCCTGGGGTCTCTCTCGCTTGTCGCCTTGCTGCAACTCCAATTACTTTGGGCCGAGTTGTCCAACATAGTGGCAGCTGCGTTGGTGGCCCCTACGTCCAATTTTTTCAGAACTATGGTAAGCTGAAGCCACATTCTGGCAGTCAAAACAGAACACTCTGACAGGTAAAGCAATGAGTCAAACCGAAGTTACAATCTGGCAAGAAATCGCCGAAGTAAAAGATGCTGTCAGCCAGGTGCTGGCACATGCAAAACAATTAGGTGCCAGCAGTGCCGAAGCCTCGATGAATCGTACTCGTGGTTTAAGTGTCGAAACCCGCCATGGTGAAGTGGAAACCGTTGAATTTAATCAGGACGGTGGTTTAGGCATCAGTATTTATGTTGGTCAGCGTAAAGGTTCTGCTTCTACAGCAGATTTAAGCCCTGCCGCTTTAAAACGCACAGTCGAAGCTGCTATTGATATAGCCCGATACACCTCTGAAGATCCACATGCGGGTTTAGCTGATGCGGCCTGGCTGGAATTATCGCCACCGGATCTGGATTTGTTCCACCCGGCTTCTGTCTCTACCGAACAAGCTATCGAATGGTGTAAAGCCTCAGAAGAAGCCGCTTTTGCTTATGATGCCCGTATCACCAACTCTGAAGGCGCGTCTTTTTCTTCCCATCAGGGCTTAAAGGTTTATGGTAACAGCCATGGTCAGTTGGTCGGTTACCCAAGCAGCCGTCACAGTTTAAGCTGTGTGGTGATTGGTGAAGACGGCGACGATATGCAGCGCGATTACAGTTACACAGTGGCCCGTGAATTAAGTGCTTTATTGGACCCGGCACAAATCGGCCGCGAAGCTGCACTGGAAACAGTACAACGCTTAAATGGCCGCAAGCTGGGCACGCAAAAAGTGCCGGTGATTTTCCGTGCTGATATCGCCAGCAGTATTTTTGGTCATCTGGTGTCTGCGATCAGTGGTGGCAGTATTTACCGTAAATCCAGTTTCCTGCTGGATAAAGTAGGCCAGCCAGTCATGTCTGATAAAGTCACTATCATTGAACGTCCGCATTTAAAACAAGCTTTAGCTTCCAGTCCTTTTGATGGCGAAGGTGTAAAAACCCGCGATTTAACCATACTGGATAAAGGCGTCTTAAATACCTACCTGACCACCAGTTATTCAGGCCGCAAGTTAGGTTTACCAAGCACGGGTCATGCCGGTGGTATTCATAACTGGTTAGTGCAACATGGTGATGCCGACTTAGCTCAGCTGTGCCGTGATATGGGCACTGGTTTGTTAGTGACAGAACTGATGGGGCAGGGCGTCAATACAGTCACAGGCGACTATTCACGTGGTGCTGCTGGTTTCTGGATTGAAAACGGCCAAATTCAGTTCCCTGTATCCGAAATCACTATAGCCGGTACTTTGCAGCAAATGTTTATGGATATTCAGGCCATAGGCAAAGACGTTGACCCTCGTGGTGGCGTGCTGACAGGTTCAGTGCTGATAGGCCAGATGCAAATCGCTGGTCATTAACCCCGTCGTCCTTGAAGCTGCAGCTTTGTTGACTGCGCATATTTGACTCAGAGGAGCTCGACATGGAGACGGGCGGGGACAAGCCCGCGCCCCTACATTGTCGCCTCGCTGCATCTTCAAGTAACTTGGGTATATCTGCAGGTTGGAGTCTACGACTCTGATCT
The DNA here is from genome assembly GCF_003990335.1 of Rheinheimera mangrovi. Lineage (NCBI taxonomy): Bacteria > Pseudomonadati > Pseudomonadota > Gammaproteobacteria > Chromatiales > Chromatiaceae > Rheinheimera > Rheinheimera mangrovi. The sequence continues at coordinate 4,051,017 of NZ_CP034683.1, read as the reverse complement.
GTTTTCCTCCTTGATTTTTCTGAACTTTCCCCCAGCTATACCCACTAAAGCATTAATTATTTTCCCCGGAGTTTTTATGAAGTCCTTATCTTTTTTAGTACCAGCTACTTTATCTTTTTTGTTGACCAGCTGTGGCTATTTAGCCGGGGATGAAAAACAGCAGTTAGAACAAGCCTGGCTAGCGAAAGATCAGCAGCTACAGCAGGCGGTAGAGCAAATCCGTACTCAGGGTTTGGAAGCTGTTGCCAATGGTGCAGAAGCTGGCACAGTCGCTTCTTGTGTGGCTACCACTTTAGTGGCCGATCCGGTTGGTCGTTTAATCAGTGTGGAAGGCGCTTTGGTTGAGTCAGCCAAGGTGTCACAGTTACTGGCTGATTTACAGCAGGTGATGGAACAGGATGTATCACTGGAGCAAATGGCGGGTTTCTTACAACGTGGTGCTGATGCCGCTCTGTATGCTAAAACCTTAATTGAACAACAAGGTTTAGAGCAGGCATTACAGACATTAAAGCAGATGGCAATCGCCAGCCAGCAGTTTGCCCAACAGGACTTAGGTGCGCATTTACAGCAGCTGTTAAGTACTTGTCATACCAAGCCCGCTGAGAATAGTGAAGCGTGACAAATAATTTGTAGAATATAGTCGCAACAACCTTCCTGATAGTTGCGACATACCGTCCATAAAAAAGCCGCTCAGAGAGCGGCTTTTGTGTCTTGAAACCAGCAGATCTTAGTTAATACCAGTCTTTAAACCACGGCGTATTAACAGCGCATCTGTGGTAGGTTCCTGACCACGGAAAGCTTTGTAAGCTTCCATAGGGTCTTTGCTGTTACCAATAGACAGAATGTTTTTACGGAAGTTAATGCCGTTTTCCAGCTTCAGGCCACCCTGAGTTTGCACATAGGCAAAAGCGTCAGCAGCCAGAATTTCACTCCACATATAGGCATAGTAACTGGCTGAGTAACCACCAGAGAAAACGTGAGCGAAGAACGTCGACTTGTAACGTGGCGGTACTGCAGCTAAATCCACACCGTGCTTTTTCAGTGCTTCGGCTTCAAACTTCTGTACGTCCTGCAGTGGAGCGTCGGCTGGCAGAGAGTGCCATTCCATGTCCAGCAGTGCAGAAGACATATATTCCAGTGTGTCATAACCCTGGTTGAAGCTGCGTGACTTCATGATTTTTGCCAGCAGTTCAGCAGGAATAGCTTCGCCTGTTTTATAGTGCTTGGCGTAGTTGCCAATCACGTCAGGGTGAGCCGCCCAGTCTTCCTGGAAAGTCGACGGGAATTCAACGAAATCGCGTGATACTGAAGTACCAGCTAAAGTCGGGTAAGTCACATCTGAGAATAAACCGTGCACAGCATGACCAAATTCATGGAACATAGTAGTGACGTTGTCATAGCTCACCAGCGTAGGTTCACCGGCCGGGCCTTTAGGGATGTTCATCACGTTCACAACGACAGGCTTCTGGTTTAACAGCTTGCTTTGCTCAACAAAAGAACTCATCCAGGCACCACCACGTTTGCCGTCACGGGCGAAGTAGTCAGCATAGAAAATTGCAATGCTTGTGCCGTCAGCGTCAAAGACTTCATAAGCTTTTACATCCGGGTGATACACAGGTAAATCCGGACGGGCTTTCATGGTAATACCAAACAGTTTGTTCATGGTGTAGAACATACCGTCATTCAGTACACGCTCAAATTCGAAGTACTGACGAACTTCGGCTTCGTCTAAATCGTATTTGGCTTTACGTACTTTTTCGCCGTAGAACTCCCAGTCCCATGGTTGTAATTCAAAGTCACCGCCGGTTTCTTTGATCATCGCCTGAATAGCTTCAGCTTCTTTTTTGGTGTTTTCCACTACGGCAGGAACCATAGAAGCGAACATATCCAGTACAGCTTTAGGAGTTTTCGCCATGGTCGGTTCTAACTGGTACGCAGCCCAGTTGTCATAACCTAACAGCTTGGCACGCTCTGCACGTAACTGAGCTAAACGGGCAACGATAGGCTGGTTGTCTGTGTCACCTGAAGTACCACGATAGGCCGAAGCTTCCCAAACTTTTTTCCGTACTTCGCGGTTTTCCAGTGAAGCTAAAGCTGGCTGACGGGTGGTGTTGGTAATTTCAATAATAAATTTACCTTCTTTACCCTTAGCTTTAGCGCCTTCTGCCGCTGCAGTAATTTCAGCTTCTGATAAACCCGCTAATTCTTCTTTAGTATCCACATAAACCGCGATCTGATCTTTCATCGCCATCAGGTTTTGCTGGTACTTGTTGGTCAGTGTGGACTGTTCTTCGTTTAACGCGCGGATTTTAGTTTTTTGTTCTTCAGTTAAGTTGGCGCCAGCGCGAACAAAACGCTCATAATAATCTTCCACCAAACGGGTTGCTTCACCGTCTAAACCTGAAGTGGCACGAGCGTCATACACTGCTTTTACGCGGGCAAACAATTCCGGGTTCAGGTTGATATTGTCTGAGTGCGCAGCAAATTTAGGCGCCATTTCGGACTGAATTTTCAGGATCTCATCGTTGCTGATAGTGCCTGTCATATTAAAGAATGTAGTGGAGGCACGAGTTAACAACTCACCACTTTTTTCCATGGCCACAATGGTGTTTTCAAAGGTAGCTGGTTCTTTGTTTTCAGCAATAGCCAGGATCTCAGCCATATGCTGCTTAATCCCTTCTTCCATGGCTGGCTGGTAATGTTCAACTTTAATTTTGTCGAATTCTGGCGCTTCGTACTGCAGAGTACTTTTTACGAACAATGGATTACTCACTGCACTTTGCTCCGTTGCTGGTGCAGCAGGTTGAGCTTGCTCAACTGCTGCTGTGGTTTTAGCTTCTTCGGCTGGCTTGGAACAAGCACTTAAAGCGACTGCCGCACCAATGGCGCTGGCGATTAAGGTCTTACGCATGGATTTTTCCTCTGGGTATCTTGGTTGTTTTTTTGTTATGGAATGACAGTAAAACTCATTAACTGTTAACTGGTCGAGTATGCCAAAAGCGAGGGTCAAATAATAGGTTTTGCAGTAAATGGCCTGTTTGGTGGGATAAGTGGTGAGCAGTTGAGGCTTTTGTTTCTGAGTCGGTGATTTACACTGATGTGCGGCTGTTTTGCAGGGCATCTGGGGTCCTGTGGGTCATAGTGGCTGCACAGGCAAAAAGCCTATGCTGCCAGATACACAAACTTACTTCGGCAATGGGATAAACTCAACTTCATCTTCCGGGACTTTCGGAAACTTACCAGCCAGCCAATCCTGCTTGGCTTGTTCTATCCGCTCTTTGCGGCTGGAAATAAAATTCCATTCAATAAAACGTGGGCCTAAGTTCTTGCCGCCAATCAGCGCTATTCTGCTGTTTTGTGTGGCTTCAATCACCACGCCTTCAGCTTCGGATAAAACTACCATGTCATATTGGTTGATCACTTTATCTTTGAGCTTCAACTGGCCTTTGGCAACATACAGAGCTCTTTCCTCTGCATTCGCCAGCTCAAGGCGTTGACCTGTCTGCAAATCTGCTTCGACGTACAAAGTGTCTGAGTAGGTTTTTACCGGTGACACCAGGCCATACGCATCACCTATTAATACCCGCAGCGACACGCCATCTATATTGGCGGCCGGAATATCACGGCTTGGGTAGTGGTAAAAGGCCGGATCTATTTCTTCAAATTCTTCGGGTAACGCCATCCATAACTGAAGACCATGTAAACGATGAGGTAAACCATTGATTTCATGACGCTCGCGCTCTGAATGCACTATGCCTTTGCCCGCCACCATCAGGTTGATATCACCCGGAGTGATAGTTTGTTTGCTGCCCAGTGAATCGCGATGCAGAATTTCGCCTTCAAATAAGTAAGTGACAGTCGCCAGATTAATATGTGGATGTGGCCGCACGCTGATGCCTTTGCTGGCCGGAAAGTCAGCGGGTCCCATATGGTCGAAGAATATCCATGGCCCAACCATCTGACGTTCTCTGTTGGGCAGGGTACGACGTACAGAAAAATCGCCTAAATCTGTCGAACGTGGGGTAATTACCAGCTCAATGGCGTCACAGCCGCCTTCTGTATTGCACTCCAGTTCTGCGCTTTTGGTCGTAATGCTCATGCTTTGTCCCTGCTTAGTCAGTTAAATACAAAGGAATTGGCTGTTGTTGTTAGCCTCTGCACAAAGTGTAAGCATGAATGGCGACAATAGAAAATAGTAAAAATAGCGGATTAGCTTCTGATTTTATGAATGGTTGCCTGTTGTGGTTGTCATGCAAGACCCGATTTTGAGTTTTGCCGCTAAATGGGATATGGTGTCCGTCATCGAATTCCCTTTTCCATTGCAACAAGACGGAGGTCATTTTGTTCAAAACAGCAATAAAGTCGCCGTCTTATCACGCTGCTTTTTTTACCGTCTTCCATTCCTGAGCCGGCTCCATTTGTATGGGGTCGGCAGGTTTTTATATCCCCTGATTTTCTGACTATATAAATTCCGGAGTCTGGAATGACTATGTTTATTAAAAATACGTCGGGTAAAACCGATGTTTCGGCTGTATTTTTTATGGCTAGTTCGGCTATTCAGCCGCTACCTCCGTGGCAGTTACAACAGTTGCTGCTGCAATTAGAGTCTGCTGCAAAAGGCAAACGCAAAGCCTTAAGCGAAACCGGCATGATGCCTGGCTGTTCAGCTCGTCTGCTGGATTTATCCGATCAAACCGAAGTCTGGCTGACTTTGGTATATCCACAGCAGGAGCAACCAGAGCGGGGCTTTATTTCTGTGTTATCCCCCTTAGGTGCTGCTTTACTTGGCAAAAATGTTGGTGAAGTGGCCGAACTTACGCTATTTCGCCGCACCCTGAGATTTATGTTATGTGACCTGATGTCGGTGAAACAACCACCGGCTTTCCATCCTTCTGTACAGGAGAAACCTATGAATCAAACCTTAGCCGAACAGGCGTTACCAAAAATAGTACTGTCCAGTCTGGATCTGGACCGATTAGATCAGCTGTTAAGCCGCTTACCTGCCAAAGATCCGGCTCGTTTGCAGCTTGAACAGGAGCTGGACCGTGGTGCTGTGGTTGAACCTGCGGCTATGCCAGCCAATATTGTCACTATGAATTCCACAGTGCGGCTGCGTTTACTGAAAACAGGTGAAGAACCTTGTCTGACGCTGGTGTATCCCAAGGATTTGGACGCAAGCGGGGATAAAGTGTCTGTATTGGCTCCTGTAGGTTCAGCGTTACTTGGCCTTAGTGAAGGCGATCAAATTCACTGGCCTATGCCAGATGGTGAGATTCAGCCCATACAAGTGTTGCAACTGGTGTACCAGCCAGAAAGGGCAGGGCAATTGCACAGATAAATCCGCACTGTTATGTGGTTGGGGATGGCCAGTAAGCAGGCTGGCCATTACTGATACAGCGATTCAGGGCGTTGGGCTTTGGCGATGGGTAAGCCATAACATCAGATAAGCACAGGGCTTTGGCACAGCACTCTGTGGGATAATAACCTCAGAGCTGTCCTGAAGGAAAAACCACTTGAATACTGCATCTACACTGAGTCTGAACCAAAAGCTTTTCGCCTTTTTTGTGTTGGTTACCTTAGCCGCTTGTGCAAAACCAGAGGCCGAAAAAGTGTTGCTGGAAGGCAAAACTATGGGGACTACCTACCATGTTACCTATGTAGCTCAGCCAGGGATGCCAGATCAGCAGCAGGTGCAAGCTCAGATTGATCAGGTGTTAAAAGAAGTGAACCAGGTAGCCTCTACTTATATCAATGATTCCGAGTTGTCGTTATTTAACCATAGTGATTCCACTGAGCCGCGTGAAGCGTCACAAATGCTGCGATTGTTGTTTGCCGAAGGGATCCGACTGGCCCAACTGACAGATGGGTATCTGGATGTTAGTGTTGGTCCGTTGGTGAACTTGTGGGGCTTTGGCCCAACCCACAGACCAGAAAAAGTGCCGGATGATGCCGCTATAGCTTTGGCCAGAACACAAACAGGAGTGCAGTATCTGCAGCTTGAAGGCAGTACTGTCCGTAAAACCAAACCGGAACTTTATGTCGACTTATCCACTATAGCCAAAGGTTATGGTGTTGATTTGGTGGCGGAGGTGCTGGAGCAGCAGGGGATTAATAACTTTCTGGCTGAAATTGGCGGTGAAATCCGTATTAAAGGCGTGTCGCTGGAAGGCAAAGACTGGACTGTAGGTTTGGAAAAACCAGTCGCAGAAGGACGGGTGTTACAGCGCCTGATCCGGCCGAAAGACAATGCTGTTGCTACCTCAGGTGATTACCGTATTTTCTTTGAAGAAAATAACCAGCGTTATTCCCATTTAATAGACCCTAAAACAGGCAAACCTATTACGCATATGATGCTGTCGTCTACTGTCATCCATCCGTCCTGCATGACGGCTGATGGACTCTCAACAGCTTTTATGGTGATGGGTGTTGAAAAAGCTATGCAGCTTGCCAATAAACAGCAAATAGCAGCTTTGTTTATTGTTAAAAACCAACAAGGTGAATTCGAAGAACTCTACTCACAAGCCTTTGAAGCCTATTTATAACCCTATTTGATTGCTTGAGTTAGCGCAGGGTTTAAGGCTATGATGAGAACAATTCTTATCGAGGGCGTTATGCCAAAACCCATTCTCCGCTTTGTGTTGTTAATGCTGATTATGCTGAATCACGCCGTTTCGGCCTGTGAGAGCATTGTTATGCATTTACCGGAGGAGAATCATCCATTTTCTGTGCTGGACAGCTCCAGTCACACTGAACATCAGCACTGTACTGTTGAAGCCAGTGCTGTAGATAGTGCTGATGATGCTTCAAAACATGAAGCTGAACATAACGATGACCATCATCCCACTCATGCCCATGTTGCCTGCTACATAGCCGAACTTTATGCTGTGTCTGCCACTCCTGCTGTGCACAAGGCATCAGCTTTAGCTCAGTACGCCTTAATTACCACCACTTATAGCCCGCCAGTCCCTCCACCTAATCATTAAATTCTGCTTTAAACATTAAATTTTCAGCTTTATTTCAATAATTTATTGGGTGTAGTTATGACTATAAAACTTAGCCATGCGGCTTTTGTGCTGCTGGCCTCGCTGTGGGTTATTCCTGCTCAAGCGACAGAACTTAGCCTTGCTGAAGCGTTAAAACGTACGCTAGTGCAAAACCCTGGTTTGCAATTGTATCCCTATCAGCAGCGTATCAATGATGCCGCTGCTATCAGTGCCGGAATGCGGCCTAACCCTGAACTTCAGCTGGAATTGGCCGATGTGCTGGGTACGGGCGAAAGCGCTGGTGTAAAAAGCGCTGAACTGACCTTAAGCCTGAGCCAGTTGATTGAACTGGGTGATAAACGCCAGAAACGCCTTGAGCTGACAAAATGGCAAAGCAAATTAACTGAGCAGCAATATCAGCTGGATAAAGTGGATGCGCTTGCGGCTACTATGCGTAGCTTTTTGCAGTTGTTGCATCAGCAAGCACTGCTTAGCTGGACAGAGCAAAAAATTGCCACTGAGCAACAAGCACTTGCAGCAGCCAAACAGCGCGCTAAAGCGGGCAATGTGACAGATGCCGATATCACTAGGCTGGAACTAAAAGTACTGCAAAGCCGGATGGAGCAGAAAAGCCTGCTCGCTGAAAAGCTGGTGAATTTGCGTCTACTGGCTAGTCATTGGGCAGAACAGCCTGACTTTGATGCGGTGTCTGGTGATTTAACTCTGCTTCCCACTTTGCCTCAACTCGCTGCTGTGTTGACCCAATTGCAACAAGCCCCGCAGCTGCAATGGTGGCTGACGCAAAACAGGTTGCTGGATAGTCAGTTGCAGCTGGCCAAAGCTTTAGGTCAGGCTGATTTAACTCTGGGCGCAGGACTGCGCCGCAATGAGCAAAGTAACGACAATGCTTTTGTACTGCAGATCAGTATGCCGCTGACGCTGGAAAATCCGAATCAGGGCGCCATTCTGTCCAGCGAAGCTTTAGCCGAACAAGCCAAGCTGCAGCAGCACCAGAACATGCAGCAACTGCAATTGCAAATAGAGCGTAGTCATTTGCAGCTGACTCAATTCAGCGAGCAGATCGGCGATTACCAAAAAGCCATTATTCCAGTGGCGCAAAAAGTACTGGATCAGATGCTGGCCGGTTATCAGCAAGGCGTGTTTGATATGACCGACTTACTTGCAGCGCAGCAGGAAATTTTGCTGGCCAAACGCACCATTATTGACCTGCAATACGCTCTGCATTTGCAGCTGTTAGAGCTGGAACGTCTGACCGGTTTACCTATGGTGGTCAAGGGGCCAGAAGCTTTAACCCCGCAGCGCAACCCTTCTTCTCTCCCTGCACAACAGGAGCTTTCTCAATGAATTTTTTATCTATTTTAGTGCTGACTATCAGCCTTAGTTTTACCGCTATTGTCCATGCCCATGGTGAAGAGCATAACGAAGAACAGGCAGAACATCAGCATGCAGAAGCCGCCAAAGGCCCACATGGCGGGCGTTTACTGACACAAGATGACTTCGCTCTGGAAGTGACTATTTACGAAACCGAAGTAGAGCCTGAACTGCGGCTTTATTTGTATCAAAACGACGAGCCAATCAAAACCTCGGAGCTAAAACTGCAGGTGACTTTGCAGCGTTTAGGCGAAGCTGCTGAGCTTGTTAACTTCAGCCCTGAACTGGATTATTGGCTGGGGGATACAGTGATCCGTGAACCACACTCCTTTGAAGTGGAAATCAGCGCCAGTTATCAGGGCAAAAACTTCGAATGGCATTACGACTCTTTTGAAGGCCGCACCGCTTTATCAGAGCGTTCTGTGCAAAAAGCCGGTATAGAACTGCAGCAAACCCAGCCAGGGCAAATTCATACTCAGCTGCATTTATTTGGCGTCGTGGCGCCTGTGCCGGAGCAGCAGTATCAGGTTGGCGCTGCGTATGCTGGTGTAGTGCAACAACTGGCGGTCAAAGTTGGCGATAAAGTGACTAAAGGTCAGTTAGTGGCCATAGTGCAAAACCCGGTGAGCTTAAAAAACTATTCTGTTTTTGCGCCAGCAGCAGGTGAAGTAACGGCCAAATACGTCAGTGTGGGCGCCAAAGTTTCAGAACAACCGATAGTCGAAATCAGCGATTTTTCATCGGTTTATATCGAAATGTCAGCTTTCCCCTCGGACACAGAACAGCTGAAGTTAGGGCAGGAGTTTTTAATCAAAGACTTACATGGCCATCAATCTGCAGCCAGTCAAATCAGCTATATAGCTCCACAAATGACAGGGGGGCATATAGCCCGCGCCCGTGGTGTGTTAGTCAATCCCGACGGCCATTGGCGACCAGGCATGCATGTCAAAACCGATGTCACAGTGGCGACAGTAGATGCTTCTTTGGTGATCAAAAAATCAGCCTTGCAGTTATGGAATGGCAAAACGGTGATTTTTATCAAAGTAGGGGATATGTTTGAAATCCGTATGCCTGAACTGGGTCGCGCTGACGATACGCAAGTTGAAGTCTTGTCCGGTGTGCCGCTGGGTGTGCAGTACGCTACGACCAATAGTTTTATCCTCAAAGCCGACGTGATGAAGTCTGGCGCCAGCCATGATCACTAGGAGCTTCTGATGATAAATACCCTATTAAAAACAGCGCTGGCAAGGCCTGTGCTGATCATGCTGCTGACGCTGTTATTGGCGGCCGCTGGTCTGTGGCAAGCATCACGTTTGCCGGTCGACGCCGTGCCTGATATCACCAATGTGCAGGTACAAATTAATACAGCGGCAGAAGGTTTTTCGCCGCAGGAAACCGAACAGCGAATTACTTATGCCATTGAAACGGCGATGGCGGGGTTGCCGCAACTGGAGTACACCCGTTCTTTATCCCGTTATGGTTTGTCGCAAGTCACTGTTGTGTTTACCGAAGGCACAGATATTTATTGGGCCAGACAACAAGTGGCAGAGCGGCTGCAAAACGTTCGAAACGAACTACCAGCGGATATAGATCCGGAAATGGGGCCTATAGTCTCTGGCCTGGGCGAGATTTTTTCTTTTACAGTCAAAGCTTTGCCCGATGCCAAAAAAGCCGATGGTTCAGCCTACAACCCAGAGGACTTACGCACTATTCAGGACTGGGTGATACGACCGCAGCTTTTGAAAGTACCAGGTGTGACTGAAATTAATACCATAGGTGGTTATGTCCGTGAATATCAGGTGTCGCCTGATTTGGTCAAACTGCTGGCCTTTAAGCTGACGTTGGATGATTTGGCGCAAGCTTTGGAGCAAAACAACAGCAATGTCGGCGCTGGTTATATTGAGCGAAATGGCGAGCAGTGGCTGATCCGATCGCCTGGCCAGCTGAAATCCTTGGAGGACATCAGTCAACTGGTGATTGCCAAACGTGACGATGGCCCTGTCAGGGTAAAAGATGTAGCCGATGTCGCTATAGGTAAACAACTTCGTACCGGCGCCGCGACACAAGATGGCAACGAAGTAGTGCTGGGCACTGTGATGATGCTGGTAGGGCAAAATAGCCGTACTGTATCGCAACAAGTCGCCAGTCGCCTTGATGAAATCAATCTGCGCCTGCCTGCTGGAGTGGTTGCCGAAGCCAATTACAACCGCACTACCTTAGTGGATAAAACCATCAGAACAGTGGAAACCAACTTGCTGGAAGGGGCTGTATTGGTGGTGGTGATCCTGTTTTTGTTTCTTGGTAATGTGCGGGCGGCTTTGTTAACAGCTCTGGTGATCCCCTTAAGTATGCTGTTTGCCATCAGTGGTATGGCGGCCAATAAAATGAGTGGCAACCTGATGAGTTTAGGCGCAATAGACTTTGGCCTGATAGTCGACGGCTCTGTCATAGTGGTCGAAAACTGCTTACGCCAATTAGGTTTAGCCCAGCATCAGCAAGGCCGGTTGCTTAACTTAAAAGAACGTTCTGCAGTGGTATTAGCAGCCACCAAAGAAGTGATGACACCCGCTATGTTTGGGGTTTTTATTATTATGCTGGTGTACCTGCCGATTTTTGCCTTAAGTGGCGTCGAAGGCAAAATGTTCCAGCCTATGGCTTTTACCGTTATAGCCGCTTTGTTAGGTGCTTTAATGCTGGCTATTACCTTTATTCCGGCTTCCATTGCCTTGTTTGTCAGCGGCAAAATATCAGAGAAAGAAAATGCACTGATGCTGGCGTTGCGTCGCGGCTACCAACCTCTATTGGCGCTGTCGATAAAAACACCCTTGCTGGTATCAGCTGTTGCGATACTGCTGCTGAGCACTGCTTTATGGTCGGCCAGTAAAATGGGTTCAGAGTTTTTACCGCAACTGGATGAAGGCGATATAGCCATGCACGCCTTGCGTATTCCCGGCACCAGTCTGAGCCAGTCAGTACAAATGCAAATGCAGCTCGAAGCGGATATTGCCACTTTGCCTGAAGTCGCACGGGTGTTCTCAAAAATTGGCACACCTGAAGTAGCGACAGACCCTATGCCACCTAATGTCGCCGATACCTTCATTATTATGAAAAACCAGCAGGACTGGCCCGATCCGGCGAAAACCCGTGCTGAATTTGATGAAGAATTACGAGCCTTAGTGGAGCAAATTCCGGGGAACAAATACGAATTTACCCAGCCAATCGAAATGCGCTTTAACGAGCTAATCGCAGGGGTTCGCACCGATGTGGCGGTGCGGGTGTATGGCGATGATCTGGATACGCTAGCCGAAGTAGGTGAACAGGTTGCTGCTGTGCTTGCTGCTGTGCCGGGCGCTGAAGATGCTCGCATGGAGCAGTCAGCCGGTTTGCCTTTGCTGTCGATAGAACCTCAGCGTGACCACCTGGCTTTGGTGGGAATGGATGTGGCGCAAATGCAGCAACTGATCCAAACCGCTATTGGTGGCCGCCAGGTGGGGCTGATGTATGAAGGCGATAAACGCTTTAAGTTAATGCTGAGGTTGCCGGAAGAATTGCGGCAAGACCCGGCTGCTTTGGCGCGTATTCCAGTCACCTTACCAGTCGATGATTCGCCCGAACTACGTTATGTGCCGCTGGGTGAAATCGCCACTATTGCCGAAATTACAGGGCCAAACCAAATCAACCGGGAAAGTGGCAAACGTAATGTGGTGGTGACCGCCAATGTCACAGACCGTGACCTGGGCAGCTTTATCGCCGAAGTACAACAACGTATGCAGGATTTGCCGTTACCTGATGGTTATTGGCTGGATTATGGCGGTACCTTTAAGCAGTTGCAGTCGGCCACAGAGCGTTTAAGCATAGTGGTGCCTTTAACCCTGCTGCTGATCATTGGCCTTTTGTATGGCGCGTTAAACTCAGTGCGGGACACCTTAGTGGTCTTCAGCGGCGTGCCCTTGGCTTTGACAGGCGGAGTTTTTGCCTTGCTGCTGCGGGATATGCCGTTGTCGATCTCAGCCGCCGTTGGTTTTATTGCCTTGTCGGGTATAGCTGTACTGAATGGCATTGTGCTGGTCAGTTTTATCCGCCAGCTGCGTGAGCAGGGTTTGGAGCTTTTGGCTGCACTGGAACAAGGCGCTATGTCGAGGTTAAGGCCAGTGCTGATGACAGCTTTAGTCGCCAGTTTAGGTTTTGTGCCCATGGCGTTTAATACAGGCACAGGTGCTGAAATTCAGCGGCCACTGGCTACTGTGGTCATAGGCGGCATTATCAGTTCTACTTTGCTTACCTTACTGGTGCTGCCCGCTTTATACCGGTTGGTGAATTTCAGAAAAGCTTAAGCAGTAAATCAACAAAGCAGGGGCTTTTGACTGAGGTCCCTGCTTTTTTACCACTAAGCTTTCATAAATTAAAGCTTAGTTACGTCGGTTTTACTGACATTACAGCTGGCGCTGTTCCAGTATTCTTTATCTTTGACAGACTTGCCCTGGCCTTTTTTTACACCCTTATAGTGTTCACAGACAGGCGGTTTGCCTGCTGCATAATCTTTAATCTTCAGATTACGGATAGTAGCCACATCTTTATAGTTGCTGTTTACCCCAGCTATGCTGCCAATTTTGCCGTTAATAGTTACACCTGAAATTGTCAGATAACGTGGGCCGCCATTGTCGGTGCAGTCACCACAAGAGCGCCATAACTTGCCGTTTTCACCTGTTAGAGTGAAGTTGCCTGTCAGCACTGTGGTGCTGTTTTTTGAATTGTGCTGAAACACTTTGTCGGGTTTGCCACCAGGGCCATTGGCACTATTAAAGGCCATACCACCTTTGACTGTCATGGTTTTACCATTGTTGGTGGCTGCATCTTCACAGATATCCTCCCATACGACGTTTTCAATAATGCAGTTGCCGCTGCTGCAATGAATGCCGTCGGCTCCGCCGCTTGCTGAAATGCGCAGGTTTTTCACTGTCGCGTTTTTCAGCGTGATCACAGGTTTTTGCCCTTCTGCATCGCTGGCACAACTGCTGCCTACTGTGATACCACCGCAATCTATGCTTTCATTTTCGAAGGTTGCGCCTGCTTTACAGCGGCTGGCATTGGCTGTGGTAGCAAAAGGCTGAAAGCTGAGTTGAGGTACTGTGGCTGATAAGTTAGACAGATGTTCCTGACCATCAGCATCCACCACTTTGAGCCAATACCAATAATCCTGATTCGGATCAAAGCTGCTGTCCTGCGCCACTTTTTGGTAAGGATCTAATACCGAAATACGTTCAGCTTGTTCAAATACACTGCTGGTGCTGCGGTAAATTTCCTGTCGGGCCACTTCCTGCACCTCAGTTGACCAGCTCAAATAAGTGTTGCCAGCTTTTTTCGTCAGCATCAGTGTGGTACTCGGTTCGCTTTGCGCAGTAATAGATAGCGACAAAGGCAATAACAGGGCACAAGTTAATACTTTGATGGAACTGCGTAGTAAGTTCATAGAAACTCCGGTTGTTGTGTTCCCGGTAATACTACGAAATTTATTAACAATAAATAAACCATTTAATAACTTAATGCATTAAGTTTCCAATAGTGAAACTTTCAGCTCAGGAAGGGGCTTTACGAAAATCGTCAGTTTTGTAGCTGGCCCGACTTTATTCTGCAAATCAGCCATTTAGCGTTAATATAGTATACAACTACAGAGCCATCTCCTTTAAGCAGGTTTATTACTCAGAGCCCAGCAATGCTCTGCTCTTACGGAACTTCTTATGCAACAATGGTTTAATGCGTCTTTACAGCGTAAAATCAGTGGTTTACTGGTGGTGCTGCTGTCGTTTTTATTTGTCGTCATTATTTACTCCATCTACAAACTCAAACTGATCGATGCCGAAATGCACGAAGTGGCTGAAATAGATGTGCCGCTGACGGAAATGGTCAGTGAGCTGGAAATGATGCAATTAAAGCAGCATTTGCTGATTGAGCAGTTTCGATTAAAAGGCGAGCAAGCCAAAGTTGAACTCAAACCTGAACAAGCTTTTGCTGCGCAACGTGAAGGACTGAAGTTTTTGCTGGATAAAGCCGAGCGGGTGCTGAATAAAAGTCTGCAGCAACACCAGGTGCGTTTTGCTGCAGACGAACATCAGCAAATACTTGCCAGTATTAAAGAATTTCACCAGCAAAGTGACAGTTTTGAACAGCAACTGAAACTGGCTTTACAACAAGGCCATACCAGTAATCAGCAATGGCTGAAGTTTGAAGAAGAAGCCGCCAGTTTAGATCAAAGTATTATTGTCATTTTACGGCATATGGAAAAACTAACTCTCGAAGCCAGCCGTTACACCGATAAACACGAAAACGAATTTATGCTGGTCAATACAGGCCTGGGGTTTTGTGCTTTTGTCATAGGTTTGTATCTAACCTTTTATATTTTGCAGATTTTCCGCCTGCGTATTGGTCGTATTCAAACCGAAATCAAAAATGTGCAGCATTCGATAGAACAGGGTCAACCTATTACCAGCCCGGAATTTCACCAGCCACAGCATCAGGATGAGCTGACAGAACTTGAGTACGACTTAAAAATGATGGTGCAACGGTTATCACAGGAAATCAGTAACAGGCAGGAAATAGAGCAACAGCTGCTGGTGCTGGCGACGCGGGATAAGTTAACTGGGGCTTTTAACCGGCATAAATGGGACGAACAACTGCGCATGGAACTCAGCCTGGCGGAACGTGGCAGCGTATTTAGCATTGCACTATTGGACGTAGACTTCTTTAAAAAGGTCAATGATCAATTTGGCCACCATATGGGTGACAAAGTACTGCAGGCTTTAACAGAGCATATCAGCAAGCGTTTGCGTAAAACCGACAGTCTGTTCCGTTTAGGTGGCGAAGAATTTGTGATTTTATTGCCACAACAAAAAGCCGAAGCGGCCTGTCAGTTAGCTGAAATGCTCAGGCAGTCTGTCGCCACTCTGGATGAAACGGGGTTGCCTGCCTTTACCATTAGTTTTGGTGTCACTCAATATCAGCCGCAGGACGATGACGACTCTATCCTGAAAAGAGCCGATCAGGCGTTGTATCAGGCCAAAGCTATGGGCCGCAACAGAGTGCAGCTAGGTTAAAAAACTAAAGATTTCAATTGTTCTGAACGCAACTAAAGATCTGCTGAAAATCGGCATAGAAGTTCATTCACTGTGTAGTTAGTTTGTCTGGGAGCCACGTTATGATACAAAGGTTGATAGGGCTGGTTCTTGTTATTTCCCTGTTTAATCCAGTCGAAGCCAAACCACAATTGCGTTGGTGTCTTGGTACTTTTCCGGGTTTTTATGGCTTTAATGCGGTAACAAAGCAACCTGAAGGGCCTTCGGTACTGTATTTGCAGGAACTGGCCCAAAGAGCCAACTTTACCCTGCTCCCCAGCGCAGAGACTCCGTCCTCACGATGCTTCGCACAAATGGCAGCAGGTGAAACAGATCTGATGATTAATATTCTAAAAACCGGCGCTGGCAGACCTGATATTCATTACATTCCTTTTGCCGCCCGCTGGCCTGACAGGGTGTATTACGCCAGTAGCAAAAATCTGAGATTGGATACTCCCGGGCAGTTAGCCACTATGACTATTGCGACGATCAGAACTTACAAAGTGGCACCAGAAATCCAAATCGTGCTGGATAACATGAAAAAAAGACAGCTGGTGCAGGTGGATTCAGTGCTGACGGCTTTGCAAATGGCGGCGAAACAACGCATAGACGCCGCCTTGTTGCCTGCCACTCAGGTACAGGCTGTGCTTAAAACTAACCCCGAATTAGCTACAGAGATCAAAGAAATAGGCTTCCCTGACGATTTGGTAAAACCCCAGACTATCTACATGGGGCTGTCGGTCCACTGTCACTGCCCACAACTGGAAACTGCCATCAAACAAGGCATTCAAAGTATGCGAGCTGATGGCAGCAGTCAGAAGATTTTTGCTGGCAAAATTATTGTTGATTTCTAGCAGCATTAAGTCAGAGCCGGATGGCGGCTGTTGCACTGTATCAGCCGCAGCAGTTTGGCTTGGCTAAAGAATAGCCAAACACCTTGGGAACACAGAACTGTCCTTTACTGTTGCTGATACTTTTCGCACACTAGCTGTTTAGTGAACAGGAGAACGAGAATGGCTAAAGGGATATGGCGATATAGCTTCGTATTGATTTTTTGGTATTGCCAGAGCTGTGCTGCAGCCATTCATGTTCCGATCCAGCTGGAATTTCAACATTACGACCCGCAGACGGTTCAATTGAGCAATGCGGGTAGGTACAACTCCATTACCACCGAAACGAACTTTCTTCTGTTTAAACAATTCTCCAGATCTGTCCCTGTGATTGAAGTTCCAATAGCACGAACAGAGCATATGATGGACAGCGGCGCGTCTATCTGCACCATGGACAGGGTGAAAAACAGCAGTAGAGACGCTAAGTACTTATTCTCTAAACCTGTTAACTTTTATTTGGGTTATAGGCTCTATCAACTGGCGCAGTTTCCGGTTCTTGCAGCTGAACTACTGAATGAGCAGGGCCAGGTGAAAAGTATTGCGCAGGTGATGCAGGCGCTACCTCAGGCTAAACTGCTGGTTCCAGAGCATTTTTCTTTTGGTGAAACTCTGGATCAGCAAATCCGCCAGTTGCCGGCAAAACAGATTTTGCCACTTGCAGCACCTCACTATCACACTAATTTTATTGGCATGTTTGCTTCAAAGCGGGCGGATTTTGTTATTGCTTACCCGACAGAAATGAACTTGTTTATGCAAAGCAAACCAGAGCTGCATACGCGCAGCTATGGAATTGCAGGTTCGCCTGCGTTGATCACCGGGCATGTGATGTGCTCAGACACAGCCCGAAATCGTCAGTTTATTCAGGCTGTAGATCAGGCGTTAACGACCTTGTATCGGGAAAAAAGCTTTTTACTGGCTCACACCCGCTATCTGGGCAAACAAGAAGCAGAGCAAGTCAGCCGTTTTATCCGTCAGTATGCCGATAAAGAGCGGCGCTAAACTTTTATCGTTTTAGCTCAAAGGCCTGTACTGAATTTCCTAGGAAAGTAGGTACATACAAAGTGTTAGTGGCTGGATCCCAGCCAATATCGGCGGTATTGAGCTTAGCAGCTCTGCTGTCCAGTAACTGTTGTATACGGCCATCGGCATAGACGTAATAAACCAAACCAGCCCAACAACTGACAATAAAATCACCATTGCCAACGCTCTCCAGGCCATCAGCGCGCTCAGCAAAACCAATAGCAACTTGTGTGACGCTGTTACTGCTGTCGTTTAAATCAAGCTTCAGCAGTTTGTCGCCAGCTGCTATGTATAACTTTTCATCGACAACCTTCAAGCCATTGGCTGCTTCAATATTCTCCAGCCAACTGCTGATCTGGTTTTGCTCCAGCTTATAAATCCGGTTTTTGCGGGTATCAGAAATGTACACTACACCTTTGGCATCAACAGTCACATCGTTTAAAAACACCGAATCCGGTGCTTTAATTTTTTGCAGTATTTTGGCTGAAGCTATATCCACAATCACTACTTCAGTTAAATCGGCTATATAGAGTTTGCCCTGAAATACGGCTAAACCTTTAGGCGCATTCAAACCTCGTAACCAGTCCTGCTGCCGAATGCTGCCGTCAGTATTTAAAACGGCTACACCACCTACACCATCAGCTGCATTGCCCTGACCATCAATTTCTGACACAAACAACACCGTATCGGTTTTACCGTTGTGTTGCTGTTGGTACCAAAGCACTGATTCAGGCACCCGCAAATTTTTGGTATGCCATAAAGAGGCTAGTGAAGGCGAGGTCGATACTACTGCTTCGGCCAGTACTGTGGATGGCAGTAATAAGGGCAGAGTAAGGCAACACAAAAAGGGCATAAAAGGTTTCACAGTGTTTTTCCTATAAATCAAAAGCTGCCCTTACCATACCCAGCTTGTCCGGAAAATGCGAATAAGCCTGCAGGCAAGTGGATAAAAATCCTGAACTGGTTTCAGATATGGAATTAGCTTGTGAGCTTTTGCTACAGACAAAAATCCGAACAACAGATTTCTGCGGCCTTGTCAGCCTCCGGAACGCTATTCTGACCGAGCAAAAATTACAGATTTCTAATTTTAATTAGTTGTAATGTATCGGTTTTTTTATTGTTGACATTGATTTTTTTTGTCTCTATGTTAGTTACATGATTCTGTTGTTATATGGCTATTTTGCTGATGTAAAGCTGATGACTGCTGCAGTTGCTTTTCACAAGTCATAAGCTGGCACTGCACCGTCAGAGCGAATAAACCGACCACAACACAGCCATACAAAATAGTCATACGGGAACTCATTTCAGGACAAAGCCTGTTGATAAAGATAGCTTTATGTAGCTGTTGAATAAGGATATTTAATGAAAGTTTTAGAGATACCGCTGAACAATACTGCCTGGTGGCGAAATCGCTGGTTGCTGCTGCTTGTAGCTGCAACAGTTTTTTTTCTGCTGGGTCGCTACATTTATTCGGTGATACAACAAAGTCAGCAACTTGCAATTTCCAGCGCAGTGGTTAGTCAGGGCCAGGTGCAAAAGCAAATCGTAGGTTATGGCCGGTTGTTACCCCGCCAGCAAGGCACAGTGATCACTGAAGTTGAAGGTTCTGTCGCTGAGCTGATGTTACTGCCGGGAGCGGAAGTTCAGCCAGGCACTGAGCTGTTGCGGTTGCGTAACCCGGCGTTATTACGCGAACTTGAAACTGCTGAACTGCAGTTGCTGGATGCGATGGCAACCCGTGAGTCAGGTTTGGCTGATTTAGCCCGTGAGCAGCAGCAGTTAAAAAATGAAGTTGCACTGGCGGAGAGTGAACAAAAACTGGCAGCGCAAGAGCTGCAAACCATGCAAGTGCTGATGGAGCAAAAAATTCTGGCCCGGCTGGAATTTTTACGCGCAGAAACCAAACTGGAACAAGCCAAAATGCGTGTTCAGTTGGCAACAGGTAATTTGCAAAGTTTCGAACAAACCCGCAATGCAAAAACTCTTTCCCTGCAATACAAATATCAGCAGGCACAAAAGTTAGCCGAAATGGCGCGTACTGACGTCGATAATTTGCTGGTAAGGGCCGATCGCGCTGGTGTGTTGGCCGATTTACCCGAGGATATTCAATTGGGGCAAGCCATAGGTAAAGGTGTGATGGTGGCGAAAATTAATAACCCTGCCAGTTTATATGCCGATGTTCGTGTCTCTGCGGTGGAAGCCGCGCAGCTGCTGCCAGGCCAAAACGCCGATGTTGTGGTTAAAGGGCAGGCCGTCGCTGCTGTGGTTAGCCGGGTTTACCCTACGGTCAGTGATAATCAGGTGAGGGTCGAGCTGGAATTAAAAGGGGCTCTGCCTGCTGAAGCCCGGATTAATTTTGATATTGTCGCGCGGGTAACTACTGCCACCATCGATCAGGTTGCGCGGGTTGAGATCCCTTCTCATGTCACTGCTTCAGGGCGCTGGTCGCTGCATGTAAAACAGCAGGATGCGTACGAAAAACATAGTGTTGAGGTTGGTATTGTTGGCAGCCGTTATATGGAAATTGTTTCAGGTTTAAAACCTGGTGATGAAATTTTGTTGCAGGTACCTACTGCTATGCAACAACAGGAGCTTATCAAGGCTGAGGAGTTAGTAGGTGGTTGAACTGATTAGGTTACAACAGGTAAACAAAGAATTTGGGCCTGTAAAAAACAAGACTGTTGCATTGCAGCCTTTGGATTTGAGCATAGCGCAGGGCGAATGTCTGGCTATTACCGGAGCTTCGGGTAGTGGCAAGTCTACATTGTTGTCTATTCTGGGGTTATTAGACAGCCCCAGCTCAGGTGAATACTGGTTAAAACAGCATCCCGTAGCTGCACTAAGCCGCAGCCAGCTGAGCCAGTTACGTAATCAGCACATTGGCTGGGTATTTCAGAATTTTAATTTGATAGGCGAAATGACAGTGCTGGAAAACGTGGCATTGCCGTTACGTTTTAACCCGGATATTGCATCAGGCCGTTATGTGGAGTTGGCCAGAGCCCAATTGGAGAAAGTGGGGTTAAGCGAGAAACTAAATGCCCGCGTATCTGAATTATCCGGTGGTCAACAACAGCGGGTGGCTATCGCCAGAGCTTTAGTGAACCAGCCAAGCTTGTTACTGGCTGATGAGCCAACGGGTAATCTGGATTCGACAACAGGCCAAAGCATCATGAACTTGTTGCTGCTGCTTTCTGCAGAAGGATCGACAGTAGTGATTGTCACTCACGACCCGGCGATAGCAGCGCAGTGTTCAAGACAAATCAAATTACGTGATGGAGCTTTGCTGCATGATTAGTCAACCCTGGTTATATGACTTAGCCTGTGAATGGCGGCGTTGGTCCGGCCAGCGCCTGAAACTGGGTACTTTGCTACTGGGTTCTGCACTGAGTTGCGCTTTATTAGCGATCAGCCTGCAACTGGGCCATTTGTTATTCAGCGAGAAACCGGCATGGGTGAAGCAAAGTGGTTTTTTTTATAGTGTGGTACACCAGTTTCCGGACGGCATGATTTCTGGCGTGAACCGGCAAGTTGTACAGCAGATGTCGCAGTGGCCAGGAGTAGATCAGGTGGCTGCATTACAACTGGACAAGGCGGATCTTAGCCTGGAAGGCGAACTGCTCACCGATCTGAATCTGCTGTTTTATGATAGCCAGTTGCCCGAAATGCTGGGATATCCGGAATTCGCAGCTGAGCAAGGGGTGTGGTTATCTCACCATTTCTGGACCAGGCAACTGGCGGCAGATCCCAATGTAACAGGCCGTTGGTTCAGGCATAAACATATTGAACAACCTCTGCAGGTGCTTGGTGTTTTACCTGCCAGTCTGGATAAAATTGGCAGTCAGACATCTGATATTTGGTTGTCAGCAAATTACCTCAGATTTTTGACGCCCTTTGGCTCATCGTCGTCTTTTCTCATTGATAAGTATTTGGCTGCTTTCGACGGCAATCTGGTGCTGGTTCGCAGCGAGCAACCTTTATCGGTCAGCGCTATAACACAGCGATTGCAACAAACCGATTTAAGCGTCGCAGGTATGCAGATGGAACAGCGGGGTGGCGAAATGCTGGTGCAGCCAGGATTGGAATTCGACCCTGTTACCCGAAATCAGGTCTTGCAGCAGTGGCAATTACTGCTGTTGTTTGTTGTCGCATTGACTGTGGTGCTGACGCTCAACTGGCTAACTGTATACAGCAGCCGCTTAATTTTGCAGCAACATGAAATGCGGATCTATGAAATTTTAGGTGCGGATTTTTCTTATTTGTTATTTTCCGGCTTACGTGCAGCCTTAATGAAAGTAAGCATAGTGCTTGGTTTGTCATGGCTGTTACTACAGCTGTTATTGCCTTTCATTTCCAGCTATCCGGCGTACCAACAATACAGTGGTGGTAAAGTCTTTAATGTCAGTATTCAGCTGTGGGGCTTGTCTATACTGGCTACTGCGCTGCTGCTGTGTGCTCTGGCAATTATGCCTTTATTCCGTTTAAAGCAACGCCAGCTGTTTGAAAGGGCGATGCAGGTCCAACGTTCATTTATACAGCATGCATTTGCCCAGTTGACATTGATCCTGCAGCTGACAACAGCAGTGTTGGCTTTGACTTTGGTTGGGGCCTTAAGTTATCAGTTGTGGCAGCACAGTAATAGTTATTCGGTCGACACTAAGGTGCAGAGCTGGCAGCTCAAGTCTCAGGGCTCAGGACTGAACATCACTGCCATCCAACCCCGGCCAGACCCAGGTACAGCATGGTCTGCGACCGACTTTCTGGACCCACAACGTGTTTTAATCAAGGACATGCGACTTAAGGCTCCAACAGAGTTTTCGTTGTTAGGCGTCAGCCGTTCTTTTTTTACTGTGCTTGGTGTGAAAGATCCTGGCTTACCTCAGCCCTGGCAACATGGTGTGGTATTGAATCAGACTGCCGCCCGTTTGCTGAGCGCTGGCCGGCCAGATCTGGAGCTGATAGGTTCAAGCCTGGAACTGTCTGAAATGATGCAAGGTAAGCATCAAATAATAGCTGTAGTGCCGGATTTACCACACAAAGGTAAATTCAGTGCTCCTTTGCCTATGATTTATCTCAGTCTGGAAAATCCGAAACAAGGGCTGCTACCCCGTAAGATTTTTATGTATCAGAACAGCAAAGCCGTTGAACCTTTTTCGGTGTTAAAGCAGAGATTAGAGCAGCAATTGACCGGCTTAACCGTGATGCAGTTGCCGCAGTTAGGGCAGGCGATTGAGCAACAGGACAGTCGTAGTCACTATTTATTGTTGTCTACCTGGTTGATTGGCAGCCTTATTGTGCTGGCCGTGTTATTGAGTTTGTCGGACCAATTCAGGGCTCGCTTAAAACTTGATAAATTCCGCTATGCAGTGCAAGCCGCAGTGGGCGCCTCCGATCGCTATAACCTGCTGCAAGCACTCGGTCAGCCTCTGGCTGCTTTGCTGATTGCTTTACCCCTGGCCTGGCTGGTACAGCAGCTTTTGGTAAGCATCCTGGATCAGCAGTTTAGTATGGCGCTCAAGGCCGAGCCCTGGCTGGTTATTCTTATCAGTCTGAGTTTTAGTCTGGTTTTACTTCTGTTGGCTTACGTGCAAATACGTCAGGTATTGCATCAACCTTTGTCTACAGTATTACGTCAGGACAGTTAAAAGAATGCGGGAGGGGAGCAACAAGCTCCCCTTTGTTAATCCGGAGCTTTATTATCGATTTTTTGGAGTTCCTATCTGCACCAGGTATTTTTTCATGCCGTTATAATGCGATAAGGCCCTAAATTTACTGTCAATTTTTTGTAGAGCCTCATGCCCTTTCCACAGCTCCCGGACGAAAACGTCAGGTTCGATAAAAATAATCACTTTTTCTTCCGTACTGGTTTCAGGCAACTGAAATATCCGCGCCAGCTCTTGCCACGGAATATCTTTACGGCAAGGCTGCTTTACCTCTGCGCCGTTCTGATAAGAGTCTTGAAATTCTGTCCAGTGTAGCTTTAGCTCAGGCAATTGCTCAGTGGCTTGTTTTGCTGTCATCAACCTTTGCTGTTTCAGATCGTACATCACAGCACTGCCGGAGGAGATTGTGCAGTAATACTGCCGGAATAAAGCAGCGGCTTCGTCGTAAGATAAGGTCGAGGAGCGTTGCCAACTGGGGGCAACATCGGTAAAAAACTGTTCGGCTTTACAAAAAGGTGAAAACCAACAGAGCAAAAGTATTATAAAAAATAAGCGCATGATTCATCCTTAAACAGTCGACGCTATCTGGCGTCTCATTCTGTTTCGCTATCGATTTTTTGGAGTTCCTATTTGCACCAGGTATTTTTTCATGCCGTTATAATGCGATAGGGCCATAAATTTACTGTCAATTTTTTGTAGAGCCTCATGCCCTTTAAACAGTTCCCGGTTGAAGACGTCAGGTTCGATAAAAATAATCACTTTTTCTTCAGCACTGGTTTCAGGCAACTGAAATACCCGCGCCAGCTCTTGCCACGGAATATCTTTACGGCAAGGCTGCTTTACTTCTGCGCCGTTCTGATAAGAGTCTTTAAATTCTGTCCAGTGCAGCTTTAGCTCAGGCAATTGCTCAGTGGCTTGTTTTGCTGTCATCAGCCTTTGCTGTTTCAGATCGTACATCACAGCACTGCCGGAGGAGATAGTGCAGTAATACTGCCGGAATAAAGCAGCGGCTTCGTCGTAAGATAAAGTGGAAGAACGCTGCCAGCTGGGGTCTACATCCATAAAAAACTGTTCGGCTTTACAAAAAGGTGAAAACCAACAGAGTAAAAGTACTATAAAAAATAAACGCATGATTCATCCTTAAAAGTCGCTGTATTTCTGATTCGAGCCTAACTTAAATTAAAAAATGCAAGGCTATACATCACTTCGACCCTGTTTCCAGGCAATCAGATTCTTCGATATGTCCATTCTTGATTCAATACAAAAACAGCACTGTAAAGCCAAGTTAAGGAACATGAAAAAGAAAGTCAACACCAAAATAGAAACGAAGCATAGTTGCAGGGTTTCATACACTGCTTTGATCTCTATGTACTTTTTTCTACTTTAGTATTGGTTACTGGTATAACACTACTTTTTCGCCTGTTTTAGCTAATCTGAATAGTTTTGTAAGCCAGCAACGAGCCGTCTGAATTTTGTTGATAATCAAATAAAAACTCATCGTAGCTGTTGCCAAAGACTGTGTCGCGGCCAGCGCTTAAGGTGGTGTCCTGAATACCACGGCTGCTGTATTCAGTGTGAGTGGTGCAAATTTCTGCGGTGAATGCATCCGGGAAGCAAAACTGTGAAACCACCTCATCGTTGTTGTTGTTACGTACACGAAAGTGGATATGAATAGTGCGGCCTGAATACCAGCCAGGGAAACAAGATTTAAAGTTGACCCTGCCGTTGTTGTCGGTAATTTGAGTGCCTCTGAACCATTTTGAGCGCAAGGCTTCACTGTGGTTGCCTGTGCAAAACGAGCTGGAAAAACCGCTGCTGTCGCTGCTGCCATTGGTATCACCTGAATAAATACCTTCCACATCACAGTGCCAGACTTCCACTTCAAGGCCTGATACCGGCTCACAACTGTTGTCGATCACCCGTAAACACAGCTGCATCGGCAAGCCGCCTTGTGCATCGGAAATATCATCCAGTGTGTTCGCTGTAAAGTAACAAGGGCCTTCAGTTAAGTTTTTGGTTAAGGCGACAGTACAAGTAGTGCCTAATGCAAACAGACTGTCGTCCGGGAAATTTGCCGTCATAGCGGCTGTACCGCCAGTGGCCCAACTGGTGCTACTGCCTGTTGAACTGCCGCTTGAGCCACCGCTACCCGATGTACCAGAGTCGCTGCTGGTTGTTTCAGTACTGTCTGAGCTGCCACCACAAGCCACCAGGCCAATCAGCGGAATACTGGCTAAGCCTAATCCAAGCTGCTTAATAAAATGTCGCCTGGATGTATTGGTAGTTAATGAGTTTTTCATGGCGTTTTGCTCCTCTGCCTGTGATTTCATTGGCTATGACGCTGCATGGCAGAGCAGGGTTCAGAGATAAACTTAACTTTACCTTTGCAGATAAAAGCTGATGTTTCTCAATCGAAATTGATGGTTCTCGTATTGGGGGGAGAGTGTTGAATTACAGCAACTTTTGCCAGTAGCCGACATCGCGCCACTGTTCAAATTTAAAGCCAACCTGCTGAAAATGGCCGCATTTCTCGAAACCAAATTTTTCATGCAGCGCTACACTTCGTTTATTAGGTAAAGTGATACCACCTATCACCAGATGCAAACCCAGAACTTTTAGTTCAGCCAGCAGTTGCTGATACAACTGACTGCCCAGGCCTTTGGCTGTCACACCGTCTTTGACATAAACTGTGCTTTCCACCGAAAACCGATAAGCTGACCGTATCCGCCATTTAGTGGCATAGGCATAACCCAGTAGTTCGCCGCTTTGCTCCAGCACTAACCAGGGCAAGCCATCCGCTTTTACCTGCCCAATACGCTCCGCCATCTGTTCAGTACTAACAGCTTCTTCTTCAAAAGTGACACTGGTATTCAGCACATAGTGGTTATAAATGGCTGCAATAGCTGTGGCGTCTGCTGAGGTTGCACTGCGGATCATGTTGTATCTCCATTAAATACAAGGTTTTGCGTGCTTCAGATACAACAATGCCAGTCATCAGACTGGCATTGCAATAGAGCCTTTGTAGTGAAAAGCTTATTCCGCTATCAAACCATAATCGCGGCCTAACACCTCAATAATTTCGGCTTTAGGATTAGCGGCTAATTCAATTTTACGGCCTGTGACTTTTTCCGCTATGCCAAGGTATGTGCGGGAAATATCCATCATTACTTCCGTCGGCAGGGCGTTGTCGCGGGCTAAAGCGGCGCGCTCCGGCATCCGGTCTTTATTCAGCATAATGTCCGGATCAGGGAAGTTACTCAACAGCCATTGGCGGAAGCCTTCTTTGGATTGCTCCACTATGCTGCCATTGCGCCAGCTGGCGCCATCCCAAATCCGTGAGCTGTCTGGCGTGCCCACTTCGTCCATATAAATCAGCTTGCTGTTGCCATTGGCATCGTTGACATAACCAAATTCAAACTTGGTATCAACAAACATCTGATCCAGCGCAGCTAAAGCGTCGCTGATCACGCCAAAACCTTGTTTTAACAGGGTTTCATACAGGCTGATATCGGATAATTGTTCAAAACCAAAAGCAGCGCTATGGCGTTCAATATCGGCGCGGGAAATGTTTACATCGTCCGCCTCCGGCACACCGGCTAATCCAGTCATAATACCTTTGGTAGACGGAGTAATTAAAATCTCCGGCAGTTTTTGATCTTTTTGCAGGCCTTCAGGCAAGGTAATACCACAGAATTCACGTTCGCCTTTGCTGTAAGCACGCCACATAGAGCCAGTTATGTACTGCCGGGCAATAGCTTCAATTTTCAGCGGACGGGCTTTTTGCACTATCCACACCAGCGGGTGCGGAATATCCAGAATATGGCTGTCGGCCAGGCCATGTTGTTTAAACAAAGCAAACCAGTGATTGGAAATTGCGTTTAAGGCCGCGCCTTTGCCAGGCACACCATTTAAGCCATTTTCGCCATGCCAGATGCAGTCAAATGCAGAAATACGGTCACTGATGACCATAATGGCCAGCGGCGTGTCTGGTGCTACAGGGTAATTTTTTTCCCGGATCAACCGCGCGCTGTCAGCGGCAGTCAGCCAGTACACACTGCGAACTTTACCTGAGTGAACAGGTAAATCTGTACGAATAGGCAAGTCGTCATTGACCGCCAGGACCTGAGTTGCAAGAGTCATCTTCACTTCTTCTGTGGCTGAAAAAAGGCGCGGTGGAGTTTAACAGAAAGTGCGGGTGAACTGAATCGGTCTGCAGCATAGCTTTGGGGTAAAAATTCTGGACGCCGACTTTTCAAAATAGCTGCGTTCGAGGTTATTCCGCTATTTCTTGTTGGGGTAGGCAGCAAACTTACACGAACGCATAAACAACCTGGCGTTACAGTGTTAACTCCAGACTCACTACTGCAGTACAAGGCATTAAAAGGCCCTGCCACAGAAAAATCAGATCAGCTGAAAACAGCTACTCACGGGACAAATAACTGTTTTATATCTTTTTTTTATCACACTAAAGGAGTAATTTGTCTGGCTTATGCTATGGCTGTATTTGTCCTACCATTGTCCCGTAACAGTTCAGCGCCATTTCCGCATGCACTAGATGGAGTTTTTTATGCCTGCAAATGATGACGTCATCCGCAGAAACAATGTCAAAATAACAGGCTCTGGCCAGCAGGTGATGCTGATGGCGCATGGTTTTGGTTGTAACCAGCTGATGTGGCGTTTTCTAACCCCAGAGCTAAGCAGCCAATACAAAATAGTGCTGTTCGATTATGTCGGGTCGGGTGGCTCTAACCTTGCTGCTTACTCCAGACAAAAGTACTCCGATCTGGAAGGTTATGCCCAGGACATTATCGATATCTGTAACACTCTGGATTTACATAATGTAGTGCTGGTTGGACATTCGGTCAGCAGTATCATCAGTTTAATCGCAGCACAGCAAATTCCGCAGCGAATTCATAGCCTGGTGATGGTGTGTCCATCGCCTTGTTTTTTAAATCATCCGCCGGATTATCTGGGTGGTTTTAATCGTGAAGATTTAACTGAGCTAGTTGATTTAATGGATAAAAATTACATAGGCTGGGCCCAGTATCTGGCGCCTTTAGTGGCTGGCAATGTAGATAAAGACTTTGTCAGTAACGAGCTTGCAGAAAGCTTCTGCAGCACCAACCCCATCACAGCCAAAAACTTCGCCAAAGCTACTTTTTTCTCGGACTACCGCTCTTTATTACCACTGAATAAACACCCGGTATTGCTGCTGCAAAGCCAAACCGACGCTCTGGCGTCTTTGTACATCGGCGACTATATGCATAAACACACTCCAAAAAGTGTATTGCAGGTGGTGCAGGCCAAAGGCCATTGTTTGCATATGACGCATCCACAACAGGTGGCTGGCCATATTCAACACTTTATGCAGTCCTTACAGCCAGATGAAAGCAAAGCATGACGGCTGAATTTGCTCTGGACGATTTCCCTACCGGTTTAGTGGTGACCACTCTCGAAGATCGCGAAATTCTGTTTGCTAACCAGTATTTTTATCAGGTCAGCCAACAAGAGCCACAAAGCGGCGCCCGTATTGGTTTGGTATTTACTGCCGCGTCCAAAATTGTGATCGAAAGTTTTGTTATGCCTATGCTGCTGCATCAGGGGTACTGCGCAGAAATCCAGTTAACCCTTGAAACCAAAGCCGCAGAGCCCGTGCCTGTATTGGTTAATGCCCGTATTGTGGATAACGGCAACCGGCTAATTTATTGGGTGATTAGCACAGCACAACAGCGCGATAGCTTGTATCAGGAACTGGTGAACCTGCGTAACGATTTAGAGCTAAGGGCCGAGAAGCTGGAAGTGTTGTCACAAACGGATGAACTAACAGGCTTACTGAATCGCAGAGCTTTTGTCTCCAGAGCCACAACGCTGATCAAACAAGCGCTGCGGCATAAACTACCCTACTCATTTTTTATGATCGACATCGACCACTTTAAGCAAATCAACGACCAGCACGGTCACGACGTCGGCGACGAAGTGTTGCATAAAGTGGGGCAGTTGCTGGCGAAAAACAGCAGAGAAAACGACGTGCTGGCCCGTATTGGCGGCGAAGAATTCGCCATCATCACCCTCAATCAAAGCAGCGAATCCCCAATCCAATTCGCCGAAAAGTTGCTGTCGATGATCCGAGCTGAAAAAATACAAGGCATTGATGTAACAGTAAGTTTAGGCTTGGCTATCTCAGCAAAAGCCAGTTTTGAGCAGCTGTACAAAGGCGCAGATATTCTGCTTTACGAAGCAAAAAACCAGGGCCGCGACAGACTGGTGTGGCGGGATATTGATAATAATTGAGCTGAAGCTGGTGGAATAGTCTGGTTTAGGGACTTGGCTTTCCCCTAAAGCTTTGTAATAGTGGACCTATTCTGGCGTCAGCCATACACAAGGATCGCAGCTTAGGTATGAGCAGTAACATCGATATTTATCATCAGGTCGCCGAAGGTTTTGCCAGCCAATACAATGCGTTAAAACCTGAAGAGGTGCATCAAAGCTGGCGCAGTTTCTGGCCTGCTGCCGATGCTTTAGTGCTGGATATCGGCGCTGGCAGCGGCCGTGATGCGCTCTGGCTGGCACAACAAGGATGCGAAGTATTTGCGGTGGAACCTGCCAAAGCCTTACGTGAGTTAGGGCAACAACAAACTGCTACGTTAGAGGCTGCCCAACAGAAACCAGTACATTGGCTGGACGACCGCTTGCCAGAGCTAAAAACTGTGCTGCAACTTGGTCTGAAGTTTGACCTGATTTTAGTCAGCGCTGTCTGGATGCACCTGACTCCAGCCGAACAAGAGCGTAGTTTTCGTAAATTATCTAACCTGTTAAAAGCCGGTGGCCGTTTGGTCATTAGCCTGCGCCACGGCGACTTTAACGACGGTCGCACTGCTTATCCAGTCAGTATTCACAGCATAGAGCAGCTGTGTGTGCAACATGCGCTTGAGCTGAGTTTTCAGCAGCAAGGCACCGATGCTATGGGCCGCGAAAACGTACAATGGCAAACTGTTGTCTGTACTTTGCCGGACGATGGCAGCGGTAGCTTAAGTCAGGTACGGCATATCATTTTAAATTCGTCCAAATCCTCTACTTACAAACTGGCGCTACTGCGAACTTTGGTGCGTATTGCCGATGCTCATCCGGGCGCAGTGTTGGATAGTAGTAGTCAGCAAATCATCTTACCTGTCGGCTTAGTGGTGCTGTATTGGATCCGACAATTTAAGCGCTTGCTGGATGGTTATAACCTGCAACAAAACTCTGACCCGGCCAAACGTTTAGGTTTTCAAAAAGCAGATGGTTGGGATTTACTGACGCATTTAGCAGCGGACGATTTTGCCATAGGCGCTTTATTTACTGGCCCTGATGCCAAAGCGCTGCAAAAGTTATTTAGCCATTGCATCGACACCATTCAACAAGGCCCAGTGACATTTATCTACCAAAAAACACCGGATAACCCGCTGTTTGCGATAGAGAAAAAGCGCCGCACTGCTACAGATACTGTGCTCATCGATAAGGATTTCCTCGCTAGCTTTGGCCATTTCATAATCCATCAGGACAAACTCTGGCAGTGCTTGCGCCACTACGGCTGCTGGATTGAGCCTTTATTAACCCGGCAATGGGTGGACGAAATGGCCAAATATCAGCTGAATAAGGCACGGGCGCTGCCGCTTGAAACCTACTATTTAAGCCTGCAATGGCTGGAACAAAAACGCGAAACTGCCGCCGTGCGCGATAAAGTAATGAAGCTGCAACAACAAGGCGAGCAAGTGCTGTCGGTTTGGAGTGGCAGCACACTGAAACAATTCGACATAGACCACTGCCTGCCATTTTCCTATTGGCCCAATAACGATCAGTGGAATTTATTACCTTGCACAGCTAACGAAAACCGCAGCAAAAGCGACCGCCTGCCGGGCCGTGACTTACTGCAACATAGTCGTGGCCGCATTAACAACTGGTGGCAACAAGCCAATACCACCCAAGCCGAACAACGGCGCTTTTTCACCGAAGCTAATTTGTCTTTGCCCGGCTTAACCACCCAAAACAACGACTTTGAGCAAGTATTCGAAGCCCTGCAGTTTTTGGTGTTTGGCGTGAAGCAGAGACTGCAGGTGGGGGAGTGGCAAGTTGGGTAAATGTTAGGGATTGAAGTTTTTTAGTTTCCGTAATAGGGTTGATGCGGAAGTGATAAAGGAGGAGCAGTTATGCTGTCTGCCACGCAAGTAGGAGAACTGTTGGGAAATTATGGCATTCCTGGCTTATTCTTATTGGTGCTTTTCTACGTCTTAATTAACTTTGAGAATATGTTTAAATCTTGGACTGTATTCAGAACCAGCAGGATTGCTGTAATCAAACAAGCTCTAGAAGCGTCAGCAGAAAATCCAGCGCTGCAGCAATGCTACAAAACAGAACTTGAAACCGAACATTTTCGATTAGTCAGCGGAATAGTGGCAACGCCGGAATACAGAAAATCCGTACTGGAAGTACTAAGTAAATCCGAAGGAAAGCTAACTCTTAATATGATCCGAAGGTCACAAGAATTCAAAGATCTGGATTCCTCTGGTGTCAGCATACAGCTGGCAACACGGTATTATGTTTGGAAATTGATAGCCTTGCTCTTCGGAATAGTTAATTTTTTGATGGCTTTTTTATCATTGAGCTATTTGATTTACTGGGCAATTTTAGAAGTTGCCGACGCAGACTATCACCTGTTTGGAATTTACTTTTTACTCTTTTCATTCGGCGCATATTTTTTTATCCGAGAAGTCTGGTCTTATAACAATGCTATGAAGGTGAAACATGTGTTGGATTGTTTGGATTCAGAG
Organism: Rheinheimera mangrovi; assembly: GCF_003990335.1. Lineage (NCBI taxonomy): Bacteria > Pseudomonadati > Pseudomonadota > Gammaproteobacteria > Chromatiales > Chromatiaceae > Rheinheimera > Rheinheimera mangrovi. The sequence continues at coordinate 4,019,156 of NZ_CP034683.1, read as the reverse complement.
CATGGTAAAGCTAGTTAGTTTTATTCGGCAACGTGGCTAGGAGCGGGTTTGATATTCACATGGAACTTTTGAGGTAAGCTCTTGCGGTGTGCATCATTTCCGCAGTTCGTTCACTGATAATATGCACTACCTTACTCAAAGCGAAGACAGGTCTACAATTCATAACCTAAACGGTTATATTCTGTAGACCTCGACACCAAAAGCACTAGTTTTCGCTGCGTGAGCTTTGGTGAAAGCTCTGCCCTTTGCCCCTTAGGTAATTACTGGCTTTCCCGAAACTTCTGAAAAGCACCAAATGGCGCAGTTCGCTCAAACTGCGCCATATTTAGCAACAAAAACTGGCGCAGTTCTATAAACTGCGCCACAATTGCGCCATTCAGTATTAAACTGCGCCAATTTAGTTATGTCAGCCACTACTCAAGAGTTGTTTCATATCATTAGTCAGGCCGCTGAAGGGCTTAGTTTGGCTGATCTACAGAACAGTTATCCTGCTATCGCCCGTCGTACTTTGCAGCGCCATATTGCCAAGCTGATTGATGCCGGACAAATCAAAGCTGTAGGTGAGGGGCGGGCCAGACGTTATTTTGTGTTTACGCTCCATCCCATTGCTGTAGCCACGCCGTCAGATCCACAGAGCCAGGCTGACAGCTTTCCGGCTTTTATTCCGTTATCTGCCGATAGCGCGGATATTCTGGCCTATATCGACCAGCCTGCTGAAGCTCGTAAACCTGTAGGGTATCAGCGCGATTTTCTTGAGGCTTACCAGCCGAATCAAAGTTGGTATTTGTCGGAGTCGCTGCGCAGGCAGTTGCATAAAATGGGCAAAACTACGGAGCTGGCTCAACCGGCAGGAACCTACAGCCGTGCCATTTTGAACCGATTGTTGATTGACTTGTCCTGGGCGTCCAGTCAGTTAGAGGGCAATACCTACTCCAGGCTCGACACGCTGGAGCTGATTGAACATGGTAAAGCCGCTGAAGGCAAAGCCGTGCTGGAAACCCAGATGATCCTGAACCACAAAGCCGCCATTGAACTGCTGGTGGAAAATACGGATACAGCGCAGTTCAACCGCTACACTCTGATGAATTTGCATAGCGCTTTGGCGGAAAACTTATTACCTAACCCTGCGGATGAGGGGCGTATTCGCCAGCATGCAGTGGATATAGGCAAAAGTATGTACCGGCCTTTATCTGTGCCGCAGCAGATTGACGCTATGCTGCATTTACTGCTTGAGAAGGTGAATCAAATTCAGGATCCGTTTGAGCAGTCGTTTTTTATGCTGGTGCATCTGCCTTATTTGCAGCCTTTTGTTGATATCAATAAACGCACCTCGCGCCTTGCTGCCAACCTGCCGTTGTTTCGGGCCAACTTGTGCCCGCTTACCTTTTTGGATGTTCCTGAACAAGCCTATAGCCGCGCCACTTTGGGCCTGTACGAGCTGACCAGAGTCGAATTATTGCGCGACCTTTATGTGTGGGCTTATGAGCGCTCTACGCAGGAATACATCGCCATCCGACAGGATCTGGCAGAACCCGACCCACTTCGCCTGAAGTGGCGGGAGCTGTTGAAACAAAGCATCCATCAGGTAGTGTGTGCTCCAGCTACAGAGCCTTTGGTTGTTATTCAGCAGCAGGTGGCTTTACAAGTGCCACAGCCACAGCAAGCCGCTGTGCAAGCTTTGATTATTGAAGAGCTGCGCCGCTTACATGAAGGCGTATTAGCGCGTTATGGCTTACGGCCTTCAGACTTTGCTAAGTGGAAGGCGGAACAAAGGCACTAACAAGGTTGTAGGAAAAGGCGCTGCTTCATTTTGTCCGGACAGAGCCCTTTGCCTGACTATGCGAAGTGCATTGGCCAGTTGCTCCGGATAACAAATACCCCGACACTGCATAGCAACAGAGTTTTCTATGAAAAATGCATATCCGGCTGATTTTTCTGGTAAACCTTTTACATCGAATTGACGTAAACTAAGTTCACTTAGCCAGAAGAGTAATAAATCTGCGATGCGTTATATCAACAGCCCCAATTACGACCACAAACAAAACGACAAAATTGGTATTTTGCTGACCAATTTAGGCACCCCAGATGAGCCAACGCCTAAGGCGCTGAAGCGTTATCTGAAGCAGTTTTTATCAGACCCGCGTGTGGTGGAAGTACCGCGTTTATTGTGGTGGCTGATTTTAAATTGTGTGATATTGCAATTCCGGCCACGTCGCTCGGCCAAAGCTTATGCCACTGTTTTTACCGACCAGGGCTCGCCGCTATTATTTAATACTCAGGCACAAAGTGATGCTATTGCCGCTCAGCTGCAAGAGCAAGGCCTGAAGAATGTAGTGGTTGATTTCGCCATGCGTTATGGCAACCCAAGTTTTGATACTGTGCTGGATAAAATGTTTGCGCAGGGCGTGCGTAAGTTGTTGGTGTTGCCTTTGTATCCACAATATTCGGGTTCTACTTCGGCTTCGACCTTCGACGAGCTAGCCACTAACTTTATGCGTCGGCGCTGGTTACCTGATTTACGTTTTATCTCACATTACCCTGACTACGCGCCTTTTATTCGTGCTGCGGCTGAGAAAATTCGCCAGCACTGGCAACAACAGGGTCAGGCCGACAAACTGATATTGTCTTACCACGGTATTCCAAAACGTTATTTACTCAATGGCGACCCCTATCACTGTGAATGTTATAAAACTTCACGCTTAATTGCTGAGGAGTTGGGCCTGACAAAAGATCAGTACCTCACCACCTTTCAATCCCGTTTTGGCCGCGAAGAATGGCTAAAACCTTACACAGATGAAACCTTAAAGGCGTTGCCAGCGCAAGGCGTAAAAAGCGTTCAGGTGTTTTGCCCAGGCTTTGCTGCCGATTGCCTTGAAACTATTGAAGAAATTGGCGAAGAAAATAAAGAGTATTTCTTACATGCTGGTGGTGAGCGCTACGAGTACATCACAGCATTAAACGCTGAACCTGCGCATATCGACGCTTTGTGTCAGCTGATTCAGGAGAATCTGCACGGCTGGCAAGTAGAGGCAGATGCGCAGCGTGCAGTTCGGGCTGAGGCTTTGAAGGTGGAGAAGTAGTAGGGGCACCAAAACTTGAACTGCAAAACCACCAGAAAAGGTGGTTTTGACGTTTATGGCGCACCCATCAGGATTACTCGGCGCTTCCTGCGCCTCGCCCTGAAGGGCCATCTTCGCAAGCGAAGACGTTCAAAAATGCTCCTGGCAAACTGGTGGTCGAACGGCAGGTTCAAATCCGATAGGGTGCCAAAAACACAAAAACCACCTAAAAAGGTGGTTTTGATGTTTTGTGGTGCACCCGACAGGAGTCGAACCTGTGACCTTCGCCTCCGGAGGGCGACGCTCTATCCAGCTGAGCTACGGGTGCGCAACGGCGGCCATTTTATGGGGCTTTGTGGTTATTGTCCAGCCAGCATTTGGTCTAATTCTGTTGCCTTGGTTTAAAGGCACAAAAATTAACCAATGCTGGATCAATCACAGCTTTTAACGCAGATCCACTGACTTTGCTCCAAAGGCTAAAGAATTCCCTCTTTGTTATCTTGTGTGGCTGACAAAAATATGTAACTTTCAATGGCATGGGAAGATGTTGATTTCACAGCAAAACACAGTGAAGTCAGACAAAAGTATTGAGTGCTGGCGTTGGACGACCGGCTTGGGCTTGAGGTGGGTATGGAGCCAGTAAAGGGTAAAGTGTATCGGTCTGCTTTGGGGCTGATGTTTGATGACAAAGTGATAGCTGCATTTTCTGGCCTGTGGCGCTGTTTAGGTCAGGCTGATTTCAGTACTGCCGTGATGGATGTGCTGGATGCGGTTTGCCCTACTGATTCGTGCGGTGTCCTGGTGTATTACCGTCACCGTAACCCTTTGAGTTTATTGCACCGTTTTAACCCTGTTGACCGTAAAGTGTCGGCTGATATTTATTCCACCGGGCCTTATGCGCTTGACCCTCAGTACCGGCTGTTTTTAGCAGGTTGTCCTACCGGCGCTTATTGGCTGCGTGATGTGGCGCCTGATGATTTTTATTCCAGTGAATACTACGAAACCTTCTACTCCAAAACCGGTGTGGCCGATTCTATTGATGTGTTGTGGCGTATTGATGAGGACTCGGCGCTGGTGTTTTTTATGCAGCGTAATATTCATAGCAGCGAATTTACCGCCGCCGATTTAACGGCGCTGAATATGGTGTTGCCGATTTTATCTGAAGCTTTAACTAAACATTATCAACTGGCTGCTGCTTTGCCGCAGGCTAATCCGGATGATAAAACTCACCAGCAGGTGGAATGTACCTTAAGTTATTTTGCCAGTTCCTTGCTGACCAAAAGAGAGCGTGATGTGCTGCTTTATATGCTGCGTGGCTATTCGTCGGCTTTAACAGCGGAGAAGCTAAATACCTCAGACGGCACAGTGAAAATTCACCGCAAGAATATTTACCGCAAGCTGGAAATTGGCTCGCAGGCTGAGCTGTTTTCATTATTTATCAACTGTATTCCTTTTGCCAGACCAGATGAGAATACCGATCCGCTCCAGCTCTACCAACAAACTCTGAGTCACTAAGGTTCCTTTGTAAGCAGTGTTTAAAAAATAAACTACTGCTTTCTGGGTAGCCTTTGTATCTGTCTATCCGTTTTGTACCACCTGCTTCTACCCCCAACAGGATATATAAGCTTTGGCTTTAACTCTCTATTATCAAAGTGAAATCAAAACCAGACCAGGGCGGTAATGGCTAAGGCACACAGAGGCCGGTTATTACCAGACAGACCCGACATACCCAAGGAACTTGTAGTTGCGGGGAGGCGGCAAGCCAGTGAGTCTCCGGGAGCATAGTAAACCTATGTGACCGGGGCGAAATGGCGCAGTCAACAAAGCCGCAGCTTCAAGGGCGACGGGGATAAAAATAATAACAACAGGCGGACATGGACCTGTAGCAACAAGCCGGAGTTAACAACATGACACAACAGAAGCTGAAATGCCTGCGCCGTTCCGCTTTGGCTGCGCTAATTACCGCAGCCCTTAGCCAGAATATGGCGTATGCCGATTTATCCGTAGGTTCTATTTTTGGTCAGACCGAAAAGGGTGTGACTATTTCGGTGAAAAACTTACAAACAGGCTTAAAACGCGAACTGACCTCAGACAACAGTGGCCGTTTTAATTTCTCCCAGTTACCCAGCGGTCGTTATCAGGTGGTCGCCAATGGCGTAACCCGTGAAGTGAATGTCGCTATAGGCACTGGTACTCCGGTCAGTTTCAGTGACGACACCACAGAACGTATTTCTGTGGTGGGCTCAAGCATCAGTCCTATTGATACGTCGTCCGTGGAGTCGAGCACTGTCTTTACTGCCGCTCAGATGGAACGTTTGCCTGTAGGCCGTGATATCAGCGATGTGGCGTTACTCGCGCCCGGCACAGTGCGGGGCGACAGTGGTTTTGGCAAGCTGGCGTCTTTTGGTGGTTCTTCTGTGGCTGAAAATGGCTACTACATCAATGGTTTTGATGTGACCAACGCCCGTACTTTTTTATCTTATGGCCGTGTGCCTTTTGACGCTATTGGCGAGCAGGAAGTGAAAACCGGTGGTTTTGGCGCCGAATATGGCCGCGCCTTAGGTGGTGTGGTCAATATTGTCACCAAACGTGGTACAAACGAGTGGGAGTTTAGTGGCTCAACTGTCTGGTCTCCTGCTGATTTAGCCGCATCAGGTCGTGATGTGGTCAGCCGCAGCGGCGAAGCAGGCGAGCGTAGTTATTACTCGGCTTACCGTTCGGCAGATAAACAAGATGAGTTGTCTTATAGCTTGTCCGGTGGTGGTGCTATTGTGCAGGACAAGCTGTTTTTTTATGGTTTGCTGGAAGGCAAAAAAGACAGTTTTGATTCGTACAGCAGTGATCGCAGCACTGCAGGTGAAAACACTTCACCTAATGGTCTGGCTAAGTTCGACTGGTACATTACCGACAACCATATTCTGGAAGTGACAGGCATTCGTAATGTGGAAGAAACCGACTACACAGAATACCTGAACCCTGATGATGAGTACTTTACTGGCCGGCATGGCAATGAGCGGGTGCGTTACACCGAACGTAACGGTGGCGAAATTCTGATTGGTAAATACACAGGTCACTTGACGGAAGACTTTACTGTAGGTGTTTTGGTTGGGCGCTTAACCAACGACTCAGGTTACATTACGCCAGACCCGCTGGCGGGCGATGATTGTCCTTTAGTGGATATTTACGATCAGGACACAGACGATGTGATTGACGTGGGCTGCTGGAACAATATCGACGTGCGTTCGCTCGAGTTTGGCCCTGACAACGACGAGCGTAAAGCGCTGCGTTTAGATGCCGAGTGGCGTATTGGTGAACATACCTTACGTTTTGGCTACGACGACGAAACCTTCACTTCCCGCATTGCCGGTGCTGAATATTCAGGTGGCGTTTTCTATCGCCGTTATACCCCGGTCGATTTTGAAGACCGCTGGAACGGTGTTGATATTCCGGCTGATGCTCATGTAGTGCGCAAACGCACCCGTACTTCGCCGTCAGGCCGCTATGAAGTGAAAAACTCAGCTCTGTATTTAGAAGACAGTTTTTACGTCACAGATACAGTGATGTTATACGCAGGTATCCGCAGTGAGTCTTTTGACAACCTCAATGCCGATGGCGTGTCTTTTGTTGATGCCAGCGACATGATAGCGCCACGTTTAGGTTTTGTTTGGGACGTTAACGGTGATGCCAGCTCTAAGCTGTATGCCAATGCCGGTCGTTACTATATTCCTATCGCCGCCAACACCAATATCCGCGCTTCGAACTGGCAATATGTCACCACTGAATATTATCTGTATGACGGTGTGGTCGACCCAACCACTCAGGCCCCGCTGCAGTTAGGCGAAAAGCTGGGCGATACTTTAACCAGCGGTCGCAATAGCTCACCGGATCCGGCCACTGTGGCTTCGGCGAACTTAGAGCCTATGCTGCAGGACGAATTAATTCTGGGTTATCAGCGTGAGTTGTCTGACTTATGGACTGGTGGTGTCAGCTTTATTTACCGTGAAGTGAAAAACGGTGTCGACGACTACTGTGGTCGTCAGGCTTTTATCGACTTTGCTGAAGATCAGGGCTTTGAAGATTTCGACTCTGATTCATTAGCCACTTGTATCATCTTAAACCCGGGTAAAGATCTGGAAATGGATATGGACGTGGCAGGGGATGGTGTATTGCAACGGGTGACAGTGCCAAACAGCTACCTGCAACTGGCCGATTACAAACGGACTTACAAGGCGTTGGAGTTTAACTTTGAACGCGCAAGCAGCAACGGCTGGTATATGCAGGGCAGTTATGTCTGGGCTAAAAGTCAGGGCAACAGCGAAGGTTTAGTTAACAGCTGGCTGGAATCTGAATCGCCGGGTTTAACCAACGACTTTGACCATAAAGTATTTGTTGATGGCACAGACGGCTATTTATCTAATGACAGACGCCATACCTTTAAGTTGTTTGGTGGGTACGAGCTGAACGAAGAAATGGAAGTGTCGGCTAACCTGCTGGTGCAATCCGGTCGTCCGGTCAGCTGTTTTGGTTATGCACCATTTGACGTCGACGAAGATGAGTATGAAGTCTTTGAACGTTATGCGGCGTCCAGCTTGTATTGCCGCAATGCGGATGGCGAGCAGGAGCTGACCCAAAGAGGCCAGTTTGGCCGCACGCCATGGACTTATACAGTGGATTTAGGCTTTTCCTACCGTCCAGAGTGGGCCAAAGGATTACTGCTGCAAGCCAATGTATTTAATGTGCTGAACAGCCAGCGTGTGACTGAATACGATGAAAAAGGCGATTTGTCGCTGGAAGATGAAGGCCAAAACCCGAACTTCCTGAACGATCAAAACTATCAGAGCCCACGTTCTGTGCGTTTAACCGCCCGTTATTCTTTTTAAATATAGTTTTGAAACTCAAGGCGGACACTCGATTGTCCGCCTTTTCTAAATAGCCAGCTGTGAAGCAACTGGCGCAACGGAATTAAATCTGATGCTAAATCCATCTAAGAAATCTCTCACTCTGCTGCCTTTGGCTTTGTGCTTGTGTGCATCTGTTCAGGCCGCTGATATAACCTCAGGCAAAGAGCTTTGGCTGTTTGGCGGTGGTGAACCTATTTGTTCCAGTGTCGAACTCAAGCGTTGTGCGCCAGATAAACAAGCCGCAGCCGCTGCTTATTTTCAGCAGCATCAGGGTGTAACTCAGAAGGTATTCAGGCCTGATGCAAAACGCATGGCTGAATTAAAGGCTTTGCCAAAATGGCCGGATAAGGCGGCTCGAGCGCAGCAGGTCAAACCTTTGCTACTGACTAAATTAGAGCAGATGCAAAACAAAGACTGGCCGGAAGACAGCTGGTATAGCGAGTTTGAGCGCTTTGAGTTATCTGATGACGAGCAGAATTTACTGGATGATGTATTTGAGCAACGGCCTGTACTGAAGGATGGCAGCACAGCTCAAGTGAAAGTCTATTTTGACGGCACAGAACTTTATGTGCAGCAGATGTTTCAGCATTTTATTCAGTCAGCGAAAAACCGTGCACTAGCGCGTGCCAAAACCTCTGGTGCAGCAGCCGTTGCCAAAGTGACAGCACAAAAGCCTAAGTTAGTGCTGATCAGCGCTTCCTCCAACAGCCCTATGGATTGGGTGGATTATTACCTGCAGTTGTTTAATGCAGCTGGTGCTGATGCGGTCTGGTTGCCGATAGAACCTGCTTTGGTGCAGGCAGGTAACTGTGACACTTTAGACGAGGATCGATTCCGCTGGAATGGTCAGTACAAACGATCTGAACGTTACCCTGAGCTGGCAGCCTATCAGCAGCAGATGTGCCGCAATCCTGATTTGATGAAGCAATTGCTGTTGGAGGCTGACGCTATTTTTATTAACGGTGGTGATCAGTCGCTGACTATGCGTAGTCTGCAGAAAAAGCCGGGCGAATTTACTGAACTCGCCAGGCTATTGCATCAGCGTATTGATGCCGGAGTGCCACTGGCTGGCTCCAGCGCTGGTACTGCAGTGCAGTCAGGTTATACAAAGAAAAAGATCCCGATGATCAGTGGTGGTCAAACGGTCAAAGCGTTGCAGTATGGTGCTTATGCTACCGAACCTAACGCACCTTTGTGCCAATACCACCAAAGCTGCAGCTCAGATTTGGATGGCAGCTGGTTAACCTACAGAGCCGCAGGTGGCTTGCAGTCTTTTACTTTAGGTGTGACAGACACGCATTTTCGTGAGCGCAACCGCGAAGGCCGGTTATTACGTTTATTGATCGATACCAATACAGACTTTGGTTTTGGTATGGACGAAGCCACAGTGCTGCGGGCTAATTTTATCGACCCGGACACAGCGCAGTTGCAAATCGAAGGTCGGGGTGGTGTCTGGATAGCAGATGCCAGCGCAGCGAAAGCAAAGGCTGTAAAACAAGGCGATAAAACCACAGGCTGGGCGGCGTCGGGCATGAAGTTCAGTCGTTTACTTTCTGGCGATACTGCCTTTTTCCAGCAAGGCATTCAGCAGGCCAAGCTGCAATGCACTGCGCCTGATCTGGTAGATAACAGCAAAGTAGCACCTGATACTTATTCTGCTGTAGATGGTCGGGTCTGGCAGGCGTTGCCCGGTCAGGTGCAGGCTTGTCAGCGCGAGGATGGCCGCTGGCGTTACCTGAACTTGCCTATGAGTCTAAAGGTGGCCTATGAGTCTGCAGGTGACTTATGAGTGAGTTGCCATCCGGCATCAAAGCAACGGGCTGGCGTATGCCAGATACCTTGCTGATTGTATTTGGGGTATTACTTTGTTCAGCCCTGCTGACCTTGATAGTGCCGCAAGGTCAGTTTGATACGGCTCTGGATACCAACACAGGACGACAATTATTACTGGCCGATAGTTATCGCACTGCGCACAACGGCGAGCCTCAGGCTGTGTCTTTATTTGCTGATGGCGAAAAAACCGGAGTGCTGACTGCATTTTTTGACGGCATGACCTCGGGCTCCAGAAATGGCTCAGCCATAGGCGTGATTATTTTTATTCTGTTGGTTGGCGGTAGTTTTGGTGTGCTGCTGCGCACTGGGGCAGTGGATGAATTGCTTAAGCTGTTGATCAGCAAAATGCAGCATAAAGCCCGTTTGTTATTGCCTGTGATGGCGCTGTTTTTCTCTTTGGGCGGCGCTATTTTTGGCATGGGTGAAGAGGCGATGGCCTTTGCTATTTTGCTGGTGCCGCTGGTACGAATGTTGGGCTACGACGCTATTACCGCTGTGCTTCTGACTTATGGTGCCACTCAGATAGGTTTTGCAACCTCGTGGATGAACCCTTTTTCTGTGGCAATAGCCCAAAGTATTGCTGGTTTACCGCCTTTGTCCGGCTCGGGTTTTCGTATTGCCATGTGGCTGGCGTTTACGCTGATTTATATAGCCTGGTTTATTTGGCGCGCAGAACGGCTTAGACGTATAGCTGATGTGGAAACCAACTTTCAGATAGAACATCAGTTTCACTGGGGGCATTCACTGGTCGTTTTGACCTTAGTGGCAGGCATGGTGTGGGTGGTCTGGGGTGTAGTGACTCAGGGCTATTTTCTGCGTGAAATTGCTACGCAGTTTTTTGTCATGGCTATTGTGGCTATGACCTTAGGCACAGTGCTGAAACTAAATAATGCCAGCCTAAATGATTATGTTGACGCCTTTAAAACCGGAGCTTCTCAGTTGTTACCTGCAGCTTTAGTGGTGGGCATAGCCCAAGGCATTATTTTGCTGCTGGGCGGTACTAATCCTGAACATCCCACCATTTTAAACACCATGCTGCATTCTGCCGCCAGCAGTATCAATGGCCACTCAGAGCTGTTTGCTGCTCAGGCCATGCTGGTGTTTCAGAGTGGTTTTAATTTTTTCGTTACTTCAGGCTCAGGTCAGGCCGCTTTAACTATGCCTTTGATGGCGCCTTTGTCGGATCTGGTGGGTATCAGCCGTCAGACCGCAGTGCTGGCTTTTCAGTTGGGTGATGGTTTAGCGCATCTGTTTTATCCCACCTCAGCCGCTTTGATGGGCACGCTGGCCATAGCTGGTGTTGAGTTTACGCAGTGGCTGCGTGCTATGTGGCCGCTTTGGTTATTACTGACTGCCATGAGCATGCTGACCATGTGTGTGGCTGTGGCCATAGGCTACTGAGTCAGATAATTAAGATTTATAAATCAGGGCTGCTGTCAGCCGGATCAATAAGGATTTTTTATGATCACCAGAATAGTAAATGGGATCTGTTATTCGCCTGAACCTTTAGGCCAAACCAACCTGCTGGTAGCTGGACGTCAAATTGCTGCCTTAGGTGAGCAGGCAGAGCTTGAAGGCAGCATAGTGCAAACAGTGGATGCCAGTGATTGTTATGTAGTGCCGGGTTTAGTCGACTCGCTGGCGCATATTATTGGCGGTGGTGGCGAAGGTGGATTTCGCAGCCGCACCTCTGAGCTGAAAGTGACAGATGCGATTGAAGCTGGAGTGACCACTTTAGTGGGTGTACTTGGCACGGACGCTGTCACCCGCACTTTAACTAATCTGTTGGCTAAGGCGCATGCGCTGGATGAAGAAGGTTTAACTTGTTATTGCCATACCGGCTCTTATCAGGTGCCTGCTTATACCCTGATGGGCGACTTGTTGCAGGATCTGGTGCTGATCGACAAGTTTATTGGGGTAGGTGAAGTGGCGATAGCCGATCACCGCTCGTCACAGCCTACAGTGCAGGAGCTGGCGCGTTTAGCCTCGCAGGCCCGCGTGGGCGGTATGCTCTCGGGTAAAGCCGGTATTGTTAGTGTGCATGTCGGGCCTTCGCCTGAAGGTATAGCTCAACTGCTGCAAGTGGCGTCCAGCACCGATATTCCTATTACCCAGTTTTATCCGACTCATATGAATCGCAATCAGGCCTTGCTGCAAATGGGTTTTGATTATGTGGCTCAGGGCGGTTATATCGACTTAACCACCAGCACTACGGCTCAGGATTTAGCCCAGGGCGAAATTAAATGTGCCGACGCCTTGTTGCAGGCGGTGAAAGCTGGCGTGAATTTACAGCATGTGACTTTTTCGTCCGATGCTAATGCCTCTTTGCCCGTGTTCGACGCGCAGAATAATTTTGTTGGTTTAGGGGAAGGCCGTATCGCCAGTTTATATGAAGAAATGACAGATGCGATTCGTTTAGGTGTGCCGGTGCAGGACGCACTGCGGGTTGTGACGTCAAACCCGGCGCGTATTTTAAAGCTGCCGCATAAAGGCCAGTTGCAGCTTGGCGCTGATGCCGACTTATTACTGATTGATAAAAACACTTTGGAGTTAAAAGCTGTAATGGCGAAAGGCCGCTGGTTATTCTCTGATGGCCGTGTTGCTGTGCAGCGCAGCAGTTTGTTTTTCTGAGCGGACCTTCCTGATATAGAACAGAGCAAAGGTGTTGATTTTTCAGCACCTTTGTTTCCACAATAGCAGCCTAAAAACAAGTAAAGGATGCTGTGATGACACCCGCTGTTTTGCTGCTGAAAAAACTCAAAGTGCCGCATCAGGTATTGGAATACCAGCACGATCCTCAAGCTGAATCTTATGGTCTTGAAGCTGCGACCAAGCTGGGTTTAGCTGCGCCACAGGTGTTTAAAACCTTAGTGGCAACACTCGATAGCAAAGAGCTGGTGACCGCCATAGTGCCTGTGGATCAGCTGCTGAATATGAAACAGTTAGCCAAAGCTGCTGGTGCCAAAAAGGCCGCTATGGCGGCCGCTGCTGATGTAGAGCGCAGCAGTGGTTATGTGCTGGGTGGTGTCAGCCCGCTTGGGCAAAAGAAACTACTACGGACTTTTATTGATGACTCGGCAGCTGGTTTTGAAACTATCTATGTCAGCGCTGGTAAAAGAGGGCTGGAGATAGGGCTCAAGCCTGCGGATTTGCAGGCTTGCCTGAAAGCTAAGCTGGTGAGTTTATGCCAGCACGAAAACCATTAGTTAGCCTAAAGTGGTATCGAGTACCATCATCACCGCAAAACCAACCATTAAACCCAAAGTAGCGGCGGTTTGGTGGCCGTTGCGATGGGTTTCTGGGATCACTTCATGCGAGACTACAAAAATCATAGCGCCTGCCGCTAAACCTAAACCCATAGGGTAAGCGGCGGCGAAACCACTGGATAAACCTACGCCTATTAATGCGCCTATAGGTTCTAAAATACCGCTGGCTGCAGCGACAAAAACCGCAAAACCCGGTTTAAAGCCTGCAGCTCTTAAGGATAAAGCCACAGCTAAACCCTCAGGTATATCCTGCAGCGCTATGGCTGTTGCCAGAGGTAAACCGACCGACATATCCCCATTAGCAAAACTAACGCCCACCGCCATACCTTCAGGTAAGTTGTGTAAGGCGATAGCAAAAACAAATAACCAGATGCGGTCGCAGGCCTGATAACCAGGGCCACAAGGGCCTGTTTTGTCATGTTCGTGTGGGGTAAAGGCATCTAAACCCAGCATCAGCAATACGCCCAATGACATACCAAACACCACCACCAAAGCTCCCAAAGTGTCGCTTTGAAACAGTTCTGTGCCTGCTTCAATACCTGGCAATAACAAGGAAAATGCACTGGCCGCCAGCATCATGCCTGCAGCTATACCTAATAAACTGTCTTCCATCGCCTGCGGCAAACTACGTAATAACAAAGCGGGCAAAGCGCCTAAGGTAGTAGCAACAAAACCTGCTGTGCCGCCTAATAACGCCAGCTTTAAGTTTTCAGAAGAAGGAGAGTTGGACAAATGCACTATGCTTTGTGCCAGTAAAATCAGCACAGCAAACAAAGCTAAAGCTAATCCCACAGCAGCCAGTTTGTGTTCGCCGGCATGTTGTTTCAGTTCGCTTAACCAGTCTGGACTTATAGATATAGTTTTTTCGTTCATGCTCAGTCCCTTAGCTGGTGGAGTTTCAGTTAATTAAGTTCAGTCTTAAACTGCAAGATGACTTTGCTCTGAGTGTGATTTCAGGCTTTAGTGCTGGCACACACCTTAAAAATATATAAAAAAGGCCAGCAAGTTGCTGGCCTTTTTCTCCCCGTCGAACGTCTATCGTCCCCTGTTGTTTTTATTCTTTTTGCCCCTGATTTTTATCAGGTTAGGCAAATATATGTACTCGTAATTTCTATTACTTTGAGTACAAAAAATCAACTGCGTTAGTTATAACTAATTTACTCGGTAATCGCCACCATCTTTTGCACGAAAACACGGACTATTTTGTGTACTGGCAATACAAGGAGCTGGTTGAGCGTTACCCCGGATCATACTGAACCAGCCATTTTGTTCGCCTGTCAGCTGCAATTGGATATCTTCAATACCAGCTTTATCCATGGAGCCATGCGCGCCTTTGTGGCAAAACAATAATTCGACATGGCGTTCGCCGTCTTTTAACAACAGCGATTGTGGCTGTTCCGGATGGCCGCCAAAAGCGACAAACTGCGCCGGAGTTTTTAAGCCGCTGTTACTGCCGTCGGCAAAAAAAGCCAATACATGCTGGTAATACACCACATAACTGCAAACATCTTGGTGAGAGCCGCGGTCCAGTGGAAAAACTTTATCCAGAAAAGCTTTGGAGTAATCCATGATCTGACGGACATGACTCTGGTTCAGCCCGGCGATGTAGCTGATCTCTTCCCGGATATCATGGTCCTGGTGTGAGTGTTGGGTGGCTGTCATGTTCATGATTGTTGTCCTGTTGTGTGTTGCTTTTAATTAGTTTTTAAGGCTGTAGGGCCAGTAAAGCAGCATTGCTGTTGCTTGATATTTAGTCTATGTTAGTTTTATGGATAATTTCACAATAAAAACTTCACAGTGTGAATTTTACAAAATGACAGCTAATAAAAGTTTACTCAGAAAGTCGCATTTCCTTGGTACTAAGATCAGAAACCTGAGGAAACGGAATAATTTGACGATGGAAGACTTGTCGACCCGCTGCATCAGAGTGAACTCTGAGTACGCGCCGTCAGTGTCTTATTTGTCGATGATTGAGCGTGGCAAGCGGGTGCCGAGCCTGGATATGCTGCAAGTCATTGCTGAAGTTTTTCAAAAAGAAGTGGAATGGTTTCTTGATGGTGAAGAGCAGCAACTGGATATCACACCGCAAAAAGGCAGTAGGGGCGGTGTGTCTGGTATGGCGCTGGAACCGGGCTTTTTGTTTTCTAACGATATTCTGCAAATTGCGATACCGGAGATGTTGTCCCAAACCGGTATTAGCGGTCGGCAGTTTGCGCAGTTACTGATCCGCGCGCATCAGGAGCATCATCAAAATCATTTTCCTGAGCTGGAAAGAGCCGCTGAAGAAGTGGGCCTAAAGCGTATGCCCTTGTCGGTGGAAGATTTAATGCAGATAGTGCAGCAATTGGGTCTGCAGGTGCGCTGGTTTGAGCAAACGCCAAAAGAAGTACTGGACGAGCTGGGCGTATTGTCGAAAAACGTGCCGACTTCGTATTTTCTGCCGCCCGCAACTCTGCATTTAAATAAGTTACTGCAGCAGTGGCCGACCCGACTGAAATACGAGCTGGCTGTGCATATTGGCCATGCAGTGCTGCATAACAAGGATGGCGTGAAAAGCGGCATGATGGTCGGTGGTGCTTTTGAATCTGTGCCAACAGACGATAGTGCTGTAGCTCCGCAGGATATTTTGCATGCCTGGCGCGACTTTGAATCGAGCTTTTTTGCTGGTGCTTTATTGTGCCCTAAAATGCCGTTTCGCCAGTTGCTGGATAAACAAGGCTATGAAATCAGCTCACACCGGTTAGCAGGTGTTTCGGCTTCGGTGGCTATGCGCCGGATGACAGCTGTGTCGCCATATAGCCACTGGCATTATTTCGATGCTTATACGCCGGGCAAACTGAAAGCTGTGTACCGGGGCAACGGTATTCCACTGCCCTGGGGCAATATGCGTCAGGTGGAAGACCCCTGTCAGCACTGGGCTGTTTTTAGGATGTTTGAGGCTGCGGATTCAGCGCATTCAGCGCAGCTGTCTATTCTTGATGTACAGGGCCAGCCTCGGATTTATTGTTGTGAATCGACTAAAGTCTCTGATTTGGCGGGCAATGCTCATGTGCTTTGTGCCGGAATAGACTTAAATCCTGCGATCGAGGCTCAGGGCATAGACGTCGATACTATGGCGCAGGAGCTGAAGCAACTTTGTGTCAGGGCTCAGGGTGGGGCTATGGTACCAAAAGCTATTCGCAGCACTTTAAATACAGTAGCTAACGTGCTGAATATTCAGTGGGTACAACGCAGTATGGAAAAGCCAGCCCAGCTGATTTGTGCCAGAGGCAGCAGTTGCCCCCGGCAGCCGGGCTGTTATCAGTGTGCCTGAGTCAGGTTAGAACTTATAGCTCAGGCCCACACGGTAGGCTCTTGGCGTACCTGGAGTGATGTTATTGTTGTTATGAGCTGAAGCGTAATAGGTTTTATCCAGCAGGTTTTCCACATTCAGCTGCACCCGCAGTTGCGGGCTCAGGCTGTAGAACACTGCCGCATCCAGCCTGCCAAAGCCAGGCAGTGTGACACTATTGTCTGTGGTGGCAAAGCCGCTGCTTTGCGCCACCCAGCCCAGGCCTGCGGCAATGGAGTCGTTCAGATGGTAACGGTTCCATAAGGAAAAGCTTTGTTTAGGAACCTGAGCCAGACGGTTACCATTTTGTGCAGTTGGCGTCTGAATTTCACTGTCCTGATAAGCAAAACCGGCCACCAGCTGCCAGTGCTGGCTCAGCTGCCCTGCCATTTCCAGTTCCAGACCACGCACTTGCTGACCATCTACCAGAATAGTGCGGGTCGGGTCGGCCGGATCTGTCACTGCTACATTGGTTCTGTCCAACTGATACAGTGCTGTAGTGAAATTCAGGCCTGAACCTAGCTCCCACTTCATACCAATTTCTTTATTAGTGAATTCTTCCGGATCCAGCGCTTGGTTGCTGACAGTTAACGAGGCCAGTTGCTCTCCGGCGCGTGGCACATAGGATAAACTGTAGCTGGCATAAAATGACAGGTCCTGGCTAGGCTGATAAATCAGGCCTGCCCGCGGCGACAACAGGTTGTCAGTGGCATCCAGCACTGCGGAAGTTCTGTTGTTTAACAGCTCAGCGTCAAAGCGGTCGTAGCGCAGGCCAACAATGGCCTGCCAGTTTTGGTCCAGCTCAATCTGATCCTGCAGGTAGAACGCCGCTGTTTTGGCCACACTGTGGTTGTTGGCATCTGTTGCGCTTGGGCGAAACTCCAGGCTACCAGAATAAATAGTGTTGGCCAGCGGTACAGTGTCTGAGGTCGCTGTGGCGCTGATATCAGTGAAGTAACCGGTCAGACGTTGGTTGTCGGTTTTCTGTCGGTTCAGTTCAACGCCTGTCAGCATAGTGTGACGCATGCCTGCCAGGTCCGCCTGGATCACCAAATCGGTCTGGTTCATCAGGTTGGTCCTTAAGGTCTCGCTGGTATAGGCTGCCAGGCTGACTCTTTGGGTCTGGGCGTTCACTGCGCCCGGAAAGACGTTGCCGTAAAACTTGTCATAATCGGCATAACGGGTGGTGTTAGTCAGAGTGATATTATTGCCAAAATCGTGGCTAACGGTAGCGCCAAAGGCGTCGACAACGGCATCAGAATTGCTGTCTTCTGGTTTACCGAAAAACTGTTCGCGTGGGACTGCCACCGGGCGGCCATTGAGCGATGGAACGCCACGATCCGTGGTGCGATCGTCTTTAAAATGCTCATAACTCAGTGCCACTGTGGTTGCGTCTGAAGCTTTAAAGGTCAGAGTAGGGTTGATAGCCTGACGCTTTAACTCCATATAATCGCGAAAGCCTTCCGAGTCTTCATATAAAGCGGTTACCCGTGCTGCAACAGAATCATTCACTGCATGGTTTAGATCGGCGCTGGCTCTTTGTTGTTGCCAGCTGCCTAGGGCGAGATCCAGAGCATGACCGTCTGTCCAGTTGGCTTGTTTAGTGACGCGGTTAATTAAGCCTCCTGCGCCGCCACGACCAAAGATCATACCGCTTGGCCCTTTCAGTACTTCAACCCGCTTCACGTTGTACAAGTCGCGGAAGTATTGCACGTCATCACGCACACCATTCAGAAAGAAATCAGCAGTAGAGGTATTACCGCGCAACACTGGTGCGTCTCTGTGGCCTTCGCCCTGTTGCATTTGGACACCTGGCACATACCGCACTACGTCAGACATATTTTGCATAGCCTGGTCATCGATCAACTCTTCGGTAATGACGCTGATTGCCTGAGGAATATCTTTGAGGGCTGTAGGGGTTTTAGTCGCGGTGCTACTTTGATCCACAGTGTAAGATTGAGCCTGACCTACCACTTGAATGCGTTCAACGTTCTGATCATCGGCCAACACACTAAAGGCCAGTAAAGGCACACCTGTAACTGCCAGTCGGATTGCGTGACGTAATGTCTGGTGTTTCATAAGAACCTCATACAACAAAAGTGCCTGAATTTTCTGCGCATTATAATACGAATGGTTTTCATCTTTACATATATTTACATAAAGCTGGTGTGAAAAACTTAGCGGCTATTGTGTTGTGCGAGGTGAATTCGTCTGGCCAGACAGAAGGGTGAAGATAAATTGTTATGTCTATCAGAGTGCACGGAGCGGAAAATGCAGCTGAGGAAAAGTCAAAGGGGCCTGACAATTCAGACCCCTTATTCCAGGATCAGAGGCCTTGTTTCAGCTTCCAGCCTAATTGCTGTTCAGCGAAGAAAGGCACTATCGGGCTGCCATCCGGCAGGGTGATTTCAGCAGGCACAGTCCAGGTTTCTTTTACTAAAGTAATGGTGCCGCTATTGCGTGGCAGGTTGTAGAAATCCGGGCCATAGTGGCTGGCGAAACCTTCTAACTTGTCGAGACAACCTAAGTCTTCAAACACCTGTGCATAGAGTTCAATTGCGCTCCAGGCGCTGTAACAACCGGCACAACCACAAGCTGCCTCTTTACGGTGTTTAGCGTGTGGTGCTGAATCTGTGCCAAGGAAGAATTTCTTATTGCCAGTGGCAACCACAGCACGTAACGCTTCCTGATGCGTACGGCGTTTTAATACTGGCAGGCAGTAGTTATGCGGGCGTACACCGCCGACTAACATATCGTTACGGTTCAGCAGTAAGTGCTGAGGTGTAATGGTGGCAGCAACGCGGTCTGGCGCTGCTTTAACAAATTCAACAGCGTCCGCTGTGGTGATATGTTCAAATACCACTTTCAGGCCTTGAATGGTGTTTATCAGCTGAGTTAAATGCTGATCGATAAAGACTTTTTCCCGATCAAAAATATCGATATGGCTGTCGGTCACTTCACCGTGCACCAACAACAGCATCTGCTGCTCTGCCATCACTTCCAGCACAGGATAAAGCTTACTTAAGCTACTGACACCGGAATGAGAGTTGGTGGTCGCGCCTGCCGGATACAATTTAGCTGCGACTACGCCAGCGGCTTTGGCCGCTTTAATGTCTTCAGCTGTGGTTTTGTCTGTCAGGTACAACACCATCAGAGGTTCAAAACTGCTGCCTGCAGGACGGGCGGCCAGAATACGTTCTTTGTAAGCTAAAGCTTCTGCTGCATTGGTCACAGGAGGTACAAGATTGGGCATAACGATTGCGCGTTTAAAGCAGCGGGCAGTGGCTGCCACTGTTTCTTTGAGCATATCGCCATCGCGAAAATGTAAGTGCCAGTCGTCCGGGGTTTGCAGAATTAATTCAGTCACAGCGCTTCTCCTCTACTGATGCAGTGTCATGCCGTCAGGGCGGGGCAGTTTACCACGGCTTGAGCCGATACTCAGCACAACTTTTATTCTGTTACTCTGGCATGGAGTAATATCACTGGAGTAGGTTATAGTCAGTAGCGATACAGAATATGTTCAACAGGTTATAAACCATGGAACAGAGCAGAGTTTCCACACACCAATCTCAATGGCTGTTGCCCTGGCAGTGGCTGGTGCCGCTATTTTGTTTGCTGTGCGCTGGGATTGTGACCGAATATCAATCGAGGCAATTGGTTGAGCAGCGGCAAAATCAGGCGCTGCAGCAGTTGATTGGCTTATCAGGACAGCTGCGTTCTTTTGTGGAATCCGAATTAAATACCTCTTTGTATATGAGCCTGGGGCTGGCGTCCCATTTGCGCGCCAGCGATGGCAAACTTTCCGAAAAGGAAATGCTGTTTTTATTGCGAAATTTGCTGGAGCAAGGCAAACATATCCGCAATATAGGTTTGGCACCAGACAATGTGCTGACACTGATTTATCCGGTGCAGGGCAATGAAAGAGCCTTAGGATTGGACTACAAAAACCTGCCCCAACAATGGCCTGAAATTAAACAGCTGATTGAAGATAAAGAACCAAAATTAGTGGGGCCAATTGCTCTTATCCAGGGGGGGGAAGGGTATATCTATCGGCTGCCATTGTTTCTGAATGATGGCAGCTACTGGGGCATTATCAGCACAGTACTGGATTTAACGTCTTTTAATCAGATGCTGTTACAACAAGCCAATAGCTATCAGGTTCAGGTCGGGATCCGCAAAAAAAATGCGAGTTCAGGAGCTTTGTTTGGTTATTCACATTTGTTTAGCAAAGATGCGCTGATCCTGGATTTAAATATTAAAGGCGCAGAGTGGCAAATTGCTGTGCGCTTTATGGATGAAGCCGCAGGCTGGGGCTTGTGGCAATGGCGCTTATTAGGCGCGTCTTTGTCTGTTGTGTTTTGTCTGATGTTGGCCTGGTTGCTGCATTCATACAGGCGCAGTGCTTTATTCGCCGATGCACTGCAAGACAATGAAATGTACTCACGCCGTATTATGAACAGTGTAGTGGACGTTATAGTCACTACAGATTTGGACGGCACAATTGACAGGGTCAACAGTGCTGTCAGCACAGTGTTTGGTTACTTGCCTATTCAACTGGCGGGGCAACCTTTTAGTGTGCTGCTCGCGCCCGGGCAGGCCGCAGTATTAGCCACACTGGCACCGGACGACGGTGCAGCTGTTGAACTACAAGGGATGCGCTACAGCGGCGAAATTTTTGCAATGGATTTGTCGCGAAACAGAACTGAACACCAGGGCAAAGCGCGTTATGTCTGGCTTATTCGTGATATTTCCGAGCGCAAAAAAGTGGAACAACTGAAAAACGAATTTGTCTCCACAGTCAGCCACGAATTGCGCACACCATTGACAGCGATCAGCGGTGCTTTGGGTTTGGCTGTGGGCGGAGCTTTGGGGCCGCTGAACGAAAAGCAGCAGCATATGTTGGTGCTTGCGCAGCAAAACAGTCAGCGTTTAGGTAAACTTATCAACGATTTACTGGATATCGAAAAACTCGCTGTCAATAAAATGCAGTTTAAGTTAAGGCTTTGGCCTTTAGCTGAATTGGTCAGGCAGGCAATAGATTTGAACCAACCCGTTGCCTTACAGCGTCAGGTGAAGCTGGAGATGCTGTCTGCTGAGCAGGATGATTTATGGGTCGAAGTGGACGAAGTCAGAGTGCAGCAAGTGATGGCCAACTTACTGGCCAATGCGATACGGCATTCGCCTGTTGGCGCTGTAGTGAGAGTGACCATGGAGTCATATGCCAAAAAAGTCAGGGTGTCTGTGATAGATCAGGGTTCTGGTGTGTCCGATAGCTTTGAGCCCCGATTATTTGAAAAGTTTTCTCAGGCAGATTCATCGGATCGCCGACAAGTTGCAGGAACGGGATTGGGTCTGGCGATATGTAAAGATCTGATTAAAGCCATGCGTGGTGAAATTGGTTATCAGCGATCCGAAACAGGGGGCGCTTGTTTTTACTTTACCTTGCCGTTGGCAACTGAATTGTCTCTGGAATAAGGTTTGTTATGCTGACCAGGATTGATTTAATTGCGCTGCTTTGGTTTTTGTCCTGTGCTGATTGGCTCTGCGCCTGATGGTCGTAAGATGACTGCAGAAGAACAGGTCTTGTATGCCAACAGAACGGCTAAGGTGATTGATCAGGCTGGGCATTGATTTAACTATGGGTTGCTGTCGATTTATTTTTCGTTAGTCACTTTGTCCTGGTTTATTGACCCGAACTTGTTTATGGCTATGTCGGTGCAGGAATGCTGAATAATAAAGGCCAGAGCTTAGGCTCTGACCTTACATCATAAGTTGATTAAGACAGTGACAGAGCCAAGGCTACTGATCCTTGTATTCAAAAGCTTTAATAACGCGAGCTACGCCATCAACGTTGCGTGCTAAGTTAACGGCTCTTTCAGCTTCTTGCTGACTGACCAGACCCATTAAAAACACTTCACCGTTTTCGGTGACTACTTTGATATTCAAACCGCTGACGTTTTTATCGGCCAGAAATTTACCTTTGATACGTGTGGTGATCCAGCTGTCTTTGCTGCCTGTAGCAAAACTGATTTCGCTGGCTACACGTAGCTGGTTATGCACATCTTTAACACCTTCGACTCTGGACAGTTCGGCCGCGACTTCACGTACCCGTTCATTTGGCACCTGACCTGTTAACAGCACTATGCCGTTGTAACTGGTCATATTGATATTGCCCTTTTTCTTGGTTTCCGGGTTTTCGTCTAAGGCCCGGATCACTTTGACCTGAATACTTTTATCGTCAATCTGACTACCCAGAGTGCGTGGATCGCCGGCAGAAGTCACTGCTGTTGCTCCGCCTGCCAATACAGCTGCCGCACAGCCTTGTAATAACCAACTGGTCAGTAACACCAGCATTAATTTATTCAACATCAAAGATCTCCTTGTTGCGGAAACAGAGTTATGTCGATCAGTTCGCATAACGCGTGCAGTAAAAAGGTATAACACTCAAACACCCGCGCCGGTCTGTGCGCCGGCACCTTTAATTCAGTATCCTGGTTGCCCAGTAAACCCGATAATTCACCACTGTTATCTACAGTTAAAGCCACCACAGTCATATCTTTGGTTAAGGCGGCTTCAACAGCTTTGATCAGATTATGTTCTTCACCTGTCATTGAAATGGCGACCAGCACATCACCGGATTGACCCAAAGCCCGCACCTGGCGCGCCAGATGATCAGGGTTTTCCTGATTACCTGGTTGTAAGCTGGAGTTATTACTTAACAAGGCAAAAGCGGGTAAACAAGGCCGTTCGGCTTCAAACTGATCCAATAACAGCTGAGCAAAATGAGTGGCTAAAGCTGCTGATGCACCTTCGCCACAACATATTACTTTGCCACCGTTGATCAGGCAGTTCACCAGACTGGCGGCGGCGTTTTCGATAGGCTCAGACAAAGCTTCGGCTGTTGCTATCATGGTTTGAATATTTTCAGTAAAAAGTTGCCTGATATGGTCTTGCATTAGTTAGCTGTTCCTGCAAAAGCGTTCTTAATCCAGCAAATATCTGCTGGCTGTTCGGTTATGGCCACTACATCAAAACGGCAATGTTGTTGGCCAACACTTTGTAAATAACACTGAGCTGTGCGGGTTAGTTTTTGTTGTTTGCTTAAGGTCACGGCCGCAGCAGCACCACCAAAATGGTTGCTGCGCCTGAATTTCACTTCCACAAAAACCAACCTTTGTTGCTCACGCATCACTAAATCAATTTCACCAAAGCGACAACTGTAGTTTTGCTGCACCAGCTGTAAGCCTTGTTGCTGTAAAAACACTAAGGCTTGTTGTTCATAAAACTGCCCAGTGCTTTTGCTCATTTATGGCGTCCGTGGTGTCAGCAAACCATCCTTACTGTATTTGCCCCAGGTTAACTGTCGCTGAACCTGTCCGCCTGTGGATAAGGCCAGATTACCTGTTAAGCCCTGATAACGCAGGGCAGGGAACTGCTGTTGCTGCTTTAAACGGAAAATTAAGTGGTAGGAGTCGTAACCCATAGCAAACAAACGCTGCAGAGTTTCATCCTGCTGTGGAAACAGCTGCTCAAATTGCTGACGGAATTCTTGCTGCTGGCCAGTACTAAGCATCCATGGCATTTCGGTAAAAGTTAAGCCCTGTAAGTCACGGCGGTCGGTGAACTCTGCTGATTTCTGATGGCTGCGTGAACTGGCGTACACAGGCACTGTGGTTTTAGTCGGAGCTACTGACACATCAATGTAGGGTTTCAATAAACGGGTTTGCGATGGGTCGGCCAGTAAATATATAGCGTCTATATCCTGACGACTATGAGGTTCAGCTTTGACACTTTCACCAGCTAACTGACTGATTTCGCGGATACGCTGCTCACTGGCAGCGGTTTCCAGTAATTGTTTGATGGTGCTTTCCATGCCCGCCTGATCAGCAAACCAATAGACTTCCGGCTCTTTACCCGCTATTTGTTTCCAATCACGGCCAAATTGTTCAGCCATTCGCTGACTTAGCGGATTGCGGGACGCCATCAGCACAGGTTGTTTATAGTTTTTTTGCTTAAACAGCATGGCCATTTGGTGCGCTTCATCTTCTACACTGAGTGAAAAATAAAACTTGTCGGCAGATTGTTGCACTAAGTCGGTTTTGCCATTTAAAAACAAGGTTGGAATGGTCCAATCTGCTTGTTGTGAAATGACATCTACTTGTTCTCTGAGCAAAGGCCCAATCACAAAATCCACTTGTTCGGCAGCCAGCTGCTGTTTCAGTGCTGCAGTGTCTGTTTGGCTGTCGATAAAAATTAAACGGGCTTGCTGGTTGGCAGATGCCGCCAGAATTCCCTGTTGAATGGCTTCAGCGTGCTGGCGGAAGTTACTGCTAAAAGGCAGCAATACTGCAATAGTTTGCGGCGAAAACGCATCGACTGCGCTTAACTGCTGAATTTCAGCCGGCAGTTGCTGCAAAGACGGCAGGTTTGAGTATTGTTGCTGCCAGTCGCTGATTGCCTGAGTTAAAGCCGGAGTATTACCTAAATGCTGCTGATGCAGTTGCAGTAATTGGGCCCAACCCTGAGCTGTTGGATCAGAGCTTTGACGCACCTTTTCTAATTGGTCAGGTGTCAGCATACCCAATTGTTGCCACAATGCGCTTTGGTATTGTGTTTGCTCTGGTTGCAATGTCAGCAGCTGCAGGTAAGTGTTAACCGCTTTATCCGGTTCTCTTCTGCTGCTTTGGTACTGTGCCAGGCTTTGCAAATAAGCAGCTTTGTCTTCAGCTCTGAATGATCTTAACGAGTACTGGCTGCTGAATTTTTCAATATCTTCATGATCGCCAGCTGCGACTAGGCCTTGAAAAAAAGCTAATAAATTAGCCTGCTGTACTTCGGGTGCAGCTTGCTGTGCCAGAACTCTGCTAATGGCTAATGCCTGTTCTATTTCGCCTTGCTGCAAATGCGCTTTGGCCGCTTCAAGCAACTGCCATTGCTGCTCTGAACCTTGTTGTTGGCCAGCTTGTTCAATAAAGTCGGCGCCAGACAACGGCTTTGCGATTTTAACGATTTCTACTTCTTCTTCTGCTTGCGGAGCAGGTTTGACGAGCGGAGCTCGTTTTACCGGAGCAGTTTGCTCTGGAGTGGAAGAACAACTGGCTAACGCTATAGCGCTGCCTAAAAGAATAAGTGGCTTCAGTTTGCTGGATTTCACAATGCACAGGTACAATGAAAGAAACATGCAGGTATCTTACTCAGTGCCGTGCCTAAGCTCAATGAATTAGAGAAATATGACCATACAAAGCGGAAATTTATACATAGTAGCCACGCCTATCGGCAATTTAGACGATATTAGTCAGCGCGCTATTAAAACTTTAAGCACTGTGGCCTGGGTGGCGGCAGAAGACACAAGACACAGCGGTAAGTTACTTAGCCACTTAGGTATTTCAGCAAAAATGCTGGCGCTGCATGATCACAACGAAAAGCAACGTGCTGCCACTTTATTGCAGAAATTACAGGCAGGCGAAGACGTTGCTTTGATTTCAGATGCGGGTACACCGCTGATTAGCGACCCGGGTTACAGCCTGGTGAGGTTATGCCGTGATGCTGGTGTGCGCGTCGTACCAATCCCTGGTCCTTGTGCTTTGATAAGCGCCTTGTGCTGCGCTGGTTTACCTACAGATAAATTCCACTTTATTGGCTTTTTACCAGCTAAAAGTCAGCAGCGCCAGAATGTATTAAGTGCCATTCCTCAAGGTGTGGGCACCTTAATTTGTTACGAAACGGCGCGCCGTATCAAAGACTGTTTAGAAGATGTAGTGAAGGTGTTTGGCGCAGAACGTGAGCTGGTCTTAGCCAAAGAGCTGACTAAAACCTTTGAAAACTTTGTCTATGGTACAGCTGCACAAATCACAGCCTGGTTAGATGAAGACCCGGCCCGTTGTCAGGGCGAAATGGTGCTGATGATAGCGCCAACTTTGGCTGCCGAAGAAGAAATTAACCCGGCAGCCCAGCAAACCCTGAAGCTGCTGATGAGTGAATTGCCACTGAAAAAAGCCGCAGCTTTAACGGCAGAAATTCATGGCGAAAAGAAAAATGCCTTATACAAGCTGGGGTTAAGTTGGGATATCGAATCGTAGTGGCGGGTCTTGTACCCGCCCGTTTCAAGTTCCAATCTGATGTTAATTTGGCTTGTCCCCGCCCGTAAATATCATCGATATCCATACTGTATAGAAAGAGCGCAGCCAACAACCTTGCAGCTTCGGGGAAGAAGGGTAATAGCCAAATTCATCGGAGTTGCAACGCCACGGTGTTGTAGGGGCGCGGGCTTGTCCCCGCCCGTAAATGTCATCGATATCCATACTGTATAGAAAGAGCGCAGCCAACAACCTTGCAGCTTCGAGGAAGAAGGGTATAATGCGCGCCGTGAGTTGGCCCAGACAATCGCTGCCTGCGCAAGCAGGGGGAGGAAAGTCCGGGCTCCATAGGGCAGGGTGCCAGGTAACGCCTGGGGGGCGCGAGCCTACGACTAGTGCAACAGAGAGCAAACCGCCGATGGCCCGCTTGCGGGATCAGGTAAGGGTGAAAGGGTGCGGTAAGAGCGCACCGCGCGACTGGTAACAGTTCGTGGCACGGTAAACTCCACCCGGAGCAAGACCAAATAGGCCCCCATTGGCGCGGCCCGCGTTGGGGGCGGGTAGGTTGCTTGAGGCGTACGGTGACGTACGTCCTAGAGGAATGATTGTCCACGACAGAACCCGGCTTAACGGGCCGACTCACACCTTTTTCCTCGTTGTTCCAGATTACAACCTCTGCCTGGTGCAGTGACTGTAGTCTGTAGTTTCTTTATCCGCCGCAGCCTGTGACATCTAGGGTTTCAACTATTACTTGCTCGTCTTTGCATGCCAGCCGCTGCGGCATGAGTGATTCTGCAGACAAACACCCTAAGCCCATACCAGTGAAATTATATTGGGTGCCGCGAAGGCCTGAGCCTCTCGGCGTGCCAGGGCAACGCGCTTCGTAGTGCACGGATATGCATGAAGAGTAATGGTTGATTTCTTTGGGCATAGGATTGGTGGGTCGGTCACCAATCAGCCGGTACGGCTTATCTTTGCCATCACATTGCATAGCACCAAGGCGAATACTGCTTTTGTAAACCGCCAGCCAGTTCGTCCAGGCCTGTTTTTTCTGTTGCTCAGCCCGTTCTGCAGCCAGACGCCGTTCTTCAGCTTCTTGCTGCAATTGACGTTGGCGTTCTTCACGTTCTTTCGCCGCTTTTTCCGCGGCTAATCGTTGCTGCTCAGCCCGTTGTGTCGCCTCTTGCTCACGCTGCAGTCGTTCCCGCTCAATCCGTTCAGCCGCCAGTCGTTGTTTCTCGGCTTGCTCGTCAGCTGTGCGCTGAGCCCGCGCCTGGTCATAACCGGCCTGAGTGCCTTGGGTTGCCATGATATCGACCTGACTGTACATACCCATTTGTTGGGCTGCCTGCATGGCGGCGGCATTGTCGCGTTTCAGCTGTTGTAACCTGGCAGGGTCTGTGGTTTGGGACATCTGCATATTACGGTAGGCAATGCCGTCTGCGAGCTGTTTGGCCAGTGCCTCACGGCCTGCTTGTTGTTGCGCAGCCTGTGCCTGTTGAGCGGCCTGTTGCTCTGCTTGTTGCTGCTGACGCTGGGCTTCGGCCTGAGCGTCCGCCTGCGCTTGCAGATTATTCAGAAATTGAGCCTGCTGGGCTTGCTGCGCCTGATAGTTGGCCATTTCCGCGTTTAAGGTGTTTTGAAACTCCGGGCTGGCAGCCACTTCAAGTGCAGCCCCAGCGAACTCACCGGCACCCGAGACGACTTCCATGGTGCCTTCGACTGTGGCCACAAAGCCATTGGCCAGCGCTACCCCAACAGTACAGCCAAAGCTGGAACCGCCGCTGAGCTCCTGTTGAATAGCACTTTCCAGGCTGCTGGCCTGAGTGTTGAACCCAGCATCCCCATGACTTTTGCGCAGTTCTACCAACAGCAGTTTCAGATTGCCGGCCATTGCTGCATCATAGTCATTGCTGTCACCGTCGACAGGGGCCTGAGTGGTGATAGAGAAACGACTGACCTCCTTGGCCCCTTCATAGAACCGATACGTCAGTGCCAGACTGCCAGCCGTGGTTTTACAGCCGTCTTCATCAACGTCGCCAGCGACATAGCCGCGTTCTATCTGCAGTTTCAGCCGGGGCGCCTGAGCGGTCTGGAAATAGTTACTGGCTCGAAGGGCAGCGCGTAAATCGCCCATGTATTCCAACCAGGCATCACTGTTGCCTTCTTTAAATTCAATGACACCCAGTCGGTAGGGCAGAAAAGACTCGGCCGATTTGATGTTTTGCAGCCACTGCGGGTCAGGTTGATAGCGGCTGGCGCTGCACAGTGGTGCCAGCAACAATAAACTCAACGCGCTGCCAACGCGCAGTAGATTGGCTCTGGCGCTCATTCAAAAGACCCTTGCTCTATCCATAAACGCAGCACGCTATCATGGGCTTCAGTACGGGCTGAGTTTTTGGCCGATTCGGCGCCACTTAAAGTCGATGACACAGAGATTAAGCCTACGGCTTCGTCCCATTCAGCTGGGGTATCAATGCTGTGCAACAGTTCTTGTCCTGCCCACAACTCATAATGAATTCTGGTTTTATAACTAAAAATGGCCGGCACAACACCAAGGGTAAAAATCACAGCGTTGGCTCCCAAAGCGCCAGCCCATTCGCCAGTTGTTTCTTCAACAGCGCTTTCGCTGATTTTTATTTTGAAAGTGCTGCTATCTTGAGACACTGGCTGGAAGCCATGCTGAGTTAATAAATTCTGAATTTCCGTCATACGCAGCTGCTGTTGCTCCGTCATTTCTTCAGCGCTGAGTTCTGCGTCTGTGGGTATGCTGTATTCCACTTTTACGGTGGCATTGGCTGCATCAAAGCCTGATACGTCAGCTTTTCCCAACTTGGCTTCGGCTGCGCAACCGGTCAGAACAATAGAAACGGCGAGCAGCCAGCTCAATTTAATGATGGATGTCATAGACTTACCCTCTGATTAGGCGCAAACCGTTCTCCGGGGGCAGTGCACTGGAGTAAGCTGGCCAGATTTATTGTTATTGTTAAGGCCAGACAGCAGACTCCTTTTGCTTCAATTGAGAGTAACGAAGAAAGAGAAGTAAAGCAGGGTCTACCTTGTAGGCATGAAGAAATAATAAGCAGCATTTTTTTACACGTCCAGCTGGATTTTTAATCTTTTGTTGTAGCAGAAGTGTAGTCAATTCAACTACTTTGACTGGAGGCTGCATGCCTGGTTTGGTAGGCTGTGGATTGCAACGCTTTTGGGCAGGATAAAATGAAACAGGTAGCAACAGCTATTCCCTTCTGGCAAGCCTTTTGGTTGTGGCTCAAGTTGGGTTGTATCAGCTTTGGTGGGCCTGCCGGGCAGATAGCTCTGATGCATACTGAGCTGGTAGAAAAACGCCGCTGGATCAGTGAAGGCCGGTTTTTACATGCGCTGAATTATTGCATGCTGTTGCCCGGGCCTGAGGCGCAGCAACTGGCGACTTATTTAGGCTGGCTAATGCACCGCACTTTAGGTGGGGTGGTGGCCGGTTTGTTGTTTGTTCTGCCGTCATTGCTGCTGTTGGTGCTGCTGTCCTGGGGTTATCTGGTCTATGGCGAGCACCCTTGGGTGGCAGCTTTGTTTTATGGGATTAAACCTGCAATAGCGGCCATAGTGCTGCATGCCGCCTGGCGTATCGGCGGGCGGGTGATGAAACACCCGCTATTATGGGCTATTGCTGTTGCTGCTTTTGTCGCTATTTTTGCCTTCAAACTCCCTTTCCCGCTTATTGTGTTGTCTGCTGCCCTGATTGGTTTTATTGGCAGTAAAGTGACACCTGCGGTGTTTACATCAGACGGTCATGCAGCAGCCCAAAAAAGTTATGGTCCGGCTTTGATTGACGATACAACAGCAGCTCCTTCACATGCGTTATTTCGCTGGAGCCGTTTAGTGGTGGTAGTAGCTTGTGGTTTAGTGCTTTGGATTGTGCCCATGCTGACATTGACCTTCAGTTTGGGCTGGCAACATCAACTGACCCAAATGAGCTGGTTTTTTACAAAAGCTGCATTATTAACTTTTGGTGGTGCTTATGCTGTCCTGCCTTATGTCTACCAGGGCACTGTCGATAAATTTGGCTGGCTAACTCCAGGCCAGATGATGGATGGTTTAGCTTTAGGGGAAACCACACCAGGTCCGCTGATTATGGTGGTGGTGTTTGTCGCTTTTGTTGGGGCTTATGTAGAGGCCAGCTTTGGCCCTG
Organism: Rheinheimera mangrovi; assembly: GCF_003990335.1. NCBI lineage: Bacteria > Pseudomonadati > Pseudomonadota > Gammaproteobacteria > Chromatiales > Chromatiaceae > Rheinheimera > Rheinheimera mangrovi. The sequence continues at coordinate 3,988,501 of NZ_CP034683.1, read as the reverse complement.
ATTTAATGCTGCTGGCAGGAATTACAGCGGCGCTTCTGGTGAGCTGGTTTTCCTTTTTACCTTCCTTTATTTTTATTCTTGCAGGGGGGCCTCTGGTGGAATCGACTCAAGGCAAGTTACAGCTCACTGCGCCATTAACTGCAATTAGTGCTGCTGTAGTCGGGGTAATTGTTAATTTAGCGCTGTTTTTTGCCTACCATGTGGTGTTGCCAACGGGTTTTTCCGGGGCCATCGACTGGCAAGCAGTATGTATCACTGTGCTGGCGGCTATTGCCTTGTTTGTGGCTAAGCAGGGATTAATGCGGGTCATCGCAGGAGCTGCTGTGTTGGGTTTAATTTTATCTTTTTGGAGTAGTTATTAATGTGGATTGATCTGCGGCAGTTGGACCCTTCAGCGGCTTATCAGCTGCTCACCAGCACTATTACGCCTCGTCCTATTGCCTGGGTATCGAGTGTGTCTGCACAGGGCGAGTTGAATTTAGCCCCTTTTAGCTTTTTCCAGATGATCACTGATCAGCCACCGACCTTGATGATCTCCACTCAGCATAAAGCCGATGGCAGTCGCAAAGACACCAGCTTAAATATTGAAGCAACCCGGGATTTTGTAGTCAATCTGGTGCCGCATGCGCTGGCCAATGAAATGAATATCAGTGCGGCTGCTGTGCCATCTGATGAAAGTGAATTTGAACTGGCTGGTCTGGAACAGGCTGCATCCAGCCAAATTAAAGTACCTCGTGTTGCTTTGGCTCCCGTTGCTCTTGAATGCCGACTGGCGAAGTTGCAACCTTATCCACCGGAAAACCCAAGCTGCGAAGTGATTTTTGCACAAGTGCTGGCCCTTTACATCAATCCTGCTTTATTGGACGCCAATGGCATGCCTGATCCTTACAAAATGGATTTAATCAGTCGTATTGGTGGTTCAGGTTACAGCAGGGTTGCTGCTGATATATTTCAGTTAGCCCGACCTGCTTCGGCAGTGCGTCGCTGAACTTCCTGGTTTTGCCCTGAACGCTTTATGGCGGGCAGGGCTTTTTTAAACTTGGTTGTAAGTGCTTGCTTACTTTTTGGTCCTTTGTTTTGCTGTGTTTTCTTTGTGTTCCCCTCGATTTTACCCTGCTTTTTTAGCCTTGTTTTCAATCAGGTAAGCTTTTGCAGTTATTATCGTTTATTGCTTGCTCTGCAAGGCTGGTTTATTAGGTGTTTATATTTTACCTAGAAAAATCATTAGGTTATTGCAGGTTGTTAATAATCAAAATCGACGTAAACACTTTGCTAACGGCCTATTCGTCGCATACTGCAGGCTACTAGCCGGAACTGAATGGTTATGTGTAACTAAATAAAAGATTTCAACTTATTTTATAGTTTTTTTCTTCCACTTTTTCCCACAGAAATCAGGATCTTCGCGCTAAGCCTTGTTTTTACTGGATCTGTCATGATCAAACAAAGGGGTTTTCACCTTGACAAGCTTTCTTCTGCGGCCCTAAACTGTACATCAGTGGGAAATTGTGGGTATTTGTGGATCAAATATCAGGATCAAACAACAATGAAGTGGGATTAACATGTTCCGTGGGTCGTTTTCTTTAACATTGGATGATAAGGGTCGGTTAGCGCTGCCAACGCGTTACCGTGATGCCTTATTTGCTGATGCTGAAGGGGCCATGGTTTGTACTATTCACACCAAAGATCCTTGTTTACTGCTGTATCCACTGCCTGAATGGGAAGATGTTGCGGAGCAGTTGCAGCGTTTATCCAATCAGAACCCACAAGAATTGCGCTTTAAACGTTTACTGATAGGCCATGCGTCGGATTGTGATATGGATAAAAGCGGTCGCATTCTATTACCTGCGCCACTCAGAAGCCACGCCAGTCTGACAAAAAACATCCGCTTAGTCGGACAACTTAACAAATTCGAGATCTGGGACGAAGAGACGTGGAATAAACGTGTTGCCGAAGATATGGCAATTGAGCGTGATATGTCCGTCGACGCTGAGATCTCTGAACGGCTGCAGGATTTTGTACTCTGATGGATCAAAGCGCCCATATCTCCGTTTTATTGGCAGAGACCATAGACGGATTAGCCATTAAACCCGACGGGATTTATCTCGACGGTACTTTTGGCCGCGGTGGTCACAGCAGAGTGATCTTATCCAAATTAGGTGAACAAGGCCGCTTATACGGTATTGACCGCGACCCGGCAGCTATTGCCGCCGCCCAGCCTTTATTGGCCGACCCACGTTTTTCTATTACCCATAGTCCTTTTGCTGCATTGGCTCAAATTGCTGAAGACAAAGGCATTACCGGCAAAGTAGACGGTATATTGCTGGATTTAGGTGTGTCTTCACCGCAATTGGATGACGCTGAGCGTGGTTTCAGCTTTATGCGTGATGGCCCTTTGGATATGCGAATGGATCCAACATCAGGTATTTCTGCAGCCGACTGGCTGGCGAAGGCCGATGTGGAAGACATTACTTTTGTTTTGCGTGAATACGGCGAAGAAAAATCGGCCTGGCGTATAGCCAATGCCATAGTTGACAGCCGCAGTGAGCAACCACTGACCCGCACAGCTCAGCTGGCCAGCTTAATCAGCACTGTAGTACCAAAAAGCCATAAAGAGAAAAAACATCCTGCGACCCGCAGCTTTCAGGGCATTCGCATTTATATCAACAGCGAACTGGACCAGATTAAAACTGCGCTGGACGCCGCTGTACAGGTGTTAAAACCTGGCGGCCGTTTAACAGTAATCAGCTTCCATTCGCTGGAAGATCGGATGGTGAAGCAGTTTATGCGTTTAAAAAGCAAAGGCGCTGCCATTCCAAAAGGTTTGCCATTAACGCAAGACCAACTGAATCTCTACACACCATTAAAACTGATTGGCAAAGCTATTATGCCGTCTGATGCTGAACTGGAAAACAACGTCAGAGCAAGAAGTGCTGTATTACGTATTGCGGAGAAAACCGCATGAGTACCATCAAACTAAACAGACTGATTTTAAGCGATATCTGGCAGCATAAATTTCTGCTGGTGCTGATGTTGTGCTGTTTAGGTTCAGCTTTGGCTGTGGTGGAGTTCACTCATATGAACCGTCAACTGACCATGCACGAAGATAAAATACTGCAACATCGCGACACCCTGGAGATGGAGTGGCGCAATTTGTTGCTGGAACAAAGGGCCTTGTCTGAACACAGCAGGGTGGAAGAGCTGGCAGCGACCAAACTCAATATGGTCAGGCCCAGCGGCCCGCAAGATGTGGTGGTGCAGGAACCATGATAAAGAAACCAGCAGCACCTAAAAAGCAGGCGAAAAAGAATCAACAGCCGACTGTCATCAGTTGGCGTTTTGCTTTTGTAATTGTGTCCTTATTTGCGGTATTTGGCGGCCTGATTATCCGTGCAGCTTATTTGCAGGTGTTAGAACCTGAAATGCTGTTGGAACAGGGCGATATGCGTACGCTAAGGGTAAAATCTGACGCTGCTATGCGTGGCATGATTTTAGACCGCAATGGTGAAGAACTGGCGGTTAGTGTGCCTGTACAGTCGATTTGGGCTGACCCACAACTAGTGATCCGCAACAGACATAAAATTGATGAACGTCGTTGGCATGCGCTGGCTGATATGCTGCAAATCAGCCCGCAGCAGCTGTCCGACAAAATTGGTGGTGACGATTCCAAACGTTTTGTCTATCTGCAACGTCAGGCTAGTCCTGCCACTGTCGACTACATCAAACAACTAAAAATTCCGGGCATTGCTTTTCAGCAAGAGTCGCGCCGTTATTATCCGGCCGGTGAAGTCACTGCGCATTTGTTAGGTTTTACCAATGTAGACGACCAGGGCATGGAAGGCATTGAACGTCAGTTCAACGACGTTTTAACCGGCAAACCTGCACTTAAAACTATACGTAAAGATGCCAAAGGCCGTGAAATTGAAGTGCTTTCACAAACCGATGGTCAGGCGTCGAATAATATTCAGCTGAGTATCGACCAGCGTATTCAGGCTGTGGCCTACCGTGAGCTGAAAAAAGCAGTGATGCAGTTTGGTGCGACCTCTGGTTCTGTTGTCGTAGTGGATGTGCATAACGGTGAAGTACTGGCGATGGCTAATGCGCCTTCATACAACCCAAACAACAGAAAAAACAGTGACAGCAACAGATATCGGAATCGCGCTATTACCGATACCTTCGAGCCAGGTTCAACCATTAAACCTTTGCCTGTGTTAGCGGCGTTGGAACAAGGCACTGCCACTATGGATACAGTGATTTCAACTGGTTATGGCCCTGTACGTATTGGTGGTCGTTTAGTGCGGGATATCAATGGTTATGGCGATTTAGACCTGACCGGCATTATGCGAAAATCCAGTAACATTGGTGTAACCCGTTTGGCTTTAGGCCTGCCAACAGACAAATTCCTTGATATGTATTACAAGATGGGGGTCGGCTCAGAAACGGGTTTAGGCCTGGCGGGCGAAACTCCGGGTGTATTACGTGAGCAACGTCGTTGGGGTGAACATGCGTTAGCCACAATTTCTTTTGGTTATAGTTTTACTGTCAACGCAGTACAACTTGCCCGTATTTACGCCACCATAGCCAATGGCGGTGTGTCTTACCCCTTGTCCATTTTCAAAATTGATAAAAAGCCTTTGGGTGAACGCGTCGTCAGCGAACAGAATGCCGACAATATGGTCGCCATGTTAGAAGCTGTAGTAGGCCCTGGCGGCAGCGCGAAAAAAGCTGCAGTACCGGGTTATCGTGTCGGTGGTAAAACAGGCACTGCGAAAAAAGCTGGCATCCGTGGCTACAGCGATGATTACATTGGCTCATTTGCCGGTATAGCGCCTATTTCAAACCCTCGTATTGCAGTGGTGGTGATTATCAACGAACCAAGCGGCGATTATTATTACGGTGGTGAAGTCGCAGCTCCGGTATTCTCTGCTGTATCGGGTGCCGCGTTGCAATTATTAAATATTGCGCCTGATGCCAACGATAGCCGTATTACCAAAGTCAGTGGGGGGCCCAATGCAGGCTAACTCACTACAGCTGTGGCTGACTCCTTTTGCAATCCAACTGCCAACTTCTGTGGCAGCTTTGCCATTACAGCATTTACGCATCAATAGTTCAGAAGTACAAAAAGGTGATGTGTTTCTGGCGCTGCCTGGTACTAAAACTCATGGCAATCAGTTTATTGAAAAAGCCTTAGCAGCCGGCGCTGTGTTGGTGCTGACGGATACTCAGAGCACTTTGGATGATGAGCGCATTGTGGTTGTCCCTAAGCTAGTTGAATTGCTGAGCGCTTTAGCCGCTGCTTTTTATCCACATCAGGCGCAGCAACTTGTGGGTATTACCGGCACCAACGGTAAATCCAGTACTGCTATTTTTGTCAATCAACTGGCGGTGTTGTTAGAGCAACAAGCTGCTGTGATTGGCACTTTGGGCTATGGCGATTACCGCAGCCTGACGCCATTAAATAACACCACACCACATCTGGTGGATATTCACCGTATTCTGTCCGCCGAAGCTGCCAAAGGCTGTTCGCTGGTGGCGATGGAAGTGTCCTCTCATGCCTTAGTGCAACAGCGTGTGGCGGGCTTGCAGTTTGAAGTGGCGGTGTTTACCAATTTAACCCGCGATCACCTGGATTATCACGGCACTATGCAAGCGTACGGCGAAGCCAAGGCTTTGTTGTTTAAAGCGGATTTAGCCAAAAAAGCTGTGATTAATGTTTCCGATGACTTCGGCCGCCAATTAGCTGCTGGCTGCACTCTGCCTGTGCTGGCTTATGGTCAGCTCATAGATTGCCAGGGCTATAGTGAGTATCTGGCTTACGACCAACTGGAAATCACTCCACTGGGTTATCAGTTCCGCTTAAGCAGCCATTTAGGCCAACAGCTGTTGCCACTAAAAGTGCTGGGCGAATTTAATATTCAAAACGTATTGGCTGCTTTGGGCGCCATGCTGCAATTAGGTCATAGCTTTGAGGCTTTAGTTGCTGCTGCAGAGCAGTTGAGCAGTGTACCTGGCCGTATCGAACAGTTTTATCAGGCCGAGCGCAAAGTGATGGCTGTGGTGGATTATGCCCATACGCCTGATGCGCTGGAGCAAACTTTACTAGCAGTTCGTAACCATTGTCAGGGCCAACTTTGGGTGGTGTTTGGTTGTGGTGGTGACCGCGACAAAGGCAAACGACCTTTAATGGGTGCTATAGCTGAACGTTTAGCGGATCAAGTCATTATTACTGCGGACAATCCCCGCACTGAAGATGTGATGGCCATTTGTCTGGATATAGCTGCAGGTTGCACCCAACAGCAATATCAGCTGAGCCCCGATCGTAAAACGGCGATACGCACCGCTTTAGAACAAGCCAAAGCTGGTGATCTGGTCTTGATCGCCGGTAAAGGCCATGAAGATTATCAAATCATTGGCCATGAAGTTTTACCCTACGACGAACGTGCCTTTGTCCTACAACTGGTGACGGAGACTGCTTTATGATCCCTTTACAAACAAAAGAAATAGCACAATTAGTGCAGGGACAACTGGTTGGCGCAGATATTCAAATTCAAAGCGTCAGTACAGATAGCCGCAATATTAATCAGGGTGATTTATTTATCGCCTTAAAAGGCCCGAATTTTGATGGTCATCAGTTTGCCTCTGATGTGGTTAGAAACGGCGCAGTCGCTTTGATTGTGGAACAACAGCTGGATCTGGCAGTGCCGCAAATAATTGTCGCCGACACCCGTTTAGCTTTAGGGGCTTTGGGCGCAGCTGTAAAGCAAAAGGTCAATCCTAAGTCTGTTGCTGTGACCGGCAGTGTAGGCAAAACCACAGTCAAAGAAATGATGGCGGCCATTTTAGACCGTATAGGCGATGTACTGGCGACAGCAGGCAACTTTAACAACGATATTGGTGCGCCTTTAACCTTATTACGTTTAACAGAGCAGCACCAGTACGCTGTGATGGAGTTGGGCGCCAATCATTTAGGCGAAATTGCCTACACTTCTTCGTTAGTGAAGCCTGAAGTCTCTATTATCACTAATGTAGCTGCAGCTCATCTGGAAGGTTTTGGTGACTTGTTTGGCGTGGCTCGTGCCAAAGGTGAAATTTATGGCTCTTTAGGTGTCGATGGCGTTGCTATAGTGCCATTGGACAGCGAGTTTTCTGATTACTGGTTAAAGCGTCTGCAGGATAAAACTGTATTGACCTTCAGCAGCACTCAGGCAGCCGATTTTACCGCTGAACATATAGTGCTGAATGAACAGGGCTGTGCCAGCTTTGATTTAGTTTGTCCACAAGGCCGCATTTTTATTCAGCTGGTGTTGCCTGGCAAACATAATGTGGCCAATGCGTTGGCTGCAGCAGCTGCTACTTTGACTTTAGGTGCCAGCCTGACCGATGTGCAGTTAGGTTTAGCTGCAATGAAGCCAGTCAAAGGCCGCATTAATGTCACAGTCGCCAGCGACAAATTACGTCTGATTGACGATACCTACAACGCGAACTCTGAATCCACTAAGGCGGCTATCGACTTGTTAGCAACTTACCCTGGTTTCAGAGTACTGGTGTTTGGCGATATGGGTGAACTGGGCGCTGATGCCCGTTTGTACCATGAAGAAGTAGGTTTATACGCCAAACAAAAGGGAATTAATCTGTTATTCACCTTGGGTGTGTTATCACAGAGCGCCAGTGATTTATTTAACGGCCAAGGGGCCCATTTTAGTTCCCGTCAGCAACTGATCCAAAAGTTAAGCCCGATCCTTGATGAACAGTCGAGTAGCACCGTACTGGTCAAAGGTTCGCGCAGCGCCAAAATGGAATTGGTGGTGCAGGACTTGCTAGAAAGATGTCAGCAGGAGATCAGCTCATGTTAGTGTGGTTAGCCGAGTATTTAACTCAATATATCAATGCCTTTAACGTATTCAGTTACCTGACTTTCAGGTCTATTCTGGGTATTTTAACCGCCTTAATGCTGAGCCTTTATTTTGGCCCCAAGCTAATAGCTAAGTTACAACAATTACAAATTGGTCAAACTGTACGTGATGATGGCCCACAAAGCCATTTCTCGAAAAAAGGCACTCCAACTATGGGTGGTTTGCTGATTTTAGGTTCAGTGCTGACCAGTATTTTGTTATGGGCTGATTTGGCCAATAAGTACGTCTGGGTGGTGATTTTTACCCTGATCAGTTTTGGCTGGATTGGTTTTATCGACGACTACCGCAAAGTTGTACGTAAAGATCCAAAAGGCTTAATCGCTAAATGGAAATACTTCTGGCAGTCCTTGTTTGCCATCGTTATCGCATTTTTCCTGTACGCCTCGGCAGAACGTCCGGCCGAAACCAGTTTAGTGGTGCCATTTATAAAAGATGTGCTGCCACAGTTGGGTTTTATCTTCATTGCTTTGTGTTATTTCGTCATTGTGGGTACCAGCAACGCGGTGAATTTAACCGATGGTTTGGACGGTTTAGCCATAGTGCCAACCATTATGGTGGCCTTTGCGTTTGCCATCATCGCTTATGCCAGCGGTAACGTGAATTTTGCCACTTATCTGAATATTCCTTATTTGCCACACGCCAGTGAACTGGTGGTGGTTTGTGCTGCTTTAGTCGGCGCAGGCCTGGGTTTCCTTTGGTTTAATACCTATCCGGCTCAGGTCTTTATGGGCGATGTAGGTTCTTTAGCTTTAGGTGCTGTTTTAGGCGTGATTGCCATTTTAGTCCGTCAGGAAATTGTGCTCTTTATTATGGGCGGTGTTTTTGTGATGGAAACAGTGTCTGTGATTTTGCAGGTTGGTTCTTACAAATTGCGTGGCCAGCGGATTTTCCGTATGGCGCCTATTCACCACCATTACGAATTAAAAGGCTGGCCTGAACCACGCGTTATTGTGCGGTTCTGGATTTTGTCGGTCATTTTTGTGCTGATTGGTTTAGCTACTTTAAAACTGAGATAAAACATGAACGCTAAGTTGTTCCAGGGAAAACGTGTTGCTGTGATAGGACTAGGCCTTTCAGGTCTGGCCACAGTACGCTTTTTGCTGAAACAAGGTGTAAAACCTGTGCTGATGGATACCCGTTTAAAGGTATCTGAATTGGAGCAGATCCCAGTCGACAAAGTGGACGGCATTTATTTAGGTGAACTGGACGCCAACCGTTTAGCTCATATGGATGTGTTGGTGGTCAGCCCAGGCTTAGATCCTAAACATCCGGCTATACGTTTTGCTTTAGCACAAGGTGCTCATCTGATAGGCGATGTCGAGCTGTTTGCACTACAAAACCAGAAACCTGTGCTGGCTATTACCGGTGCCAATGGCAAGTCGACCGTCACCAGCTTAACTGCTCATATGCTGCAATGTTCCGGCTTACATGCTATTGCAGCCGGCAATATTGGTTTGCCAATTCTGGATGCGCTGCAAAGTGATGCTGATGTATTTGTACTGGAGCTATCGAGCTTCCAGTTGGATACCACTCATTCTTTAAAAAGCAAAGCGGCCTGTATTTTAAATGTGACTGAAGATCATATGGACAGATACGGCACTATGGCCGCTTATGCTGCGTCCAAACAACGGGTGTATCAGGGCACAGATCTGGCGATTTACAATAAAGCTGATTGCTTAACTACACCAAAAACTCCGGTGCCTGCTCTGGCTTTAGATTTAGCAGGTTCTGACTACGGCGTGGTTCAGTATCAGGGCGAAAGCTGGTTGTTAGTGCAGGGCGAGCCTTTGATGCCAGTGCGCGATATGACCATAGTGGGTTTGCATAATCAGTTTAATGCCCTGGCAAGCTGCGCTTTAGCTTTAGCGGCTGGTGCAAGCCGTGAAGGCTTAGTCAAAGCGCTGCAGACCTTTACCTCATTACCGCACCGTTGCCAGTTAGTGCTGGACCATAAAGCTGTGCGTTGGGTCAACGACTCCAAAGCCACCAACGTAGGCGCTACTCTGGCAGCTATTGCAGGGTTACGTCCTGAAGTTTCAGGCAAACTGATTTTAATAGCAGGTGGTGATGGCAAGGGCGCTGATTTCAGCGAATTGGCCACAGTGCTGAATAATGATGTCGATCATTTAATTACTTTAGGCCAGGACGGTCCTGCTATAGCTGCGCTGAAAGCGGGTAGCTTTGAAGTGAAAGATTTAATGGCTGCAGTAAAAACTGCGGCTCAACTGGCCACAGCCAATGATTTGGTATTGCTGTCACCAGCCTGTGCCAGCTTAGATATGTTTAAAAATTACGAAGACCGTGGCCAGCAGTTTGCCGCAGCGGTGCAGAAGGTGTGGTTATGAAGCAAATGCTGCTGAACCTGATCCCTTCACCCATTGAAGCCATAACGCAGTGGTGGCAACGTGACGAAGCCAACAGTTATGACAAACTGTTTTTGGTGCTACTGGTCTTAGTATTAGGTGTTGGCATTATTATGGTCACCAGTGCTTCAGTGCCCGTGGCTGAACGCTTATATGGCAACCCAATGCATTTTACTATTCGTCATCTGGTGTATCTGGTGATAGGTATAGCAGCTGCCTATGTGGTACTCAATGTACCTGTGTCCTGGTGGCATAACACCAATATTTTATTGCTGATGTTGGCTTTGGTTTTGTTGATTGCGGTGTTGTTAGTCGGACGTAATGTTAATGGTTCCACCCGTTGGCTGGCGTTAGGCCCAATCAATATTCAGGCTGCTGAACCAGCTAAATTATTCTTTTTTGTCTACTTGTCCAGCTACCTGGTTCGTAAGCATGAAGAAGTGCGGGAAAACATCAAAGGCTTTATCAAACCTTTGATCATTATGTTTATCCTGGCCGTTTTACTGCTGATGCAACCAGACCTTGGAACCGTCATTGTGATGTTTGCCACTTCTGTGGTGTTGCTGTTTTTGGCAGGCGCTAAGTTATGGCAATTCTTCTGCTTAATTTTCACAGGTCTTGCAGCTATTGGTGTGCTGATTTTATACAGCGAATACCGCTGGCGTCGTGTGACTTCGTTTTTAGACCCTTGGGCCGACCCTTTTGGCAGTGGTTATCAGCTCACACAATCTTTGATGGCTTTTGGCCGGGGCAGCTGGTTTGGTCAGGGCCTTGGTAACAGCGTGCAAAAGCTGGAGTATTTACCAGAAGCTCATACCGACTTTATCTTTGCGGTGATTGCAGAAGAAACAGGCCTGATTGGTGTGTTTGTGGTTCTAAGTTTGCTGTTTTTACTGGTCAGCCGTGCTTTATGGATTGGCAATAAAGCCTTATTTAAAGGCATGAGTTTCCACGGCTTTTTAGCCTATGCATTAGCGATTTGGATAGGTTTTCAAACCTGTGTAAATGTAGGTGTTGCCAGCGGTGTGTTACCGACTAAAGGTTTAACTTTGCCTTTTGTCAGTTCAGGTGGCAGTAGTTTAATCATTATGCTGGTCGCAGCCGCTTTGTTACTCCGTATTGATTTTGAAGTGCGACTCAAAGGTCGTCACGCTATCAGCGGAGGTCCTCATGCCTGAGCTGATGCAGACTACTGACAAACAGCAAAAAACAGCGCTGATTATGGCTGGCGGCACTGGTGGCCATATTTTCCCGGCTAAAGCTGTGGCTGAATTGTTAAAGCAACAAGGCTGGGCCATCCATTGGCTGGGTACAGCGGATCGGATGGAAGCGACTTTAGTGCCACAGTTTGGTTTTCCATTCCACAGTATTGCTGTGGCCGGTTTACGGGGTAAAGGTTTAAAAAGCTTAGTCAAAGCGCCGCTGATGTTATTGCGCTCCATCAGTCAGGCCCGTGCTTTAGTCAAGCAACTGAATCCAGAACTGGTGTTAGGTTTTGGCGGTTATGCCAGTGGTCCAGGTGGTTTAGCCGCTTGGTTAGCGGGCAAACCTTTAATAGTGCATGAGCAAAATGCAGTTGCAGGCACCACCAACAGATTGTTGGCCCGTATCGCGAAAAAAGTATTAGTGGCTTTTCCGCAGGCCTTTGCTGATCGCAAAGACAGGTTAGTAGTAGGTAATCCGGTACGTGCAGAAGTACTGGCTGTATCTGGCCAAAAACAACTACAGGCGCCAACACCAAATTTAAAAGTGCTGGTGGTCGGTGGCAGTTTAGGCGCCCAGGTCTTTAATCAGCACTTACCGGCTTTGTTTGCGAAGGCGGCGCAGTTTGGTCAGTTAGAAATACGTCACCAGACGGGTAAAGCAATGGAGACTCAGGTGCAACAGGCCTATGCGGCTTTACCTGAATTAAAGGCCAGTGCCAGTGCATTTATTGAAGATATGGCTGCGGCTTACACCTGGGCTGATTTAGTGATTTGCCGCGCTGGTGCTTTAACAGTCTCTGAAGTGGCTTGTGCCGGCGTAGCTGCAGTTTTTGTGCCTTTGCCGTCGGCTATTGATGATCATCAGACGGCGAATGCCAGTTGGTTAGTGCAAAAACAAGGGGCAGTGTTACTGCCACAAAGCGAATTCAGTAAAGGTGCGTTGTTGCCTTTACTCCAGTCCTGGTTGCAGGACAAAAGTGCACTGCGTCATTTGGCAAATAATGCCCGCAGAACAGCAATAGATGATGCCGCAGAACAAGTTGTTAGAGTCTGTGGTGAAGTGATAGGTAAGACTAAATGAGCAACCAACAAAACAAAAATGCAATGCGCAGGGTAGAGCGGATCCACTTCGTTGGGATCGGCGGCGCTGGTATGGGTGGTATTGCCGAAGTATTAGTCAATGAAGGTTATAAAGTTTCGGGTTCAGATATAGCGCCAAACCCTGTGGTAGACCGTTTAGCAGCTTTAGGTGCCTGCATTGTGATTGGCCATAAAGCTGAAAACATCGAAGGTGCAAGCGTTGTTGTGGTTTCCAGCGCTATTAAAACCGATAACCCGGAAGTAGCTGCTGCTATTGAACATCGAATTCCGGTGGTGCGCCGCGCTGAAATGCTGGCCGAATTAATGCGTTTCCGCCATGGTATTGCTATTGCCGGTACCCATGGTAAAACCACCACCACCAGCTTAATCGCTTCTATTTTTGCCGAAGCTGGTACTGATCCTACTTTTGTGATCGGTGGCTTACTGAATTCTGCAGGCACCAATGCTCGTTTAGGTGCTGGCCGCTATTTAATTGCCGAAGCGGATGAGAGCGATGCTTCTTTCCTGCATTTGCAGCCTATGGCGTCTGTGATCACCAATATCGAACCTGATCATATGGAAACCTATCAGGGTGACTTTGACAAAATGAAAGCCACCTATCTGGAGTTTTGCCATAACCTGCCATTTTATGGTGTCGCCGTGATGTGTATCGATGATGCTGTAGTGCGTGAGTTGATCCCACAAATTGGCCGTTTTGTTATTACCTATGGTTTTAGCGAAGATGCGGATTATGTCATCAGTGACTTCGGCCAGACCGGAACTCAAAGCCATTTTGTTATTACCGATAAAAACGGCGTTGCCAGCCAGATTGAGCTGAATTTAGCCGGTCGTCACAATGCATTAAATGCGACCGCAGCTTTTGCTGTGGCCAAAGATGAAGGCATAGCAACGGATTCCATTTTAGCCGCGCTGAAAAAATTCGAAGGTATAGGCCGTCGCTTTGAACAATACGGTGAGTTTGAGACAGGCCGTGGCAAAGTGCTGCTGGTCGATGACTATGGCCACCATCCAAGCGAGGTCGCTGCCACTTTAGCGGCAGCACGTAACGCCTGGCCGGAGCGCCGTATCGTCATGGCCTATCAGCCACACCGTTACACCAGAACCCGTGATTTATACGAAGACTTCGCCAAAGTACTGTCTTCTGTCGATTTATTGTTATTGCTTGAGGTGTATGCCGCAGGCGAAGCCGCTATTCCAGGTGCTGACAGCCGTAGTTTATGCCGCTCTATTCGTGCCCGCGGTCAGCTGGATCCTATTTATGTGGCAAGCCCTGCAGACCTGCCTGCTGCTTTAGCTGATGTGTTGCAGGACGGTGATGTGCTGCTGACTCAAGGCGCTGGCAATATAGGTGCGCTGGCCAAACAACTGGCGGCTGCTAAATTAGCAATTTCTGCATTAAAACCAAACGAGGGAGCTTGAAGTATGAGCCGCAAATTTGGCAAAGTAGCAGTGATGTTTGGTGGAACCTCGGCAGAACGTGAAGTGTCGTTACGTTCAGGGGCCGCTGTGCTGGCTGCCTTGCAAAAACAAGGTGTCGACGCCCATGCTTTTGATCCCAAAGATCAGCCGCTAAGTGCTCTCACTGCAGCTGGTTTTGATCGTGTATTTATAGTGCTGCATGGCCGTGGTGGTGAAGACGGTACTATGCAAGGTGCGTTGCAATTGATGGGCTTACCTTACACTGGTAGCCGCGTCTTAGGTTCTGCCCTGGCGATGGATAAAATCCGCTGCAAATGGCTGTTTCAGGCACAAGGGTTACCTACGGCAAAATTTTTAGTGGCTGAAGCCGGAAAACAACTGAATTATCAGGATATTTTGCAGCAGTTAGCTGGTAAAGTGATGGTGAAACCAGCAAATGAAGGGTCCAGTATCGGCATGAGTGCAGCAAGCACAGCCGAAGAACTGGAACAGGCATTGGTGGTAGCAACCAAATACGATTCGGATGTACTGGTTGAACAGTGGATCCAGGGCCGTGAATTTACCGTGACCGTATTAAACGGTAAGGCTTTGCCTATCGTTGAAATGCGTACTCCCCGCTCTTTTTATGACTATGAAGCCAAGTATCAGTCCAATAGCACTGAATACCTTTGTCCTGCGCCTTTAACAGCCGAGCAGACTGCCTTTTTGCAACAAGTTGCAGCTGCTGCCTTTACTGCTGTTGGTGCGTCAGGCTGGGGCCGTGTTGATGCAATGCTGGACGAGCAGGGTAATTTTTATCTGCTGGAAGTGAATACTGTGCCTGGCATGACGGAAAAGTCATTGGTGCCTATGGCAGCTAAAGCAGCGGGTTTAAGTTTTGAGCAGTTAGTTTTACAAATTTTAGAACAGACCTTATGACAAAAAACGGCAAGACAGTCAAAGCACCTATCAACAAAGCCTTTTGGGCTGGCGTGCTGTTTTTCTGTTTTTCCGTTTGGTTTGTCTGCTGGTTAGGTTATCAGATCTGGCTCTGGAGTCAGGATCAACAAAGTGCACCTATACAGCAAGTGAAGGTTTATGGCGATTTTTCTCAGATTGAAGCTGCAGATTTAAACCAAAAGCTGCAACAACAGTATCTGGGTAACTTTTTTAATTTGAACGTGGATCAGGTGCAGCTGTTTCTGCAGCAACAACCCTGGGTAGCTCAGGCAGCCGTGCGCAAACAATGGCCTGATACGCTCGTGGTGGTGGTGACTGAACATAAGCCAGTCGCGGTATGGAATGACCAGTATTTACTCAATCAACAAGGTCAGATCTTTGTCGCTCCTGTCGCTGAACTAAAGCAGCCATTGCCAAAGTTACAAGGTCCGGACGGGGCCGAGCAGGATGCACTGACCATGTTCAATCAATTGAATCAAATGCTGACTGTCCATCAGCATGCGGCAACAGGACTCACAGTGTCAGCCCGTCAGGCCTGGCGACTGAATTTAGCAGAGGGCATTCAATTGACTCTGGGCCGGGAAGATACGGCAAAGCGGGTGCAGCGGTTTATCGATTTGTACCCTGTGATTAGTAAACATAAAACTCAGGCAGTCGCCGAAGTTGATTTGCGTTATGACACAGGCGTCGCTGTACGTTGGGTCGAAGCGCCAGAACAAAGAGAACAAGATGACAAAGTCGACAGAACGTGATCTTATCGTTGGCTTAGATATAGGCACAGCACAGGTTAAAGCCTTAGTGGGCGAGATTACCTCTGACAATCAGTTAAGTATTGTTGGAGTAGGTACTCACGTGTCCCGTGGTATGGATAAAGGTGGTGTCAACGATCTGAACCTGGTGGTGCAGTCTGTGCGCCGCGCCGTGGAAGAAGCTGAACTGATGGCTGATTGCCGCGTGTCTTCTGTGTATTTAGGCATTACCGGCAAACATATTCGTTGTCAGAACGAAAGTGGCATGGTGCCTATAAATGACGCCGAAGTGACAGCTGAAGATGTGATCAACGTGATCCATGCCGCTAAGTCTGTGCCTATCTCGGCTGAGCGTCGCATGTTGCATGTGCTGCCACAGGAATTTTCAGTCGACATGCAGGAAGGCATTAAAAGCCCAATCGGCATGTCTGGGGTGCGGATGGAAGCCAAGGCTCACATCATCACCTGCGCTAATGATATGGCAAAAAATATCGAAAAATGTGCTGAGCGCTGCGAGCTGCATGTTGACCAGCTGATTTTCTCTTCTTTGGCATCCAGCTATGCGGTGCTGACGGATGACGAAAAAGAACTGGGTGTCTGCGTGGTCGATATGGGCGGCGGCACTATAGATATTTCAGTTTTTACCAATGGTGCTTTGCGCCATACCGCCGTGATCCCTGTGGCTGGTAATCAGGTCACCAGCGATATTGCCAAGATTTTCCGCACTCCTTTGGGGCATGCAGAAGACATTAAGGTGCAATATGCCTGTGCCCTGCGCAGCATGGTCGGTAAAGAAGAAAATATTGAAGTGCCAAGTGTGGGTGGTCGTCCAGCCCGCAGCATGTCACGTCATACCCTGGCTGAAGTAGTAGAGCCACGCTACCAGGAATTGTTTGAACTGGTGCTGGAAGAGATCCGCAGCTCTGGTCTGGAAGAGCAAATTGCCGCAGGCATAGTGCTGACAGGTGGCACAGCCAAAATGGAAGGTGCTATCGAGTTTGCCGAAGATATTTTCCAGATGCCAGTGCGGTTGGGTTATCCGATAGGCATTACAGGGTTAAGAGAATATGTACAGGACCCGGCCTACGCCAGCGTAGTGGGTTTACTGATTTATGGAAAAGACATGCGGACCCAGCAGAAAAAAGCTGTCGCTGCCCGCGAGTCGGTCGGCGGCATGGTGAAACGACTCACCAGCTGGTTTAAAGGCGAATTTTAACTTTTTTGAGTAAGCGTACTAAAACGGAGAGAGAGCTATGTTTGAGTTAATGGAAAACCACAGCGAAGAAGCTGTCATTAAAGTCATAGGTGTTGGTGGTGGTGGCGGCAACGCTGTTGAGTATATGGTTGCAAGCAACATCGAAGGTGTTGAATTTATTGCGGCTAATACGGATGCGCAGGCACTGCGTAATTCATCTGCCCATATGACTCTGCAACTGGGTGCTGGTGTAACTAAAGGTTTAGGCGCCGGTGCTAACCCTGAAGTAGGTCGTAAGTCAGCAGAAGAAGACCGTGAAACCATCAAGAAAACGCTGCAAGGCGCGGACATGATCTTTATCGCTGCCGGTATGGGCGGTGGTACTGGTACTGGTGCTGCTCCAATAGTGGCTGAAGTAGCACGTGAAATGGGTATTCTGACTGTGGCTGTGGTGACTAAGCCATTCCCGTTCGAAGGCAAAAAGCGTTCTGCTTATGCAGACGAAGGTATTGCTGAGCTGGCAAAACATGTTGACTCATTAATCACCATTCCTAACGACAAGTTATTAAAAGTCTTAGGCAAAGGCACCAGCTTGCTGGATGCATTCAAAGCGGCGAACAACGTGCTGTTAGGTGCGGTGCAAGGTATTGCAGAGCTGATCACCCGTCCAGGTCTGATTAACGTCGACTTCGCCGACGTGCGCACCGTAATGTCTGAGATGGGCACTGCGATGATGGGTACTGGCCGCGCTTCAGGTCCTGACCGTGCTGAAGAAGCTGCTGAACAAGCCATTTCCAGCCCATTACTGGAAGATATTGATTTATCAGGCGCTAAGGGTATTCTGGTGAATATCACTGCTGGCCTTGATATCAGTATTGAAGAGTTTGAAACTGTAGGTAATGCAGTCAAAGCTTTTGCTTCCGAAAATGCGACTGTGGTTGTTGGTGCTGTTATTGATCCTGATATGTCTGACGAACTGCGTGTCACTGTGGTTGCCACAGGTATAGGTGCAGAGCGTAAGCCTGATATCAGTCTGGTGCCAAATCACCGTCATGAACCAGTGCGTTCAGCGCACGTTTATGGCAATGCTGGTACAAGCTATGCTCACCATCAGGGCAACGCAGCTCGTGACATGTCACAGGCTCAATTAGAAGCCCCTGCTGTGCAAAGTAAGCCAGTTGCGGAGAAACAAGCGAACATCGATATTTTCGATATTCCTGCGTTTTTGCGTAAACAAGCTGACTAATTTTTAGTCAGCTTACAAAAGGCTCAAAGGTTGGCATAGCTGGTCAGCTGTGTTATGCTTCGCCGCCATTTTGGATTTGTTCAATATTTGAACAGGAAAAAATATGATTAAACAACGTACCATTACAAAATCAATCAGCTCGATCGGGGTAGGTTTACACAAGGGAGAAAAGGTTACGCTTACTCTCCGGCCTGCTCCTGATAATACCGGTATTGTATTCCGGCGTGTCGATCTGAACCCGATCGTTGATTTTAAAGTCACCCCTGAATTAGTGGGCGACACTGTGATGTGTACGTGTTTGATCAACGACGAAGGCGTACGCCTGTCCACCACTGAGCATTTAATGGCTGCAGTGGCTGGATTAGGTATAGATAACTTGTTTATCGAAGTCGACTCTGCTGAAATTCCTATTATGGATGGCAGTGCCAACCCTTTTGTTTATCTGTTACTGGAAGCCGGTATCAGCGAACAGAAAAAAGCCAAAAAGTTTATCCGCATTAAGCAAAAAGTACGGGTTGAAGACGGTGACAAGTGGGCTGAGTTTGTGCCACACCACGGTTTCCGTATGGATTTTGCCATCGACTTCGATCACCCTGTGATTTCTGAAACCAAACAGCGCATGAAGCTCGACTTCTCCGCTTCGTCTTTTATTAAAGACATCAGCCGCGCCCGTACTTTTGGTTTCCTGCAGGACATTGAGTATTTACGCGCCAATAATCTGGCATTAGGCGGCAGTTTTGATAACGCCGTCGTGCTGGATGAGTTCCGGGTGTTAAACCAGGATGGTCTGCGTTACGAAGACGAATTTATCAAACACAAAATTCTGGATGCAATCGGTGATTTATATATGGCCGGTTACAGCATTCTGGGCGAGTTCCGTTCTTATAAAACGGGTCACGCTTTAAATAATCAGTTATTGTCTGCAGTACTTGCTGAACAGGCGAACTGGGAATTTGTCAGCTTCGATAAAGAAGCGCAAATGCCGATATCATACTTGGCACCACAACTTGCTTAAATCAGTCGTACTTGAAGCTGCAGCTTTGTTTACTGCGTGCCGCACGTCAACGGCATTGGTTTGAAATTTGAGACGGGCGGGGACAAGCCCACGCCCCTACTCAGATGTCGGCGTTGAGTTTTTTTGGGCTAACCCTGCCAACCTTTGTAGTTTCTGCTTTAACTCACCTTCACTGTTTTGTGCTAAAGCCAGTAAATACACCGCCGCTTGTTCAGAGATTTTAGGTCCGTCAGTTTTGATTTCTTCCGCTTTGACATATTGCAGCTGGGTATTAGGCGACACCTCAATGTCGATTCCTGCCAAATCCGGCAAGATTTTCTGGCGAAAATTGTCTAGAATGGCCTCTCTTTGCATTTTCAGCCGGGTCGCCCAGGCGGGTGATTGGCATAAAATAACTAAGCGACCAGCTTTTATGGTACTAATTTTGCAAAAACCGGATGGATCCAGTTGCAGAAACTGCGCTAATTCGGTATTAAGTTGGCGCAACAGATCGGCGTGCTGCATGGTCGACAACAAAGAGCTTTGTTGCAGCAACTGACTTAGATCCACTGGTTTCTGAGAATAGCGCGCCATCTTAACTTATGAATTTATACTGAGGTTGCATGAGTGTAACAGTTTTCTATCGTGGCCGACATCGCCACTTCAGCTTTGGCAGTACGCCATCGCAACTGACAGTCACGGCCGTCTTACTGTTTTGTATTGCGTCTGGTGCAGGAGCCGCTTTTGCTAATCTGTTTCAGCAAGGTAATGCTGAACTTGAAAAAGTGCAGTTAAGTCGTGCTGCAGAAACAGAAGAAATTGCTGATATTCGCCGCCGCGCTGAAAACCAGCTAGCTGCGTTAACCTCCAAAGTCGCCACGCTGCAGGCACAAGTCAACCGACTGAATATGGTGGGTGAGCGCTTAATTGACGCTGCTAATTTATCGACTGAAGAATTTAATCTGCATGAGGCCCCTGCTATGGGCGGCCCTTCGCAAACGCCTACTGAAATTAGTCTGGCTGAGCTGAATGCGGTGTTGTTACAACTCAACGAGCTGGAGCAAAACCTGCAATCAGAGCAAACCCGCTTTGCCATGCTTGAATCTCTGGACCTGAATCACCATATAGGAAAAAGCGTCCAGTTATCCGGCCGTCCTGTATTAAGTGGTTACTTGTCGTCGAGTTTTGGGGTGCGCAGTGACCCCTTTAGTGGTGAACCCGCAGTGCACCGTGGGGTAGATTTTGCAGGTAAAGAAGGCGATTCTATTTTTGCTACAGCAGGTGGTATTGTAACCTGGGCTGGAGAACGTTTTGGCTACGGTAAAATGGTTGAAATTGAGCATAGTGATGGGTATCGCACCCGTTATGCCCATGCTCAGGCAACCACTGTTCAGGTTGGACAGATGGTGACCAAAGGCCAGGAAGTTGCCATTATGGGCAGCACAGGCCGTTCCACAGGCCCACATGTACATTACGAAGTGCTGAAAAATGGTCAACAAATTGACCCTATGATGTTTGTTAATCGCCGTATCCAATAATATATAGCGGCTGAACTGAGGCCAGAGCTTCAGGTCAGCCGGATAAAATAAGGCTCAGGCCGGACTCGGATTGAGTCTCAACCAAGAAGTGGTATTTATAAAATGTTTGGAAAATTTTTCGCCAAATTAATTGGTAGCCGTAATGATCGTTACTTAAAAAAATTGAAAAAAACGGTTGATCTGATTAATAGTCTGGAAGCTTCTTTTGTTGACCTGTCTGACGAACAACTCAAATTAAAAACGGCGGAATTTAAACAACGCTTTGCAGATGGCGCTACGCTGGATGATTTATTACCAGAAGCTTTTGCTACAGTGCGTGAAGCCAGTAAACGTATCTTCAAGATGCGCCATTTTGATGTACAGTTGATCGGCGGTATTGTGCTGCATCAGGGCAAAATTTCTGAGATGCGTACGGGTGAAGGTAAAACTTTAACCGCAACCTTGCCGGCTTACTTAAATGCTTTAAGTGGCCAGTCTGTGCACGTCATTACTGTCAACGATTACTTAGCCCGTCGTGATGCTGAAACCAACGCGCCTTTATTTGATTTCTTAGGCTTAACTGTCGGTGTTAACGTGCCTGGCATGGGACACCTGGACAAACAAGCTGCTTATAACGCTGATATTACCTACGGTACTAACAACGAATTTGGCTTTGATTACCTGCGCGATAATATGGCTTTCTCCGCTATTGAACGGGTGCAGCGCCATTTGGCCTACGCCATTATCGATGAAGTGGATTCTATTTTAATAGACGAAGCCCGCACGCCGCTGATTATTTCTGGCCAGGCTGAAGATAGCTCTGAGCTGTACCGTGTGATTAACACTGTAGTGCCTCAGCTTGTTAAGCAGGAAAAAGAAGATGAAGAAGGCGCTATGGGCGATGGTCACTTCACCATTGACGAAAAAGCCAAACAAATTTATCTGACGGAGCTCGGTCAAATCCGTGTCGAAGAAATTCTACAGGAGCTGGGCTTAATCCAACCGGGCGATTCTTTATTCTCTGCGGCCAACATTACTCTGTTGCACCATACCTATGCTGCTTTACGCGCGCACAACCTGTTTAAGAAAGACGTGGACTATGTGATCAAAGATAACGAAATAGTTATTGTTGATGAGCATACTGGCCGTACTATGGAAGGCCGTCGTTGGTCTGAAGGCTTGCACCAGGCTATTGAAGCCAAAGAAGGTGTGCATATTAACCATGAAAACCAGACTTTAGCATCTATCACTTTCCAGAACCTGTTCCGTTTATACGACAAACTGGCTGGTATGACAGGTACAGCGGACACTGAAGCTTTTGAATTCCAGTCTATTTATGGCCTTGAAACTATAGTAGTTCCAACCAACAGACCTATGGTGCGTAAAGATATGGCCGATTTGGTCTATCTGACAGTGGAAGAAAAGTATCAGGCCATTATCAAAGACATTGAAGAGAACCGAGCACTGAAGCGTCCTATTCTGGTCGGTACAGCTTCAATTGAGAGTTCTGAGTATCTGTCAAAATTGCTACTCGACGCTAAAATTCCGCATCAGGTATTAAACGCTAAGTTCCACGCCAACGAAGCACAAATTATTGCTCAGGCTGGTCAGCCTGGTACTGTGACCATTGCGACCAATATGGCCGGTCGTGGTACAGATATAGTGTTGGGTGGTAACTTGCAGGCTGAATTGGCCACATTAGGCGCGGATGCCAGTGCAGAGCAAATTGCTCAGGTAAAAGCCGAATGGCAAAAACGTCATGATGCAGTCATCGAATCTGGTGGTTTACATATCATTGGTACTGAACGCCATGAATCGCGCCGTATCGACAACCAGTTACGTGGCCGTTCAGGTCGTCAGGGTGACCCAGGTTCTTCACGTTTCTACTTATCGTTAGACGATGCCTTGATGCGTATTTTTGCCTCAGACCGTATGGCCGGCATGATGCGTAAACTGGGTATGGAACCAGGTGAAGCTATTGAACACCCATGGGTCAGCCGTGCTATTGAAAACGCTCAACGTAAAGTAGAAGCCCGTAACTTTGATATCCGTAAGCAATTACTGGAATTCGATGACGTAGCGAACGATCAGCGTAAAGTGGTGTACGAACAGCGTAATGAGCTGATGGATGCTGCCGATATCTCTGAAACCATCAAAGCTATCCGTCACGACGTCGTTGCCTCTGTACTGGACCAATATATTCCGCCTCAGTCTCTGGACGAGATGTGGGATATTCCAGGCTTAGAAGCCCGTTTCCGCGCTGATTTCGCCATAGATATGCCTATCGCTAAATGGTTAGCAGACGATAAGAAGCTATTTGAAGAAAAACTGCGTGAGCAAATCCACGAAGTGGTCGATAAATCCTATGAGCTGAAAGAGCATATGGTTGGCCCTTCAGTGCTGCGTCAGTTTGAAAAATCAGTGATGCTGCAAAGCTTGGACACGCACTGGAAAGAGCATCTGGCGGCGATGGACCACTTGCGTCAGGGCATTAACCTGCGTGGTTATGCGCAGAAGAACCCGAAGCAAGAATACAAGCGTGAAGCTTTTGAGTTGTTCTCTACCATGCTGGACAACCTGAAACTGGACGTAGTCGGTGTGTTATCACGGGTGCAAATCCGTGCCGCTGAAGATGTGGATGCAGTAGAAGATCAACGTCGTAAAGCTGAAAGCACAGAAATGCAGTATCAGCACGAAGAAATGGAGCAGGTCGCTACTGAGGTTCCACAAAGCAGCCCTGCTCCGGTGTTTCGTGATGCGGAAAAGATAGGTCGTAACGACGCTTGTCCTTGTGGTTCTGGTAAAAAATACAAACAGTGTCACGGTAAGCTGGTTTAACTGATGACTGTCAAAGTAGTTCACGTCGCCGTAGGTGTAATTTTAAAGGACAAAGAAGTGTTGTTAGCTTTGCGTCCTGATAAATTGCACCAGGGCGGTCGCTGGGAGTTTCCTGGTGGCAAAGTGGAAGCTGGTGAAACCACAGCGCAAGCGTTGGCCCGTGAACTGAAAGAGGAAGTGGATCTGGATATTGCCGGCTCCACTGCCTGGTTTGAATTGCAGTATGCGTACCCAGAAAAAACAGTGTTGCTGGATATTCATCTGGTGCAAGAGTTTAAAGGTGAAGCAAAAGGTCTGGAAGGCCAGCCAGTGCGCTGGGTGCCTTTATCTGAGCTTCATCAGTATCAGTTCCCTGATGCCAATCAGCCTATTTTGGATAAGTTATTGACCGAATTCGGGCGGCCTTAATGGTCATTTGGGATCGGTTTGAACGGGTAGACGGGCGACCATAAAGGTCGCCCCTACAGTACAAAATTTATTTAAAAAACTCGTTATCTTGTTCCAATAACTCATTTTCTAACTGTTCTAATTGCTGCTCAGAGAGCGGCAAATCGGCACGGCCTTTATCCGGTATTTTGTGTTCTTCATTGGCCCAGGCGCCTAAATCTATTAAACGGCAACGGTCAGAACAAAAAGGCCGGAAAGCGGATTCTGGACCCCAGACGACTTCTTTCTGGCAGGTCGGGCATTTGACGATAGTGGCCATAAGGCGTACTCCGGAAGCAAACTCAAAAGTGCGCTAGTGTACCGCAGACTGTGGATTTCAGGCGAGAAAATAGTAGGGGCGGTGGTTTATCCCCGCCCGTCAGGCAGTTAATACAATCTAACAACAAGCCAATTTAAAAGGAATAGCTTTATCCATTGTGGTGCGGCCTAAGCTGTCGCAGAGCTGCATAAAACGTATGGCATAACGGTATCTGTTACCGCTAATAGTAGGATAACTCTGGTATTCCATTGAGTACTCAATGCGCAGTAATTCAAACTGCTCGGTATTACTTTGGAAAAAACCATTTTCTGCGACTAATGGCTGAAATTGGCCGCGCTCTCGAATAAAGGTCAGCACATAAGAAATAGCAGTTTCAACCAGCGACAATTGGTCTAGCCAATCTTGTGCTGCTTTTTTACGTTGAGCCAGAGGTTGAGAAAACCAGTATTGCAGCTGAGGTAAATCAAAATAGCAGGTGCCACCTGGAATAAAAAAACGTTGGCGCAGCGGGGAAAGGAATTTATCTTCTTTTAAGCTATTGGCAAATTTTCCGCAACGCAATAATTCACTTTGCAGGCGCACCGCTTTTTGTAACATGCTTTGCAGCATCTCATCTGAAATGGAAGGGTGACGCGACCAGTTCACTAAAGCAGATTCGCAGCGTTCCACATCTTTGATCAGATCTGGCCGCACATCATTGCGTTCCAATACTTCAATCAACGAAAACAATGAGGTAAAAAAGCCCTGCTGTTGCCATTCTGTTTCCAGTGGCAGCAACTTAGTGACCTGCTGAAATAAGTACTCAACCCGCAGATAGGTGCGTACTTTTTCGTTCAGCGGATGTTCGTAGATGATTGAAGTCATATCTGAAACATTTGTTAACAATGTTCATTACCATAAACCTAAGTAGAGCTTTTTGCTAGTTTTTCCTTGGCAAACTGCTGATAACGACTATGTAGCTGCTGTATTTGTGGTTGAAGCGCAAATACCGGCACTGTATTAAGCAGCACGTCATCTGCCAGACGCAAGCGCTCCGGTCGGGCTATCTGGCTTTGCAGAATGTTTTGTACTTGTTCTGCTGGCACTTGATCTCGTTGCACTGTGCGACAGAGCTGTAGCTCTTCTGGCACGTCGACAACCAGCACTCTGTCTGTATAAGTTTGCAGCTTATTTTCCAGCAACAAAGGGGCAATCAACAACGCATAGCTTGATGTGCATTGCTGTAACTGCTGCAACAGACGTTGGCGGATCAGCGGATGCAATAATTGATTGAGCCATTGTTTTTCTGTTTCATCAGCAAAGATTTTGGCTCGCAATACTGCGCGGTCCAGTTGGCCGTCTTGCTGCAAAATGCCAGCGCCAAAGTGCTGCACTATGGCTGCCAAAGCGGGTTCTCCCGGCATCACTACTTCACGCGCAACCAGATCGGCATCAACACTTTGTATACCTAAATCATGAAATAAATTGGCGATAGTGGTTTTACCGCTGCCAATACCGCCAGTCAGGCCTACTATATATCCAGACATGTTGTAACTGCCTTGTGCTGACTAAAGACCCATAGTGCCCAGATACCAGGCAGTAATATCCTTGCCCCATAAAATCGCAATCCAACCTGCTGCAGCTATATAGGGCCCAAAAGGAATAGGAGTAGCTTTGCCTTTGCCCTGAACCAGCAGCATCAGTGAACCCAACACAGCACCAACTACGGAGGATAATAAAATAATCAGCGGTAATAATTGCCAGCCGAGCAGAGCACCAAAAATAGCCAGCAGTTTAAAATCACCATACCCCATACCTTCTTTGCCGGTTACCAGTTTAAATAACCAGAACACAGACCATAAACTTAAGTAACCTGCGGCAGCGCCTATCAATGAATCGGTCGGGGACACAGTAAAGCCTGTGACGCTGAGCAATAAGGCAAACCAAAGCAGTGGCTGGGTAATTTGATCGGGTAACAGCATTTTGTCTATGTCGATAAAAGACAAGGCAATCAGGCACCAGGTCACAGCTAAATAAATCAGGCTCTGTTCTGTTACACCAAAATGCATAGCCACCAGCAAAGACAACAAAGCTGTAAAAGCTTCTATGGCTGGATAACGTACACTGATAGGTGCTTTGCAGTAGCGGCATTTGGCTTTCAGCACTATCCAGCTTAACAGCGGAATATTGTCCAGAGCTGATAGCTGATGCTGACACTTAGGGCAATGGGAGTGTGGCAAAGCCAGATTAAATCTGGTTTTTGTTTGTTCAGCATTTTGATCAAAGTACTGCTGGTAGTCCTGTTGCCAAGCCAGTTCCATCATTTTAGGTAATCTGTAGATCACCACATTGAGAAAACTGCCAACCGCCAGACCAAAAAGCGTCACTATGATGTAAAAAGTAAGTAGAGACTGTTCGAACACTTGCACCAGAGGAGAGAAAAAATCCATTACACAATACTGCCCAGTTGGAAGATCGGAAGATACATCGCAATAATAAGTCCGCCTATTAAGACACCTAACACCGCCATAATCAAGGGCTCAAGTAAGGCAGTTAAACCATCTACAGCATCGTCCACTTCCTGTTCATAGATAGTGGCGACTTTTGACAGCATACTGTCCAGCGCACCTGACTCTTCGCCTATTGCTACCATTTGATTGACCATCTCAGGAAAAGATGCGGTATTTTTCATTGCCAGATGCATTTGATTACCTGCTGCTACTTCTTCACGCACTGACAAAATGGCAGCCCGGTATTTCTCGTTGCCTGCCGCTCCGGCTGCAGATTCTAAAGCTTCAATCAAAGGCACACCAGCGGCAAAGGTGGTGGATAAAGTGCGGGCGTAGCGTGCTACAGCAGCTTTATTTAAAATCATACCTATAATGGGTAGTCTTAAAATTGCATGATCGGCTGCTACTTTAAAGCTCTGGCTGTTTTTATAAGATTTAGACATAGCAAATACGGCGGCGATGATGGCGCCAAGAGCGTAATACCAGTAGGCTTGCATAAACTCCGAAATGCCCAGCACAAACAGGGTAAAAGCTGGCAGCTCTGCGCCCATATTGCCAAAAATTTCAGCGAACTGTGGTACCACAAAAATTAATAAGATAGAGGTCACTATACCTGCGACTACAACCACAGCTATAGGATAAAACATGGCTTTTTTAATTTTAGATTTCAGTGCTTCGGCTTTTTCTTTGTAAATGGCTATGCGGTCAAAAATTCTGTCTAAAGCGCCGGACTGTTCACCGGACTTCACCAAATCGCAGTACAACTCATCAAAATGATCTTTGTGTTCCCTCAGGACTTCGGATAAAGGCGTTCCGCCTTGTACTTTGATTGATATTTTAGCCATCAACTGGCGTAAGGTTTCGTTACTGGCACCGCTGGCAATCAGATCAATGCTTTGTACCAAAGGCACGCCAGCGCCCAGCATAGTGGCTATTTGTCGGGTGACGACGGAAATATCGGACGACTTAATCGAAGGCTGAGTAAAGGCCATGGGTTTGCTTTTTTTCTTCACTGAAGAAGGAGTAAAGCCTTGTTGACGCAGCAAAGCCTTGGCTTCCGCGACTGAGCCTGCCCTGATCTCACCATTGCTGGTTTTACCCCTCCTGTTTATGCCTTTCCACAGGAAGATATCCAGCTGCTTAAGTTTTACTTCGGCCATGATTCTAATCCTCGCGCTTTATTTATTGGCTCAGGCGTTAGTCACCCGGTTCACTTCGGCAAGGCTGGTGAAGCCAGCAGCTGCTTTTTTTAAAGCCGACTGGCGTAAGTTTGGGAATCCTTCAATCTGGGCCTGAGCGGCAATATCCAGCGAATTAGCTCCTGCCATAATCTTAGCTGCAATCTGCGCCGTGATCGGCATCACTTCATAAATACCCAAACGGCCTTTATAACCCCCTGTACAATGATCACAACCCACAGGTTTAAACAGTTTGAGTTGACTGAGCTGCGTGGCAGAAAATCCTTGTTTTAACGCTTCCTGTTCGGGTAACTGTTCAGCCGCTTTGCAGTGATTACATAAGCGCCGTGCCAGCCGCTGAGCGATAATCAATGTGACAGAACTTGCGACGTTGTAGGCTGGCACGCCCATGTTCAGCAAGCGGGTTAAGGTTTCAGGAGCTGAGTTGGTGTGTAAAGTGCTTAAGACTAAATGGCCGGTCTGCGCTGCTTTGATAGCGATTTCAGCGGTTTCAATATCCCGGATTTCGCCCACCATAATGACATCAGGGTCCTGACGCAAAAAAGCTTTTAAAGCCGAAGGGAAGGTCAGGCCGGCTCTTGGATTGACCTGCACCTGATTAATACCTGGCAGATTGATTTCAACCGGATCTTCAGCTGTGGATATATTGGTTTCTTCGGTATTGAGAATATTCAGCCCTGTATACAAAGAGACAGTTTTGCCTGAGCCTGTCGGGCCTGTCACCAGAATCATGCCTTGCGGTTGGGCTAAAGCGTCCAGATACAGCTGCTTTTGTTCGGCCTCATAACCCAGAATATCAATGCCTAACATGGCGCTGTCAGAGTCGAGGATCCGCATCACTATTTTTTCGCCCCATAAGGTCGGCAAGGTACTGACCCGAAAATCGATCGATTTTTTTTGCGACAGTTTAAGTTTAATGCGTCCATCTTGCGGTACACGCTTTTCAGCTATGTCTAATCTCGACATTACTTTTAAACGGGCGGACAAACGGGTAGACAAAGCGACTGGGGGTGATGCGACTTCATGCAAAATACCATCAATCCGAAAACGGATACGGTAGCTTTTTTCGTAAGGCTCAAAATGCAGATCCGAAGCCCCCTTACGGATAGCGTCGTGCAGCATCTTGTTAATAAAAGAAATAATAGGCTGATCTTCACTGTCCGACCCCACAGTTTTAGTGTCTTCTTCTTCACCGCCCGCCAAACCCATTTTGGCTAAATCCCATTGGGTGTCGGTAAAGCTGTCGGTGGCCGTAGTTTCAAATAATTTGTCGATGGCTTTGTGGAGCTTATCAAACTCGACCACTATCATTTCGGCGTTCAGGCCGGTATTAAATTCAAAATCTTCCACAGACGTCATATCTGTTGGATCGACTACCGCCAGAAATAAGGTTTTGTGCCTTTTACTCAGCGGCAGAATATGGTGTTTGCGAATGAGCTTTTCATTACGTAGCTGCTCTGGAATGGCATTGATATCAAAAAAGTCTAAATCCATGGAGCTGTGTAAGGTAAAAGAGGCGGCTGCATCTGCCAGGACTTTTGACTGGATCAGTTTTTCACCTATCAGCAGATCAGCAATGGTTTGATACAGATGACTTTTTTCATGCAGCAGTTTAGCGGTGATCTGTGGGTCGACCAGATTCGCCTGGTGCAAACGTTTTAGTAAAATTGAGCTTGGGTTTAATGCCATACGGGCTCTCGGTGTAGGAACTGCGGGTGTCTGATATCCTTATTTCATTGAGAAAACGGCCCGTAGTGGGCCGTTTTTATTATTAGTTCATTATTATGGAGCTACATCACAGCCTTTAATAGGCACTGCGCCATCGCCGGACAAACTACAAACCCAGACAATACTTTCACCTGAACCAGCTGCTGGTGCTGTTGGGGTCAGAGTGGCGGTAATACCATCATAGGCTAGTGCCAAAACACCTGCGTCTGAGCAGTTTTCAATGTCTACACCTGAAGAGTCTTCGCAACCCAAAGCTCCGCTGGTGGCATATGCTTCTGCTACTTTAATTTTTTGACCACCTAATGATGCTACAGCGTTTGAAGCCCGGGCTTTCGCTGTGTAGTCCTGATAAGCAGGTAAAGCAATGGCAGCTAATATACCGATGATCGCAACAACTATCATTAATTCAATAAGGGTAAAACCTTGATTACGTTTCATGGAACATCTCCTGATTGGTTTGCCCACATATGGGGCTACTTAATTCTGGTTAATATTTGTTATTAAGCAAGCTGTGCCCTGATGTTTAATTCCAGTTGCAAACAGAGCGGATGAAAAAAGTGAATTACTGGTTAAATTATTGATTTTTAATGGCTCTCTCTATTAGGGTTTATGAAAGCAGAGCGACTTTCTGCAAAAACGCGGAGCCGGAGTCAGATAGCAACCAAAGTAAAAAGCAGCTATTGCCATAAATAACAAAACGAAACTCACGCTGAAAAGGCATTTTGTGCACTTTATGGTGCAGGTGTTTTTGCGCAACTAAGGCGCCAGGCCAACCACCAATCAGACTGAACATTTGTAAACTTTCTTCAGGCAAGCGGCTGCTTTGCCCACTACAAGCCAGTTTTTTATCGATTTGATAAAGCCAGTAGGTAAAAAGGCTGGCTTCGAGATAAAACAAAGGGACGGTAAAGACAAAAGACCCAGCCAGCAACGACAGTAACAACAAGAAAAAAAACAAATAACGGAAACACCAGGCTTGCTGCTGGATGTGAGAAAAATCAGGTCCGCTGGCTTTGGCTGGTTTTACCTCCGCAACTGTGGCTTCTTCTAACTGCACAGCCAAAGCATAAGGCCGTTGCTGTTTGTCCATACTCAGCTCAAAGCTCAGCTTGTCACCTTGTTGCGGTCTTCTGGCAGGGCAGGATCGAAAGTCACGGATATGAAAAAATAGTCGTTCGCCAGACTCGGTGCTAACAAAACCAAAACCTTTGTCATCACGCCAATAGCTTACAGTGCCTGAACTTCGTGGAAGAGTAGTCATAGCGATCACAACTTTGCTGGAACACTACAGAAAGTGTATCAGTGTTTTATCAATTTGCTGTTTGCTGCGACGAATGACAGCAGATGAAGAGCATATCCCCATCTGCTGATTTCTATTTAGATACTACGTAAACGCATCGATAAATCAATGGCTTGTAGATTTTTGGTTAAAGCGCCACTGGAAATGTAATCCACTCCTGTACTGCTTAACGAGCGCAGAGCCTCAGCGGTAATATTGCCTGATACTTCCAGTTTGGCTCCACCTTTATTCAGACTGACGGCTTGCTGAATATCGGCAATATGGAAGTTATCCAGCATAATAATGTCAGCACCCGCTTTGAGAGCTTGTTCAAATTCAATCAAGTCTTCGACTTCAACTTCAACAGGTTTCCCTGGGAAATTTTGCCGAGCTATGCTGACCGCGTTATCGATAGAACCAGCTGCTGCAATATGATTTTCTTT
Organism: Rheinheimera mangrovi; assembly: GCF_003990335.1. Taxonomy (NCBI): domain Bacteria; kingdom Pseudomonadati; phylum Pseudomonadota; class Gammaproteobacteria; order Chromatiales; family Chromatiaceae; genus Rheinheimera; species Rheinheimera mangrovi. The sequence continues at coordinate 3,957,181 of NZ_CP034683.1, read as the reverse complement.
GATTAAAAATGCATCGTATAAACCCAGACGGTGGTTTTTACCACCACCACAAGCCACAGCATATTTCTGGGCCAAACGCATACCAGGCAAAGTTTTGCGGGTATCGAGCAAGCGGGTTGAGCTGCCTTCTAATAATGCCACATACAAAGCCGTCGTAGTGGCTGTACCGCTTAAACTCTGGATAAAGTTAAGCGCGGTGCGCTCGCCTGTTAATAGAATACGGGCAGGGCCTGTCAGCTCACACAAGACGGAGTTGGCAGTAACTTTATCACCATCCTGAACAAACCATTCCACCTGAACCTCAGCGGACAATTGACGAAACACTTCGGTCAGCCAGGCACTGCCACAAAACACACAGTCTTCGCGGCTGATAATAGTGGCTTTGGCCTGTTGGCTTGCTGGGATCAAAGACGCGGTAATATCACCTTGGTCCAGCGGTAAATGGCCTAAATCCTCAGCCAGAGCCTGACGAACAGTCAGTTCAATATCCCGTTGTAAATCAGTAAGGTAAGGGACGTTAATCATCTGTATTTATAGTTCCGGTGTCGTAACGGGCCTAAAGCCCATTAAAAATTAGCGTTGGATTAGCTTCAGCTCATCCTGTTGTTGGCTGAATTCTAATTGTTTTAGTGCGCTCATGCCTAACAAAATATCTGTGCCATGCAAGCCAGGCGTGATACTGGCGCGTATGTTGGTTAACACAATATCACCCAGTTGCAGACTATTCAGTTGGCTGTCGTACGCAGCAGCAGGCCCATTGGCTGTACTGACCTGATAACGCTGGCCTTTGGCCATGCCCAGTTTTTGCGCCGCCTGTTCAGACACTGCGACTACTGTGGCTCCTGTATCGAGCATAAACTCCATAGGTACACCGTTAAACAAGGCTGTACCCACGTAGTGACCGGCTTTGTTGCGCTTGAGCACTGTGACTTTTTCACCACTGCCGCCAATCTGGCTTTGCAGCTGCTGATTGGGGTTTATTTGTAACGAAATCTGATCTTCAAAAAACCAGTACAGTAACCCAAGCAACAGCAGCCAACTGATCCAGCTAAATAAGCGGCCTAATTTAGTTGTATTGTCAGATGCTTGCATTCCAAAGTCTCAGGGTTGACAATAAAGGCTCCAGCTTAACCGAGCATGAAGCGCATTTGCAAAACAGGATCGATAGGGTGAATCAAGAACAGGTTTCCTTTGAACTTGAACAGCGACCAAGTCCACATTGGAATTTAAGACCGCCTAACACCGATATCAGCCTGTTAGTGATCCATTGCATCAGTTTGCCCGCTGGTCAGTTTGGCAACAGTTACATCGATGATTTATTTATGGGTGTGTTGGACACTGACGCCGATCACAGTTTTGCTGATTTAGCTGGTGTTCGGGTATCGGCGCATTGTGTTGTTTTTAGAAACGGTATGGTCCGGCAATATGTGCCTTTTCAACACAGAGCCTGGCATGCCGGCATATCGGAATTTAACGGGCGGCAAAACTGTAACGATTTTTCGATAGGAATAGAATTAGAGGGGACTGAACATCATGTTTATACCGATGCGCAGTACCAAAGTCTGGTGCTATTAACCAGACAACTGATGCAAGACTTTCCGGCTATCACGTTGGATCGTATTGTGGGACATCAGCAGATTGCGCCGGGTCGGAAAACCGATCCTGGTCCGTCGTTTGACTGGGACCGTTATCAATCTGCGCTAAAGGAGAGTGGATAAATGACCTTGATCAGTATGCTTATCGCCTTAATTATTGAACGGCTGGCGGTTCGCAGTGAGGCATGGCAGTTTTTGTTTTATGCGAAAAAATACTTGTCTCTGAGCCATAGTTCAGCCTTGTCTAAACTTTCAGAGGACAGCAAAGGCCAATACCTCTGGGTGCTGTTACCAGGCATCCTCTATGCTCTGGTGCTGTGGTTAATTGGCAGTAGTCTGGTGACATTGGTGCTGAACACACTGGTATTGCTGGTCTGTATTGGCTGCTGGCATTACCGACAGTTATATAAACAGTATTTGAACGCCAGCGAAAGAGCGGATAACGAAGCTGCTTTTTTAACTATGCAGCAATTAAGCGCTGATGTGGGTCTAACTGATGCTGAGTTAAGTTATGGCCAACGTCTGGTTTGGTTAAACTTTCGTTATTACGCCGCAGTATTGTTTTGGTTTGCTGTTTTAGGTGGTGCTGGTGCTATAACATACGCTTTGCTGCGTCAGATGAATGAACCTGCCAGCAGGGATAAACCAGTAAAACTGACGGAAGAGGGTGATGAAACAGCTGAATTTGTAGCAGCCACACCTGATATTCCAGCGGTATTCCAGCAATTGATGTTCTGGGCAGACTGGGTGCCAGCCCGTTTATTTGGTGTAGGTTTGGCTTTGGTCGGACATTTTTCCCGTGCTTCTGCTGCGTTGTTAGCCTTTTTAGGCGATTTCTCAACGCCTGCAGATAAAGTCGTGACTACAGTAGCCAAAGCAGCTGAACCTTTGCCTGACGATGCCTATAACTGCGCAGAAGAAACCGCTTGTATGGTGCAGTTAGCTAAACGTAATGTGCTGTTTTTCCTCGCATTAGTAGCAGTACTGACACTGTCAGGCTGGTTGGGTTAAGTTCAATTTGGGTCAGAGTAACATTAAGCCAAGCCGTTTAACTTTACTCTGACTCAAATCCATTCAATGGTCAGACCAATTTTCTTGCCGTATTTTTTCCTCGTTATTTTTGAGCTATTACTCTAATTATTTGCCTGCTTTGGTCGCATAATTCCGCAGTTTAATTTACAGTTTGATTCCTTTCTGCTAAGTTATGCCGCACCAAATGAAATTGGTAAGACCAATTTACAAGTGGTCAACTTAAATAACCAAGACAACAAGACTTAACTTCAAGGTGGCAATGTCCAGTCTGAGAATCAAACCTGCCAAATTGTCCGATCAAATAGTCCAGCAACTGGAACATATGCTGCTGGAAGGTACTTTTACGCCCGGACAAAAGTTACCGCCTGAACGTGAACTTGCGCTGCAGTTTGATGTCTCCCGTCCATCCTTACGAGAAGCTATTCAGAAGCTCGAAGCCAAAGGTTTAGTCAATCGCCGTCAGGGCGGTGGCACTTATGTTTGTGAAAATCTGGCTGTTGGACTTACAGATCCATTATTTGCATTGATTGGTCGTCACCCGGAGTCGCAGTTTGATTTGCTCGAATTTCGTCATGCTCTGGAAGGTATTTGTGCTTACTACGCCGCATTGCGTGGTACCCAGGCCGACTATGATTTGATTAAACAACGTTACGAAGAGATTTGTGCTGCCCAGCAGCAACAGGATTTAGACGCTGAAGCGCGGTCGGTAGGCCAGTTTTATTCGGTGGTAGCAGAGGCATCACACAATGTGGTGCTTTTGCATTTGGTGCGCGGCTTAACGCCGCTGGTGGAGCAAAACATCAAGTTAAACCTTGAAGTTTTGCGGGAAAAAGAAGGCATAGTGAGCCAGCTGAATTCGCACAGGCATCGCCTGATGCAAGCGGTGATCAATGGCGAGCCGGAGCAAGCCCGGCAAGCCAGCAACAGCCATTTAGCCTTTATCGAAGAGGCATTGCTGGAAGCTGACCGGGAGCGCTCACGCATTGAACGCTCGCTCAGACGTTCACAACAGAGCGAATGAGCGTAAGCATACTTTTTAACTGTTAATGTTCCGCTCTCTGGCGTGGAACTGATTAAGGAAACTTTGATATGTCTGAAGTCAATAAGATTGACATCGACGCGCTCGAAACCAAAGAATGGTTAGAGGCTCTTGAATCTGTAGTTCGCACCGAAGGTGTAGAGCGCGCTCAGTTCCTGTTAGAACAAGTGCTGGAACAGGCTCGTCTGGACGGCGTGGATATGCCAACAGGCGTGACCACCAATTACATCAATACTATTCCGCCACAGCAGGAACCTGCGTATCCGGGTGATGTAAATCTGGAAAAACGTATCCGTTCAGTGATCCGCTGGAACGCCATTATGATCGTTTTACGCGCTTCGAAAAAAGAGCTGGACTTAGGTGGTCACATGGCCTCTTACCAGTCTTCCGCTGCGTTTTACGAAACCTGTTTTAACCACTTCTTCCGTGCACCGAATGAAAAAGACGGTGGCGATTTAGTCTATTACCAGGGCCATATTTCTCCGGGCATTTATGCCCGTGCTTTTGTCGAAGGCCGTTTAACAGCTGATCAGCTGGACAACTTCCGTCAGGAAGTTGGTGGCGAAGGTTTATCTTCTTACCCACACCCTAAATTAATGCCTGAATTCTGGCAGTTCCCTACAGTTTCTATGGGCTTAGGTCCGATTACGTCTATTTATCAGGCCCGTTTCCTGAAGTATTTAGATGGTCGTGGTTTAAAAGACACCAGCGCACAACGCGTTTATGCCTTCTTAGGTGACGGTGAGATGGACGAGCCGGAAAGCCGTGGTTCTTTATCTTTTGCGGCCCGTGAAAAGCTGGATAACCTGTGTTTCCTGGTGAACTGTAACCTGCAGCGTTTAGACGGTCCTGTGATGGGTAACGGTAAAATTATCCAGGAACTGGAAGGTTTATTCCGTGGTGCCGGCTGGAACGTGATTAAAGTGGTATGGGGTAGTGGCTGGGACAAGCTGCTGGCCAAAGACACCACAGGCAAGTTACTGCAGCTGATGAACGAAACTGTAGATGGTGACTACCAGACCTACAAAGCCAAAGATGGTGCTTATGTGCGTCAGCATTTCTTCGGACGTTACCCTGAAACTGCAGCTTTAGTGGCTGATATGACAGACGAAGAAATCTTCGCCTTAAAACGCGGTGGTCATGAACCTTCCAAGTTATATGCTGCCTTTAAAGCGGCGCAGGAAACCAAAGGTCGTCCAACTGTGATCCTGGCTAAAACCATTAAAGGTTATGGCATGGGTGAAGCGGCTGAAGGCAAAAACATTGCCCACCAGGTGAAGAAAATGGACATGACCCATGTGCTGCAAATTCGTAAGCGCCTGGGTCTGGAAGACTACATCAGCGAAGAAGATGTACAGAGCCTGCCTTATATTCAGCTGCCTGAAGGTTCACCTGAACATCAGTATCTGCATGCCCGTCGTAATGCCTTAAATGGATACACCCCTGTGCGTCTGCCGAATTTCACTAAGGCGTTAACTCTGCCAGAGCTGAATGTATTTGAGCCTCTGCTGGAAGAACAAAAACGTGAAATCTCGACCACTATGGCTTTTGTGCGTTCATTAAACGTATTGCTGAAAGATCCTAATATCGGCCAACAAATTGTGCCAATTATTGCGGACGAAGCCCGTACTTTTGGTATGGAAGGTTTGTTCCGTCAGATTGGTATTTATAACCCGCGTGGCCAGACCTATACCCCTGAAGACCGCGCTGTGGTGTCTTACTACAAAGAAGAAACCTCAGGCCAGGTATTGCAGGAAGGTATCAACGAGCTGGGCGCTATGGCGTCATGGGTTGCTGCTGCTACTTCGTACAGCACCAACGATCTGCCGATGATCCCATTCTATATTTACTACTCTATGTTTGGTTTCCAGCGTGTCGGTGATATGGCCTGGTTAGCTGGTGATCAGCAAGCCCGTGGTTTCCTGTTAGGCGCTACAGCTGGCCGCACCACATTAAACGGCGAAGGTTTACAGCACGAAGATGGCCACAGCCATATTCTGGCTGGCACAGTACCAAACTGTATTTCCTACGACCCGACTTACTCTTATGAGCTGGCGGTGATTATTCAGGACGGTATCCGTCGTATGTACGGTGCTGATCAGGAAAATATTTACTACTACATCACAGTGATGAACGAAAACTACCATCACCCTGCTATGCCAGCTGGTGCTGAAGAAGGTATTCGTCGCGGTATCTATAAACTGGAAAGCCATGTTGGTGACAAAGCTAAAGTTCAGCTGTTAGGCAGCGGTACTATCATGAATGAAGTGCGTAAAGCGGCTGAAATCTTAAGTGAAGACTATGGTGTAGGCTCAGACGTATTCTCTGTAACTTCATTTAACGAACTGGCTCGTGACGGTCAGGATTGTGAACGCTTTAATATGCTGCATCCTATGGCTGAAGAAAAAGTGCCATATATTGCCAAAGTGTTGGGCACAGCACCTGCTATTGCAGCGACCGACTACATTAAAAACTATGCCGATCAGGTGCGTTCTTTTGTACCTGCGGTATCTTATAAAGTTCTGGGTACAGATGGTTTTGGCCGTTCTGACAGCCGTGAAAATCTGCGTCGTCACTTCGAAGTGAACGCAGGTTACATAGTTCTGGCGTCGTTACGGGAACTGGCAAAACGCGGTGAAATCGACAAACAGTTAGTGGCGGACGCCATTGCCCGTTTTGGTATCGACACCAATAAAACTAACCCACTGTACGCATAAGAGGATTTGTCATGACGATTGAAATTCATGTGCCGGACATAGGTGCGGATGAAGTTGAAGTCACCGAAGTACTGGTGAAGGTGGGCGACAAAGTTGCGCTGGACCAGTCATTGTTATCGGTAGAAGGCGACAAAGCGTCGATGGAAGTACCAGCTGCACAAGCCGGTACTGTGAAAGAAATTAAAGTCAAAGCTGGCGATAAAGTAAAAACCGGCTCGCTGATTATGGTATTTGAAGCTGAAGGTGCTGCTGTGGCAGCGCCAGCCGCTGCGGCTCCTGCGCCAGTGGCTGCACCAGCTCCAGTTGCTGCAGCTCCTGCTGCTGCAGAGTTAAAAGAAGTTCAGGTGCCTGACATTGGTGGCGACGCCGTTGAAGTGACTGAAGTGATGGTTAAAGTCGGCGACACTGTTGCCGCTGACCAATCGCTGTTGTCGGTGGAAGGTGATAAAGCTTCAATGGAAGTGCCTGCGCCATTTGCCGGTACTGTCAAAGAAATCAAAGTGAAAGTTGGCGACAAAGTACAAACAGGCTCTTCAGTCTTTGTATTTGAAGTGGCTGGCAGTGCTCCGGCCGCTGCAGCTGTAACAGCTCCAGCTACTGTAGCTGCGCCTGCTCCGGTAGCAACTCCAGCGCCTGCAGTATCAGCTCCGGCTGCAGTATCAGCTCCGGCTGCTGCACCAGCGGCTCCTGCAAGCGAATTTACCGAAAACCAGGCTTATGCTCATGCATCTCCTGTGGTGCGTCGTTTGGCCCGTGAGTTCGGTGTGGACTTAAGCAAGGTGACAGGCACAGCCCGTAAAGGCCGTGTACAGCGTGAAGACGTGCAAAATTATGTGAAAAACATTCTTGCACAAGTGGCTTCAGGCAAAGGCAATGTTACCAGCAGTAGCAACAGCGTGGGTTTCGATTTAATCCCTTGGCCAAAAGTGGATTTCAGCAAATTTGGTGCTGTGGAAGAGAAACCTTTATCCCGTATTCAGAAATTATCTGGTGCTAATTTGCACCGCAACTGGGTACGTATTCCTCATGTGACTCAGTTTGATGAAGCTGATATCACTGGCCTGGAAGAATTCCGCAAAGAGCAAAATGCGCTGGCAGATAAAAAGAAAATGGGCGTTAAATACACCCCGTTAGTCTTTATTATGAAAGCTGTGGCGAAAGCTCTGGAAGAGTTCCCAACCTTTAACAGCTCGTTATCGGAAGATGGCGGCAGCCTTATTCTGAAAAAATACGTGCATTTAGGTATAGCTGTTGATACACCAAACGGTTTAGTGGTGCCAGTGGTACGTGATGTCAATAAAAAAGGCATTATCGAGTTATCCCGTGAACTGCAGGATATTTCGTTAAAAGCCCGTGAAGGTAAACTGACTGCTGCAGATATGCAGGGTGGTTGTTTTACCATCTCCAGCTTAGGTGGTATTGGTGGTACGGCCTTTACGCCTATCGTCAACGCGCCGGAAGTGGCCATTCTGGGTGTGTCAAAATCAGATATCAAACCTAAGTGGAATGGTAAAGAGTTTGAACCACGCCTGATGGTGCCTTTATCTGTTTCTTACGACCACAGGGTGATTGATGGTGCTTTAGCTGCGCGTTTCACTGCGACTCTGGCATCTTATCTGGCGGATATTCGTCAGATCATCATGTAAGACGAAACACGACTGAAAGTTGTCCCATGTTCTGAAAAGATACGGGACATCTTTCAGGTAGGGTGATAAAATTCCGTCACTTTATTTCCTGGCCGTCAGCATGAACTTACGGCTATCTTAGCAAAAGATAAAAAGGTAAAACGATGAGCAACGAAATCAAAACTCAAGTTGTGGTGTTAGGCGCCGGCCCTGGTGGATATTCTGCAGCATTCCGCGCTGCTGACTTAGGTCTGGAAGTGACTTTAGTTGAAGCACGCAGCACACTTGGTGGTGTTTGTTTAAATGTTGGTTGTATCCCATCTAAAGCTTTATTACATGTAGCAAAAGTGATCGACGATGCGAAAGAAATGGCATCACACGGTGTGACTTTTGGTGCTCCACAAATCGATTTAGACAAAATCCGCGCCTGGAAAGACAAAGTTGTAGGTCAATTGACTAACGGCTTAGCTGGCATGTCTAAAATGCGTAAAGTCAAAGTAGTGACTGGTTACGGTAAATTCACTGGCCCTAATACTCTGGTTGTTGGTGATACTACTATTACTTTTGAAAGTGCCATTATCGCTGCTGGTTCTGAGCCAGTTGCTCTGCCATTCATTCCAAAAGATGATGCCCGTGTGATCGACTCTACCGGCGCTCTGGAATTAAAAGATATTCCAGGCGAAATGCTGGTATTAGGTGGCGGTATCATTGGTTTAGAGATGGGTACTGTGTACCGTGCTTTAGGCTCTAAAGTGTCTGTGGTTGAATTCGCTGATCAGCTGGTTCCTGCTGCTGATACAGATCTGGTGAAGGTGTACACCAAATACAACAAAGATAACTTCAACATTATGCTGTCGACTAAAGTGACTGCTGTTGAAGCTAAAGCTGATGGCTTGTATGTGACATTCGAAGGCAAAAATGCACCGGCAACACCAGTACGTTATGACAAAATTTTAGTGGCAGTGGGCCGTCGTCCAAACGGTGCGCTGTTAGATGCTGCCAAAGCTGGTGTGAACGTGGATGAGCGTGGTTTTATCAATGTGGATAAACAACTGCGTACAAACGTGCCTCATATCTATGCGATTGGTGACGTGATTGGTCAGCCAATGTTAGCTCACAAAGCTGTGCATGAAGGCCATGTGGCTGCTGAAGTGATTTCTGGTCTGAAGCATTTCTTCGACCCACGTTGCATTCCTTCTGTGGCATACACAGATCCGGAAATGGCATGGGTAGGTATCACTGAAAAAGAAGCCAAAGAGAAAGGTGTTGCTGTTGAAACCGCTACTTTCCCTTGGGCAGCTTCTGGCCGTGCTATCGCTTCAGCCCGCACTGAAGGCTTCACTAAGTTAATTTTCGACAAAGAAACGCACCGTATTTTAGGTGGCGCTATTGTCGGTATTAACGCTGGCGAAATGTTAGGTGAAATCTGCTTGGCAGTAGAAATGGGGGCAGACGCTGAAGACATCGCTCTGACTATTCATGCTCACCCAACGCTGAACGAATCTATCGGTTTAGCAGCTGAGATTTATGAAGGTTCTATCACTGACCTGCCAAATCCAAAAGCCAAGAAAAAATAACCTTAGCTTTTGAGTGAAAAAACCGGCAACTGCTTCGCATTGCCGGTTTTTTTATATTTTGTTACAACTTCCATTAACAAAAAAGCGCCGCCAAGAGTAGTATGGTGCAGTTAGTCAACCCATTTTGGCAGGAACCCTTCGGATGAAAAAAATTACCTTAACAGCCTTAAGCGTTGCGATAGCGCTTGGTCTGGCAGCCTGTGGCAAAGCCCCGGAAACCACCACCACTGAAACCGCAAAACCAGCAGCAGAACAACAAGCTACAGCTGCTGTAGCAGCCTTAGTTTCTGGTGTGGACAAAGAAAACTTTGATTCAGCAGTGCGTTTTCAGGATGACTTCTTTTTAGCAGTGAACGGCGGCTGGTTGAATAAAACTGAAATCCCTGCGGAAAAATCTTCGTACGGCTCTTTCCATGTATTAGCAGATAACTCTCAGTTGGCTGTGAAAGCCATTATTGATGAAGTCGCCAGCCGCACTGATTTAGCTCCTGGTTCAGATGGTCACAAGTTAGGTAGCTTCTACAACAGCTATATGAATGAAGCCAAACTGGAAGAGTTGGGTTTAACCGCTTTACAGCCTCAGTTAGAATTGATTCAGGGCTTAAAAGACAAAAAGCAACTGGCCAGCACTTTTGCCTCACTGCAACGTGATGGCGTGACTATTCCATTGGGGTGGTACGTTAATAACGATGCGAAAAAATCTACTGAATACGCTGTGTATGCCGATCAAAGTGGTTTAGGTTTACCAGATCGTGATTACTACACCAAAGACGATGAAGCTTCGAAAAAAATTCAGGCTGAGTATCAGACTTACCTGCTGGATTTATTCACTTTAGCTAAGCATGCAGACCCTGCAGCTGCGGCTAAACGTGTCTATGCACTGGAAACTGAACTGGCGAAAAACCAGTGGACCCGTGTAGAAAACCGCGACGCGGATAAAACCTATAACAAAGTAGCCACAGCTGATTTAGCTAAAACATTGGGCGAATTAAGCTGGAGCGACTTTGCCGCAGGTTCCAAGCTGAACACTGTGAATGAAATCATTATTGGTCAGCCAAGCTACTTTGAAGCGTTAGGCAAAATTGTGGCTGCGACTGACCTGCAAAGCTGGCAGGATTATTTGACTTTTCACACAGTGAACGATTACGCGGATAAACTGAACAAGGCTTTTGTTGATCGTCAGTTCCAGTTTTACTCCACTACTTTACGTGGCGTAAAAGAGCAAAAACCACGCTGGAAAAAAGCAGTGGATGCCAGTGATTCTGTGTTAGGTGAGTTGACAGGCAAGCTGTATGTGGAGCGTCATTTCAAACCAGAAGCCAAAGCTCATATGGAAAAGCTGGTGGCGAATTTAATCAAAGCCTACGAGCAGTCGATTAAAGATCTGGAATGGATGTCAGAAGACACCAAAAAAGCTGCCTTGGTTAAATTAGGTACTTTTACACCAAAAATTGGTTACCCCAACAAGTGGAAAGATTACTCCAGCCTGGAAATTAAAGCTGATGATTTAGTGGGTAACTTTGTGCGCTCTACGCATTGGGGTTACGATCAGATGCTGGCTAAATTAGGTAAGCCAATCGATAAAGACGAATGGTTTATGACACCTCAAACTGTGAACGCGTACTACAACCCGGCGAACAATGAAATTGTATTCCCTGCGGCTATTTTGCAACCTCCATTCTTTAACATGGCGGCTGAAGATGCAGTGAACTACGGTGGTATTGGTGCTGTGATCGGCCACGAAATTGGTCATGGCTTTGATGACCAGGGCGCCAAGTATGATGGCGAAGGTAACTTACGCAACTGGTGGACAGAACAGGACGAGACCAAGTTTCAGGCTTTGGGTAAAGCCTTAAGCGCGCAGTACAGCAAATATGAGCCGGTACCTGGCCATTTCGTTAATGGTGATTTGACCTTAGGTGAAAACATCGGTGACTTAGGTGGTTTAACTGTAGCTCTGAAAGCCTACCATATTTCACTGGAAGGCAAAGAAGCGCCAGTAATGGATGGTTTTACCGGTGATCAGCGTGTGTTATTAAGCTGGGCTCAGGTATGGCGTTCTAAATACCGTGATGAAGTGATGATCGAGCAATTAGCCACAGATCCACATTCACCAGCGCATTACCGCGTTAACGGTATTGTGTCCAGTCTGCCGGTCTTCTACACAGCTTTTGATGTGAAAGAAGGCGACAAGCTGTATATAGCACCGGCAAACCGTGTGAAGATTTGGTAACTGTCAAACTATGTCTGAATAGTTAGATGTCAGGGCCGCATTGCGGCCCTTTTCTTTTTCTGAAAAGCGGATTTTATCTAAGCTCCTCAAAGCTTAGACTGCGTTGATTAGAGGATTGCGCTTTCCCCTTGTCCTTATTACAAGTTGTCTGAATCAACAAACAGAGTCAGTGGTGTTGTCGTGCTTATATTCAGTGCGGCTTTCGACCAATTGGTGTAAAACGCTGATTGGATAAAAGCATTCACACTGGCGGCGACATCTACAAAAAAGCTGGCAGGGGTCAACTGGCAGTTCGTACAAGCTGGGCAGTGACCATCACAGAAGCTGCAGTGAAAGTACTTCGGCGAATAGCCACATGGTCCCCACGAATAAGCAGCTTCTACCCGATAAAAAGCGCGTTTCCCGGTGCTTTTTTGATAGGCAGCCTGAGCTGCATCTGCTTTGGTGACAAAACAGGTGGTGACATTAAAGCCCCATACCATGTAAGGCAGGTTGATGTTGGCAGCACTGCTGATATTGTAAGGGTCGATACTGAACAATGCATCGGCGAGATTGTTATCCGCAGCTACCGCATAGTGAGCTGCCTGACCACCAGCTGAGTGGCCTCCCAGTACATAATGGTTGATAGCACCGCACTTGCCCGCAGCCCAGGTTGGCATATTAGCTTTGACTTCTGCGACCAGCGCTGCATAAGCCGTGGCGTCAGTTTTGGTCAGGCCACCGACATTGTGATCGATAATCACAGTGGCATAGCCGTAACTGGTTATAGCGCCAGACAGGCTATCGTAACTGGAAGTGGACATTGCAGTACCAACTGCCAGAACTACTACATCACAGCTGGCGCTGCTTGCGGTTGGCAGATGCACCCGCACGCCGCCATTACTCATACTGTAATCGGTATAAGCCAGCACTGTGCCACTACAGAGGGCAGCGCTTAACAGGCTCAGGGATGCCAGAAACTGGCGCAGAGATTGAGTGAATTTCATTGTATTTCCTTGTTGCTTTTGTTGGGATTAAAAGCCATATCGACCTGCCACCTTAGGCACAACAAGGCAGCGCAATGGAGCGCTGTCTCAGCCAGTTTTTACTGCTGATTATTTGGTAGCCCGGGTCCATATGGCCTGGGTTTCGTCCTTGTCTTATGGCATCTTCTATGGGCCCTTCCTTGTTCTGTCGGCTGGAGCTGAGCAGTCGGGTTAGAAATACCACAGTGGCCAATTTCCGTTTAGCCACCAGATCCTTAATTTAGTTATCAGCTTCAGCTGGCACCTGCTTACGTTTTCAGGCGGGTATCAAGCTGTCACGGAGTTTAATGAACTCTAAAGCTATATAAATTGCATTAGCATTAATGGTATGTCAATAAATCATTTTGAGGTTATTTGAACAATTTTAAAGACCTGATCCCTACAGGTTTTGTTCGAAGCAACATCATTTTTGAGAATGATTCTCAACTAGGTGGGGTATTCACGAAAGTTATAGCGACTATAAGCTTGCTTGCTTATACTCAGGTGTCAATTCAGGCGGTTTTTTCTTATAATCCAGCCTGTTCGAGATTCCTGTCTATCGCTGCGGTACTGATACAGTACTCTGTGGCGACCTAACCAGAGGACATTACTGTGCTTCAACAATACCGTGAACATGTAGCCGAACGTGCGGCTCAAGGCATTCCTCCATTGCCACTTAACGCGCAACAAGTAGCGTCGTTAACTGACTTATTGAAAAACCCACCAGCAGGTGAAGGCGAATTCTTAGTTGATTTGTTAGAAAACCGTATTCCACCAGGTGTGGACGAAGCCGCTTATGTCAAAGCTGGTTTTTTAACTGCTGTCGCTAAAGGCGAAGTTTCAAGCCCGTTAGTGACTCCAGAACGTGCGACTGAATTATTAGGCACCATGTTTGGTGGCTACAATATCCAGCCAATGATCGACTTGCTGGATAACCCAAAATTAGCGGCTTTAGCGGCTAAAGGTTTATCTCATACTTTACTGATGTTTGATTCTTTCCATGACGTGAAAGAAAAAGCAGACGCTGGTAATGTGCACGCCAAAGCCGTATTACAAAGCTGGGCTGATGCCGAATGGTATACCAGTAAGCCTGCTATCCCTGAAAAAATCACTGTGACTGTGTTTAAAGTCACAGGCGAGACCAACACTGACGATTTATCTCCAGCTCCTGATGCCTGGTCGCGCCCTGACATTCCTCTGCATGCTTTAGCCATGCTGAAGAACAGCCGTGATGGTATAGAACCTGATGCGCCTGGTTCAAAAGGCCCGGTGAAGCAAATCGAAGCGCTGATTGCTAAAGGTTTCCCACTGGCTTACGTCGGTGATGTGGTAGGTACAGGTTCAAGCCGTAAATCAGCCACTAACTCAGTGCTGTGGTTCATGGGTGAAGACATTCCATTCGTACCAAACAAGCGTACTGGTGGCGTGTGTTTAGGTAGCAAAATTGCACCTATTTTCTTCAACACCATGGAAGACTCAGGTTCATTACCTATCGAGTTAGATGTGTCGACTATGAACATGGGTGATGTGATCGACATTTTCCCACATCAAGGTGTGGTTAAACGCCATGGCACGGATGAAGTGATTTCTACTTTTGAACTTCGCTCTAACGTGTTGCTGGATGAAGTGCGTGCCGGTGGCCGTATTCCTTTGATCATCGGTCGTGGTTTAACAGACAAAGCCCGTGAAGCTTTAGGTTTAGCTCACTCTACAGTGTTTGAACGTCCGGCTGTGACTGAAGTGACCAACAAAGGTTTCACTTTAGCGCAGAAGCTGGTGGGTAAAGCTTGTGGCGTCAAAGGTATCCGCCCAGGCCAATACTGTGAGCCAAAAATGACCACTGTAGGCTCGCAAGACACCACAGGTCCTATGACCCGTGACGAGCTAAAAGACTTAGCTTGTTTAGGTTTCTCTGCCGATTTAGTGATGCAGTCCTTCTGTCACACAGCAGCTTATCCGAAGCCAGTAGACGTCAACACACACCACACACTGCCAGATTTCATTATGAACCGTGGTGGTATCTCCTTACGTCCTGGTGATGGTGTAATCCACAGCTGGTTAAACCGCATGCTGTTACCAGATACTGTAGGTACAGGTGGTGACTCTCACACCCGTTTCCCTATTGGTATTTCTTTCCCTGCAGGTTCTGGTTTAGTGGCTTTTGCTGCTGCAACTGGTGTTATGCCACTGGATATGCCTGAGTCTGTACTGGTGCGTTTTAAAGGTGAAATGCAGCCTGGCATCACTTTACGTGATTTAGTGCACGCCATTCCTTACTATGCTATTCAGCAGGGCTTATTGACCGTTGAGAAGAAAGGCAAGGTCAACATTTTCTCTGGCCGCGTATTAGAGATTGAAGGTCTGGAACATTTAACGGCTGAGCAAGCCTTCGAATTGTCTGACGCATCAGCAGAGCGTTCTGCTGCAGGTTGTACTATCACTTTGTCTGAAGCTTCAGTAGCTGAGTACTTAGAATCCAACATCGTGATGCTCAAGTGGATGCTGAGCGAAGGTTACGGCGACGTGCGTACTATTGAGCGTCGTATTCAGGCGATGCAAGCCTGGTTAGCGGATCCAAAACTGGAACGTGCTGACGCTGACGCTGAATATGCTGCAGTGATAGAAATTGATTTGGCCGATATTAAAGAGCCAATTCTGTGTGCGCCAAACGATCCCGATGACGCCCGTTTACTATCTCAAGTTGAAGGTGACAAAATCGATGAAGTCTTTATCGGTTCTTGTATGACCAACATCGGCCACTTCCGTGCAGCAGGTAAACTGTTAGACAAGTTCAAAGGCCAGATCCCAACCCGTCTGTGGATAGCTCCACCGACCAAGATGGATAAAGATCAGCTGACGGAAGAAGGTTATTACGGTATTTACGGCCGTGTTGGCGCCCGTATTGAGATCCCAGGTTGTTCCTTATGTATGGGTAACCAGGCTCGTGTAGGCGACAATACTACAGTGGTCTCTACTTCTACCCGTAACTTCCCGAACCGTTTAGGTCAGGGTGCTAACGTCTATCTGGCTTCTGCTGAATTAGCTGCTGTGTCTGCTATTATCGGCCGTTTGCCAACAGTGCCAGAGTACCTGGAGTACGCTAAACAGATCGAAACGACGGCTGCGGATACCTACCGCTACCTGAATTTCCATCAGATGAGCCAGTACACCAGCAAAGCGGCCAATGTGATTATCCAGCAAGCTGTATAATTTACAGGCAATAGTGTTTTAGCTAAAAGGCCCGCATTTAGCGGGTCTTTTGCTTTTCAGGAACCATGGCATGGAATTCGATTTTATCTACAACACTGATGCGAAGCGCTACAGTCTGAAGTTAAGTTCTGAGCAGTTGGCATTGCAGTGTTTTTTATTGGATGAGTTTGAGCCTAGGGCGAGCGCTTATCAGTCGCTGCTGGAACAGCTACAGCAGCTGAATGCTCAAAGTCAGTATCAATGGGACGGTAAAGAGTATCGCATGACGGTACAGGCTGCTGAAGTGGTGATTTGTCATTATGCATTGTTGCAGGATGAAAGTCCTGACATAGAGTTGGATCCGGAGCAGGATCTGGAGCTGGATCAAAGTCAGCTTTATGCCGAATGTGGTCTGGAAGATCTGCTGTATTTAGTGCAGCAATGGCAAGAATTTTTACCCGCCTGATTTAGTTTTTTCACCTATAAGCTGCACTCTGGCAGTGAATAAATGCACCTTATTGGTGCGTTTTTTTTGAGCATTTTAAAATTAATTTAGTAACTCATTGAAAAGTAAAGATTATAAATCTTGGCACAAGGTTTTCTTGTCTTATTGGCAAATGCAACAAGACACCATAAGGATAATAACCATGAAACTCGTATGTGCCATCATCAAGCCATTCAAGCTTGACGATGTCCGTGAAGCGATTGCGGACATCGGTATTGAAGGTCTTACTGTGACAGAAGTGAAAGGCTTCGGTCGTCAGAAAGGTCATACAGAACTCTATCGGGGAGCGGAATATCAGGTCGATTTTTTACCTAAAGTAAAATTAGAGATCGCGGTATTGGATGAAAACGTCGAGCGTTTATTGGAAGTGATCCAAAAAGCTGCACACACAGGCCGCATCGGTGACGGAAAAATCTTCGTTTACGATCTAGAACAAGTAGTGCGTATCCGCACTGGTGAAATGGACTCAGAAGCCATCTAAGGGGTAAATCATGCAGGAACAAATTTATCATTTACAGTTTGCGATGGACACCTTTTACTTTTTGGTGTGTGGCGCTTTAGTGATGTGGATGGCTGCTGGCTTTTCAATGCTGGAAGCCGGCTTGGTACGTGCGAAAAATACGACTGAAATTTTGACTAAAAACGTGGTGTTGTACTCAGTATCATGTGTAATGTATCTGATTTGTGGTTACCAGTTAATGTATGGCGGTGGCTACTTCTTAACTGGTATAGGTGAGGTCGATGTGGCACAGACCTTAACCAGTTTTGCAGAACGTGAAAATGGTTTTGAAGGTAAAGCCATTTACTCAAAAGCGTCAGACTTCTTCTTCCAGGTGGTGTTTGTAGCAACTGCTATGTCTATCGTATCTGGTGCTGTGGCTGAACGTATGAAGTTATGGGCTTTCCTGACTTTTGCGGTGGTGATGACTGGTGTGATTTACCCAATGGAAGGTTCGTGGACCTGGGGTGGTCAGTCTGTGTTCGGTTTATACAGCTTAGGTGACTTAGGTTTCTCTGACTTTGCCGGTTCAGGCATAGTGCATCTGGCCGGTGCTGCTGCTGCTCTAGCTGGGGTTCTACTGTTAGGCGCCCGTAAAGGCAAATACGGCAAAGACGGTAAAGCTCATGCATTCCCTGGTTCCAACATGCCACTGGCAGCTTTAGGTACTTTAATTCTGTGGTTAGGCTGGTTTGGCTTTAACGGTGGCTCAGTGCTGAAGTTAGGCGATATCGCAAATGCTAATTCTGTCGCTGTGGTGTTCTTAAATACCAATGCTGCCGCTGCTGCCGGAACTATTGCTGCGATTGGCTTGTCTATGCTGTTGTTCAAAAAGGCAGATCTGACTATGGCATTAAACGGCGCTTTAGCTGGCCTAGTGGCTATTACTGCAGAACCTTCTACACCAACACCTTTAGAAGCCTCTATCTTCGGTGCTATTGCTGGTGTGTTGGTGGTGGGTTCTATCCTGGCTTTAGATAAGTTAAAAATTGATGACCCGGTAGGTGCCATTTCTGTGCACGGTACTGTAGGTTTATTTGGATTATTGATTGTTCCTCTGACCAAAGAGTCGGCTACTTTAGTGGGTCAACTGGCTGGTGCTGCAACTATTTTCGTCTGGGTTTTTGTGGCGAGTTTAGTCGTGTGGTTTGCTTTGAAAATGACAATGGGTATCCGTGTCACAGAGCAGGAAGAATATGAAGGTGTTGATCGTTCAGAGTGTGGTGTAGAAGCCTATCCTGAGTTTGTATCGACAGTAAAGTAGGCAGCCTGGGGAGAGCCGGTGGGGCTTCTCAGGAGCTGGTTGCCAAGCCAGCAGCTACGCAAGTAGCAGTTGGTCTTGGCAACTAAACCCGTACCACCAAATTCGTCTATCCTTGTCCTTTGTCTTTATCAGACAACCCCGGCGGCTTAAGCTTCCGGGGTTTTTTCTTGTGGTCTTAGCCACGGACCTGTGCGCTGTTTTAGTGCAGTCGCCAAATCATTTCGCAAAGAACGCCTGTAATCTAGCAGCTGTTTTCACACAGGAAAAGAGCCTTGGTGGAAAAAACAACATTATTGTTAGCGCAAATACTCTAAAGTGCATCATAGTAGCGCGGAGGATGCATTCATATGGTGCATTTGTGGTGCAGATGACTGAAGTTATGAGGAGATAAAAAGCGGTGTGTTGAAAACAAGGCGGGCCGCGAACTTCGCGGCCCCTAAAACTTGGTGGTGTCCTTCCAACCACTATCCCTGATGGATCATCCCTGTGCTCGTCCTGAACATTCCCACTGCATTCTCGCAGAATCCTTTTCCCTTTAACTCTCATCCTGAGAGTACCTTCTGCCTCCGGCAGAGTCCTTATCCTTTTATCTTCATCCTGAAGATGTATACTCACTCCGGAGCCTGTCCTTTTCATCCTTGTGCTGCCCTGCACAATCCTTTGGTATCCATGCTTCCTGCTGCTACTTCTTGTAGCTTGTCCTGCTTAACATCTTGTTAAGCCGTCACATCCAGCGACGTAATAATTATCGTCTATTTATCGCTGGAAAAGGACCTTGTTTGTTAAATACTTGTAGTGAAACATTATTGCAATCTGTGGTTTGTTACTTGTATTTCTTTATTAATCATGTGCTTATGTGTTTGTTATTGGGGTGTTTCCTGTATTAAAAGCTACATTAGCTTACTGATTTGTGAGATATATCTCACAAGGAAGTAGGGCAATTGTCTGTCTGTTTCTGACCGGTGTGAAAACTACTGACCTATACCAGCCAAATTGGTATGATCGCCTCCCCTTGATTCTGATGAGATGATTATGGCCCGGGAACAATCTGGCATCTGTGCCGAAGCGAACTTGCATTGTTGTTATGTATTGTTGAATGCCTTAGATGGCCACGAGCATTATATACGTCTGCAATTAGCTAAAGTACCTATGTTAGCTGAGCGTCTATCTGATCAGTTTTCTGAGGCGATGCTTAATATTGTTGTTGCTGTAGGGCAAAACTACTGGCCGCATTTGTATCCGGAGCAACAACCAGAACCCTGGCCTGACTTTACGGGAAATCTTGCTGATTTGCCTGTGGTCTCTCCAGATTTGCTGATCCAAATTCGTGCTGATCGTTTTGATGTTATTCACATAGCTACCCAACAAATTTATCATTTGCTGCAACAGCATGTGGATCTGTATGAGCAATTACATGCCTTTCGTTATTTGGACGGCCGTAGCCTGACGGGCTTTCACGATACTCCGGATAATCCTAAAGGCAAGCAACGGCGCTCCTGTGCTTTGATCAGTAACGATCCTAAAAGCGCTATGAGTGCTGGCAGCTATGTGTACATGTTGCGGTATCAATATGACTTGCAGCGTTGGCAGCAACTGACTATGCCAGAGCAGGAAGCTATAATGGGACGTAATAAACTGGATGGACAGTTGTTGCCCTCAGCACAGCGGCAGGCAAACTCTCATGCCGACAAAACTGCATTAGAAAATGGAACAGGCCGCAAACAGATCCTCTGGCAAAACATGCCTGTAGCTGATATTCGTTCTCAGGGTATGATTTCTATAGGATTTTCTGCCAATCCAACGGATGTCGCAAACTGGCTAGTGAATCGGTTAGGAGTGGGGTCAGACAATGCAGATTTGCTGTTGGATTATTGCCAGATTGAAGCGGGGGCTGCTTTTTTTGCCCCCTCAATCACTTTTTTGGAAGATCAGGCCGGTTCAGACCTTTTCAAATAATTCAGTCACTTTGTTTAAGGTGAAGTTGATATTTTTAACACTGGTCGGGGCTATAAAAATGGTGTCGTCGCCCGCTATAGTCCCCAGTACACCTTCAGCTTTACCTACAGAATCCAGTAAGCGGGCAATCAGTTGAGCAGCGCCCGGGCTGGTACGGATAATAATCATCACATCGTTGTGTTCAATATCAAGCACTAACTGCCTCAGCGGGCTTTTAGTAGTGGGGACACCCAATTCAGGCGGCAAACAATACACCATCTCCTGCTTCGCGTTGCGGGTACGTACAGCACCGTATTTGCTTAACATGCGGGACACTTTAGACTGGCTTATATTGTCAAATCCTTCGGCTTTGAGCGCATCCACAATATCGCTTTGTGAGCCAAAACGTTCTTCTTTCAGTAAGGATTTAAACGCCTGGATCAGTGCTTCTTGTTTTGATTGTTTAGTCATCATTTTTAATTAAACTTTTGGTTTTTCCGGCCGTCTTGACCGAACTTGGACTAATACTGTGGTTCAGCAAGTAAATTACACCAAAATCAGATAAAATGCTTAGACTTTAGGCGTAAGTAATTTGTATTTTGTGCCACATTTCAGTATTGTTGGCGCGTTTCTTTTGAACCGTAAATTGGGAGAATAGCATGAAAGTTGCCGTATTAGGTGCTGCTGGTGGTATAGGTCAGGCGCTGTCTTTATTATTAAAGTTAAACTTACCATCTGGTACTGATTTAGCTCTGTACGATTTAGCGCCGGTAACTCCAGGTGTAGCTGTTGATTTAAGTCATATCCCAACAGCGGTGAAAGTTACAGGTTTTGGTAAAGAAGATCTGGATAAAGCGCTGATCGGAGCTGATATCGTAATGATCCCTGCCGGTATGCCACGCAAGCCAGGTATGGACCGTTCTGATTTATTTAACATTAATGCTGGCGTAGTAAAAACTTTGGCTGAAGCCATAGTTGTAAACTGCCCTAAGGCTTTAGTGGGTGTGATCACTAACCCTGTGAATACTACTGTGGCTATTGCCGCTGAAGTGTTTAAGAAAGCTGGCACTTATGATGCTAAGCGTTTATTCGGTGTCACTACACTGGACGTGATCCGTGCTGAAACTTTTGTTGCTGAATTGAAAGGTAAAAATCCAGCTGAAATTATTGTTCCAGTGATCGGTGGCCACAGCGGTACTACTATTCTGCCTCTGCTGTCTCAGGTGAAAGATGTCACTTTCACGGATGAAGAAGTGTCTTCATTAACTTACCGTATCCAGAACGCTGGTACTGAAGTAGTGGAAGCTAAAGCTGGTGGCGGATCTGCAACTCTGTCTATGGGTCAGGCTGCTGCACGTTTCTGTGTGTCTTTAGTTAAAGGCTTAAAAGGCGAACAAGTGACTGAATACGCTTATGTTGAAGGTCAGGGTGAACACGCCCGTTTCTTCGCTCAGCCTATCGTATTAGGTAAAAATGGTGTTGAAGCACTGTTACCTATCGGCGAGTTAAGTGCGTACGAGCAAAAAGCCATGAATGACATGTTAGGCACGTTAAAAGCTGACATCACATTAGGCGAAGAGTTTGTTGCTAACGCAAACTAAGATGCTTTGAATAGAAAAAGCCAGCATTATGCTGGCTTTTGCTTTTAAAGTGAACCCGTTTTTAGTGATTCCGCTGCACTGCGATATCGGCTAACGTCAATAAAGCATCTTTGTAACCAGATTCAGGTAAGAAAGCGATAGCCTGGCGGGCTTTTTCTGCTTCCTGCTCTGCTACAGCGCGAGTGTACTCAAAGGCTTTAGTGTGTTCTAAAATAGCCATAATACGTTCAAGGTGCTGCATACCATTGGCATGTTCAATTGCATCTTTCAGTAGTTGCTGGTCGTCACCGCTGGTATGACGAAGTGCGTATATCAAAGGCAATGTAGGTTTACCTTCCGCTAAATCGTCACCGATGTTTTTGCCCAGTTCGTCAGCATCCGCCTGATAATCCAATACATCGTCAATCAGCTGGAAGGCTGTGCCCAAATGCATACCGTAGAGTTTCATCGCATTCACAACCGATTCAGGCTGATTTGCCAAAATAGCAGCAAGCTGCGTGGCTGCTTCAAATAATTTGGCAGTTTTGCAGTAAATCACCTGCATATAGTTCTGCTCGGACGTCTCCGGGTCGTTGACGTTCATCAACTGCAACACTTCGCCTTCAGCAATAATATTGGTGGCATCAGCAAGGATTTGCATAATCTGCATTTTATCCAGTGACACCATTAACTGAAAGGCTCGTGTATAGAGAAAATCACCAACTAAGACGCTGGCTTGATTACCAAATACGGCGTTAGCTGTCTCTTTACCACGACGTAGCATAGATTCATCTACGACATCATCGTGTAATAAGGTCGCGGTGTGAATGAATTCCACTATAGTGGCGAGGGTAATATGTTGTTGGCCTTCATAACCCAGCGCACGGGCAGCCAATACAGCTAAAAGCGGACGCAAGCGCTTGCCACCACTATTGACTATATAGATGCCCAGCTGATTAATCAGCGCCACCTCAGAGCTAAGCTGAGTGAATATATGTTGGTTCACGGCCGTCATGTCATCAAGACTGAGTTGGCGGATCTCTTCGAGCGTCATCTGGTAAAACAACTGCTTAGGTATAGAATGTGGCTGATTCTACACCATTGCAGCTGATCAGCTAAAGTAAAACCCGATCCTTTTTGTTGCCCACTGATCTTTTTAATAATTGTACTTGCGGGGGTAGGGGAAATTGCGTACAATTCGCGCCCTGTGATTATAATTAACACGCCCTTAAAAGTCGGCGTGCTTTGTACGGAGTTAACTATGTACGCGGTTTTCCAAAGTGGTGGTAAACAGCACCGTGTAACGGAAGGGCAAACCCTTCGTCTAGAAAAACTAGACTTAGAAACCGGCGCAACTATTGAATTTTCAGCTCTGATGATCGCTAATGGCGAAGACATCAAGATCGGTACTCCTTTAGTTGAAGGCAGTAAAGTAACAGCGGAAGTGGTCAACCATGGCCGTGGCGATAAAGTTAAAATCGTCAAATTCCGTCGTCGTAAGCACTACCGTAAACAAGCTGGTCACCGCCAGTGGTTTACAGAAGTGAAAATTACCGGCATCAGCGCGTAATCGAAGGAGTAACTACTCATGGCAAGTAAAAAAGGTGTAGGTAGCACTCGTAACGGTCGCGATTCAGAAGCGAAACGCTTAGGTGTTAAACGTTTTGGTGGTGAGACAGTATTAGCTGGTAACATCATCGTTCGTCAACGTGGTACTAAGTTCCACGCTGGTAGTAATGTAGGTATCGGTAAAGATCACACATTATTCGCCTTAACTGACGGTAAAGTGCAATTCGAAACGAAAGGCGAAAACAATCGCAAGTTCGTAAGCATCGTTAGCGAATAACGACGCATTACTTCGAAAAGCCCCGCCTAGTGCGGGGCTTTTTTATTAAGAATCGATCAAAGGCTGATACTTCAGTGTTCCGAAGGTCAGTTTTGTTGCTTTCAATTCATCCAGACACAGCTAGGCATTCATGCAGGCTGAATTGATAGTATAATGAGCCCATAGTTTTTTTAGATCAGGATAGTCCAGATGAAATTCGTAGATGAAGCGGAAATTCGGGTTGAAGCCGGCGATGGCGGCAACGGTATTGTCAGTTTCCGTCGCGAAAAATTTGTCGCCAAAGGTGGCCCAAATGGTGGTGACGGTGGTGATGGTGGTGATGTTTATTTAATGGCTGACACCAACCTGAACACTTTGGTGGACTATCAGTTTGAAAAGTATCACCAGGCGGAACGTGGTCAGAATGGTATGAGTACCAACTGTACTGGTAAACGTGGTGATGACATGATTTTGCGTGTGCCAGTTGGGACACGTGCTGTGGATATAGATACCGCAGAAGTAATTGGTGATTTGACCAAAAATGGTCAGAAGCTAATGATTGCTAAAGGCGGCTGGCATGGTTTGGGTAACGCCCGCTTTACCAGTAGCACTAACAGAGCGCCACGCAAGAAAACCAATGGTACGCCAGGTGAAGTACGTAATATCCGCTTAGAACTGCTGTTATTAGCGGATGTAGGCCTATTAGGCCTGCCGAATGCTGGTAAGTCGACTCTGATCCGTGCTGTATCTTCTGCCAAGCCAAAAGTAGCTGATTATCCTTTTACAACCTTGGTACCAAATCTGGGAGTTGTCAGGGTAGAAAGCCACCGCTCTTTTGTAATAGCAGATATTCCCGGTTTGATTGAGGGCGCTGCAGAAGGTGCTGGCTTGGGTATTCAGTTCTTAAAGCACTTAGAGCGTTGTCGTTTGCTGTTGCATGTTGTAGACGTGCTGCCAGCTGATGGTTCAGATCCGGCTGAAAATGCTGTGACTATTTTAAAAGAATTGGATAAATACAGTGACAAGCTGGCCAACAAACCACGCTGGTTAGTGTTTAACAAACTGGATTTAGTGTTGGAAGATGAGCTGGAAGACGTGATTGAGCGAGTCACTAAAGCCATCAATTGGCAAGGCGAGGTCCATAAGATTGCTGCTGCCAGCCGCACTAATACCGAGCGTTTAGCGGCAGATATCCTGAATTATATTGAATTGCTACCCGTTGAAAAACCAAAAGAGCAGGTGGAAGACGCTGTAAACTTCAAATGGGATGATTATCACACCGATGTGTTGTCTATTGCTGATGACCTGGATGATGATGATGATTTCGACGAAGACGATTACGACGTTGAAGTCATTTACCGGCGTTGAGGTTAGCATGCGGATAGCAATGATAGCGGCTATGGCCAATAACAGAGTCATCGGCAAAGATAACCAAATGCCCTGGCATTTACCGGCTGATCTGAAGCATTTTAAAAAAGTGACTTTAGGCAAGCCGGTGATTATGGGCCGTAAAACTTATCAATCTATTGGTAAGGCGCTGCCTGGCCGCCGTAACATAGTGATCAGCAGGCAGAGTGGTGCACTCAGTACTGATGCCGATTGGGTGCAAAGCATCGAACAGGCGCTGGCTCTAGTGCAGCATGAAGCAGAAGTGATGATTATAGGCGGTGCTGAGATTTATCGTCAGGTACTGCCTATGGCCGATACGCTTTATATTACCGATATTGATTTAACTGTAGAGGGAGATGCCTTTTTCCCTGATTATCAGGCTGCAGGTCGTTGGTACGAATCAGCATCAGAACGACATCAAGCTGATGCACAAAATCCTCATCCATACCAATTCCGCATCCTGAACAGAGAATGAACAGGACTTCATTGCACCTGCTGCGACATGTTGTTACTATGGATTTGTCTGTTTTTTGACTGCTTCAGGAGTAATGTATGAAATTGTTGCCAGCAGTGTTCTGTGGTGTTGTGGTGGCAGGTGCAGTATTAGTGTCCCCAGTGGTACATGCTGACGACCAGCTAGCTGCTTCGATGTGTGATTATGTCAAGGCTGACGATAAGAATAGATTACGCAAAGTATTAAGTGATTACCGCCTGCGTTTACGTAATATCTATGATGGTGTGACGTGTAACGGAGACAGCTTAGTGCGTTTTGCGATCAAAAATAATGCGGCTGATGTGGGGGAGTTTATTGTGAAACAGTTACCTGCCGCTCAGGTTGCAGCATCCGGTGATATCGCATGGGCTGAAGGCAATGGTTTTGCTGCCTCTCCTGTACTTAAAGTATTAAAGGAACGTGCAGGTGGTGGTGAATAATTACTCCTACCAAGCCCAATAAAAAAATCCGCCATACGGCGGATTTTTTTTACTGACTACCTAACCAGCTCAGACTTTGAACTGCTCTACAGATTGACGTAGTTCTTCAGCTAAACGCGCTACTTCATGGCTGGATTGAGACGTTTGTTCAGCACCTGAAGCTGTTTGTTCTGCGATAGTGACAATTGACTCTAATAAATGACTTATTTCGTTAGACACCTGATTCTGTTCTTTAGCTGCATGAGAGATTTGTTCGCTCATATCATGGGCTAAGTGGACCGCATTGGTGATAGATTCCAAAGCCTGAGCTGCAACTTCAGTTTGAGTCACACAATTTTCAGCCTGCTTTTTACCTTTGTTCATTGCTTCTACAGCTGCATGAGCACCGGTTTGCAGGACTTGAATCATGGCTTGAATTTCCTGAGTCGAAGCCTGAGTTTTACTGGCCAAAGAACGTACTTCATCAGCTACCACCGCAAAACCACGACCTTGTTCACCTGCGCGGGCTGCTTCAATAGCGGCGTTTAATGCCAGTAAGTTGGTTTGTTCTGCAATGCCACGGATCACATCAAGGATACTACCGATTGATGCGCTGTCTTTATGCAGTTTATTGATCACAGTTGATGCCTGATCGACTTCTTTTGATAACTGCAGTATGGTCTGCTTGTTATTTTCAGAAATCACTTTCACGCGCTCGGCTTCGCTGTCCGCATTTTTGATTTCAGCCAACGCATCGTTTGAGCTTTGCATGACGCCTTGAGAAGTGCTACTCATCTCAGTAGTGGCTGTAGCGGCTTGAGTGACCTGAGACTTCTGTTCACGAATAGCTGTAGTGGTTTCCACTGTAATAGCTGAAGTCTGTTCTGAAGCTGCGGCAAGCTGCGTAGAACGGGAAATAATGCCTTGGATCAATTGGCGCAAGTTGGTAATAACCTGATTACAGTTACGGGCCAGATCGCCAAATTCATCGTGTGAGGAATCATCTAGTCTCTTGGTCAAATCACCTGAAGCAACTACACCTAAAATTTCATTTACTTTGGCTAATGGGGTAGTAATGCTGCGCACTGTCAGCATAGCTATACCTATAGCTAAACCAATAGAAATCAGCACAACAAGAAAAATTGTAGTAATAGCACCAGATACATCAGATGCTGCCTCGGCCTGAATTTCGCCTGCAACGGTACGAGCGCGGGATAGTAAGCGATTTAATCCATCTAACGCAGTTTTATTGTGAGCTTCCGCCTGAGTCAATAGTTTCTGAGCTTCGGCTGATGCCGCTAACATTTGTGCTTTTAATGCCAGGATGCCTTCATCACCAGCTAATAAATCATTAATAGCAGTAATTTTTTCGTCTAAATCGGCCACCATATCAACATTGGAACCCGCCTCGGTTTTGATGGTGCTCATTTGTTGATTTACACCTTCCAAACGAGACTTTACTTCGTTGGATATGGTGTCTGCCGTAGTAGCAGAAGTGGTACGGGTTAAATCTACAACTACGCTGACTAAGGTATTTAATCCTGTTTCAAGATCAGTGGCCGCTTTGCTTGCTTGCGGGAAACGACGGGTTACATCTCGGACGTCACTGAAATCTAACAGCAAGGATGCTGAGTCATCTGAATTTAACTCTACATCTGATAATTGGGAGGCAATTTGGTCACGTAAGGTTAGGCTTTTACTCAGTTCTGCAAATAGCTTTTTGCTGACAGGGGTAAATTCGGTATAAGCCGCTGATACATCCTTAAACGAATTCGTCAGAGTTTCTTCCTCTGCTACTACAGTTTGTAATGCTTTAGCTGCTGTATCGTACAACACCTGTTCTGCAACGAACTGAGTCTCTAAATCTTTGACCTGTTTCACTTCAGTGGCATAAAACGCCTGCAGACTGACCTTGCTCATTTTGACAAATTCGCTTTGCAGCACTGCGCTATTTTCTAAAGCTGGGATCGAGATTTCATTTACTTGCGTGGTTGAGGTGTTGATACTATCCAAGCTCTTGTACGAGGTAATACCGATCACCAGCAGTAGGAGTGAAATTACACCAAAACCACCAATAATCCGAAGTGCTACCGTTAACTTCATAACCTTACTCCCAGTATCCAGGCTAAAAGGGCATCATTGGCCCTGTCACCACACAATAAACAATTCAAAATACATCATTTTGAAACAGCGTTGCATTATAGCGTTATTTTTGGTCAGAAACACTATAACGCTGTGCTGTCTCAATACAATAGGCCGTTAAATAATTTCCCCAAACACATCCGGTATCCAGCGCATGAATTCCTGCTACAGGGCTATATCCCATCAAGGCTGCCCAGTGCCCAAAAAAAATCTGTGGATGAGATTTATGTTGCCAAAACTGATACCAGGGGATCAGATTACTCACTTTATCCGGATGGCGCTTTTCTTTGAGTTCAAGTGCGCCATTGGTCAGACAAAATCGCATTCTGGTACAACTGTTAATGGTAAAACGCCATCTGTCTTCCTCAGACTGTACTTCTGACCACAGAGCAGGAGTATTTCCGTACATGGCAGCGAATAGTTTTTCCGGAGTTTCTTTAAGTACAGCACTAACTTCCGCTGCAGCATTTAAGGCGGTACTCAGGGGCCAATCGGGCGCCAGACCCGCATGAACCATCAGCAGTTGTCGTTCCGTTTCAAAATGCATTAGAGGTTGTTGCTGTAGCCAATGGGTCAGCTCAGCTAAGTCGGGAGCATTGAATAGTTCGCTGAGTTGATCTTTGGTATCTACTTTTGCAAAACCAAACACGCAAGCCAAAAAATGCAGGTCATGATTTCCCAGCACCACTTTGGCCTTATTGCCCAAAGAGCGAATAAACCTTAGCGTCGCCAATGAATCCGGGCCTCTTGCGACTAAATCACCACAAAACCACAGTTGATCCTGGTTTGGATCAAACTGAATTTTTTTTAACAAGTATTGCAGCTGTTTAAAGCAGCCCTGGACATCACCTATCACGTAGCTTGGCATGAGGTTAGTTCAGAATGTTAGGGATGGCCAAACGAAACAGGGGAATCGCCGTTTTAAAACTCAATTGGCTCTGGCTGGTCATTTCATAATGGCCTTGCATGGTGCCTACCGGAGTTTCGAGCACAGCTCCGCTGGTATAGCTATAACTAGAGCCCGGCGCAAGCTGAGGTTGCTCACCTACCACACCGTCACCATGCACTTCTGTTTCTTTGCCATTGGCATCAGTGATTAACCAATACCGTTTTAGCAACTGCACCGTTTCAGTGCTGTGGTTTTTTATGGTAATAGTATAAGCAAATACATATCTGTCCGAAGCCGGATCAGATTGAGCTGCCACATAAAATGTTTCCACTGAAACAGGAATTTCGAAACTCAGGCTCATAACTGTTGTTGCTCTTGTTGATGGAGCCAACGGGCTATACCAATAAATTGTTCCACGCTTAATTGCTCGGGACGTAAAGTTGGATCTATACCCATCTCGACAATTTGCTCAGCTGTTGCAAAGTTACTGAAGCAGTTACGCAAGGTTTTACGGCGCTGGTTAAAGGCTTCCAGACAGACTCTGTTTAAGACCGCAACAGGTACATCCTGTCTCTCTGAGCTTGATTTGGGGATCAGACGCACCACAGCAGAATGCACTTTAGGTGCCGGTTTAAAGGCGCCCGGGCCGACTTCGACTACTGGCATGGCGTGACAGAAAAACTGAGTCATCACAGATAAACGGCCATAAGTTTTAGAACCATGACCTGCAGTCATACGCTCCACCACTTCCTTTTGCAGCATAAAGTGCATGTTTTCAATATCGTCTGCGTAGTCAAACAGGTGAAACAGCAGTGGGGTAGAGATGTTGTAAGGTAAATTACCGAATACTTTTAATTTCTTGCCCGGTTGCAGCAGCTGACGGAAATCGAATTTCATCGCATCAGCCTGATGTATGGTCAATTTATCAGCCAATACAGGGTGTTCCTGCAAACGCTGCGCCAAATCTCTGTCTAATTCAACCACAGTGAGGTGACCGGCTTTTTCTGCTACAGGTTCTGTAATAGCACCTAAACCAGGGCCTATTTCGACCAGTATGTCTGTTGGTTTTGGGTTAATGGCTTTAACTATTCGTTCAATCACTACAGGATCGTGTAAGAAGTTCTGACCAAAACGTTTTCGGGCTGTATGTCCCAGGTGTACTTTATCTGTCATGTGATAACTTGGCTCTTTGCGCTAAATAAATGGCTTGTTCCAGGGCATGGAATAAACTGCCGGGATCGGCCTTTCCTGTGCCAGCTAAATCCAGCGCAGTACCATGGTCGACTGATGTTCTTATTAAAGGTAAGCCCAAACTGATATTCACTGACCGCCCAAAGCCTTTATGTTTCAATACAGGCAAGCCCTGATCATGATACATAGCTAAGACGGCATCGGCATGCTCCAGATATTTAGCCTGAAACAAAGTATCGGCAGGTAATGGGCCGACCAGATCCATGCCTTGTAAACGTAATTCTTCTAAAGCCGGGCTGATGATATCTATTTCTTCGCGGCCCAGATGCCCATCCTCTCCAGCGTGTGGATTTAGCCCACAGACATAAATAACAGGGGACTCGATCGCGAATTTGTGTCGCAAGTCGTGGTGCAGCACTGTAATGACTTTGTGTAAGCGCTCTTTTGTGATGGCTTTAGCGACATAGGCCAATGGAATATGAGTAGTTGCCAGTGCAACACGCAGACCTTCAGTGGCCAGCATCATCACCACATAAGGAGTGTTAGACAGGTGAGCAAAATATTCGGTATGACCACTAAAGGGGATGCCAGCTTTATTAATAATACCTTTGTGCACCGGCCCCGTAACTATGGCATCAAATTCACCTGACATGGCCTTTTCGCCGACATATCGTAAGGTGTCTACCACATACCGACCATTAGCTTCATTGAGCTGTCCTGTTACCACAGGAGCCTCTACTGCGAAATCCACGCAAGTCAGAGTACCAGCCTGTTGCTGTTGTGCTGGTTGCTCAGGCACATAAGGTAAAAGCTGAAGCGGCAGGTTTAACGCTGCCGCTCTTTGTTGCAATACTTCTGCGTTGGCACAAACGATGAGCTGCACTGGCCAGTTTTTTTGTGCCAACATCACCACCAGATCAGGGCCTATACCTGCCGGTTCACCTGGGGTGATTGCTATCCTTAATGTCATTCAGTTTCCGCCAACACTTCAACAAATGCCTGATCACGTAATTCGCGCAGGAAGTTGGCTTGCTCTTCATTAAAACGGCGGTTAAACAGCATACGGTACACTTGATCCTGTTTTTTCTCTGCAGTCATGTCAACAACACGTTTTTCCAATAACTGTACAACGTGCCAGCCATGCTCAGTACGGAAAGGCTCACTGATTTCCTGCAATTGCAGCTTGTTTAAGGTATCGCGGAAGGCCGGTACATACATGGCCGGATCCGCCCAACCCAAATCACCACCTTTTAACTTAGAACCAGGATCTTCAGAGTTTGCGCTGGCAAATTCGGCAAAATCAGCTTTACCAGCTTTAAAGTCGGTAACAAACTGCTTTAAGGTGTCACGGGCTTTTTCTTCACTCATGATAATAGACGGCTTAATTAATACGTGACGTGATTTCACTTCGTTCAGTTCGGCAACATTCGCGCCACGAATATCAAAAATCGTCAAAATATGGAAACCAGCGCCAGAGCGTAAAGGCCCAATCATGTCGGTCTTTTTCTTACCACGAATAGCATCAGAGAACAGCGTTGGCATTTCGTTGATATTCATCCAACCCATATCACCGCCATCTAAGGCTGTGCTATCTGAAGAAGAGGCAATAGCGATTTTCTTGAAATCACTGCCTTCGCGCAACAAACTCATTACTTTATCCGCACGATCTTTTGCTTCAGTAATTTCTTCTGTGCTGGCCTGGTTTGGAATGGAAATCAGAATATGACCAATATTGTATTGCTCATTAGAAGCCCCTTGTTCTTCCATCACTTTCATCAGGCTGTCTATTTCCTGTGGGCTGATGTAGATACGGCGTTGCACATTTGAACGTAACACTTCACCTGTGGTGATTTCTTCGCGGAAACGTTCACGGAACTGCTGATAATCACCTTCTTCTTCCACTATGCGCTGGCGAAATTGTTCCATAGTCAGGTTTTCACCGCGGGCAACGTTTTCCAGCGCCTGATCCAGTTGTGGATCGGTAATCTGCAGGCCCATACGTTTTGCCATCTGCATCTGTAAACTGTTGCTGATCAAGCGCTCAAGTGCTTGAGTTCGTAAGGCACGGTCTGAAGGTAAGGTCTGACCCTGGCTTTGCGCATTACGCTTCACCTTATCGACCATATCTGTCACTTCGCTATCCAATACGACACCGTTGTTGACGATCGCTGCAACACCGTCGATCTTTTGTTCTGCCGCCTGGCTCGAAAAGGCCAGAAATGCGGCCACAGAGCTGGCAATCAAAAGTTGTAACTTCATAGGTTCCTACATTAATTATTTAGTAAATATGGGCGTCTATAACCAAAAATTCCGTTCGATAACATGTCGTTGACTGAGAAACCAGCCCCTTCACCAAAACCTTTTAATACAAATTGTACGGCTATACCGTTATCAAAAGTTGGTGGTTGTGACAAATCATTCAGTGCCAATTCAAGGTTGGTGTTAATTTGGCGCTTGGCAACCACACGAATTGCCCAACAACAGGATTCATATTGCAAACCAAAGTTAGCTTCTATCATATGATGCTTGTTGATGTCACGATAATAACTGGCAATCAGTTTCCATTTATCATCGATAGGCGTAGTGGCTAAAAAACCGACCTGTGCAATTTCGTAGTCTGAGACTTCACGACTGTAACGATGGTTCAATTGGATCAGGCTTTTATCGTCTGCAATGTAATCCAGCGTGACATTGCTTTTTACCATGCGTTCATTGCTGGAGTCATACTGCAATGCGGTATTTAAGTACCAACCTTTGCTCCAGTTCCATAACAGCTCAGAGGCAAGTACAGAGTCTGCAGGCTGTTTTGTATCGAGTAATGAATTATCTATAGGTTCCGGATCATCTAAAAATACGATTTGCCCCAGACTGAAACGAAATAGCTCAGTATCTTCCGAATCATACAGGCGGGTGGTCCAGCCAATGGTCAGCTGGTTTGTATCTGCAATTCTGTCTAAACCTGAGAATCTGTTTTCGCGGAATAAACCATAATAGTCGTCCTGTAACCGAGCCGTGTCATACAAGCCGATGTCTGACTGATCACGATAGGGGATATAAAGGTATTGTATTTGTGGCTCAAATGTTTGCAGAGAATCCGCATTATCCCATGCCAGTTCCCGTTCCATATTCAGTTTGGCGTTGATCTGAATTTTTGGCAGAGTTCTGTTGGTTTCTTCCTGAACCAACAAGGTGTTTTGATCAGTATTTTGCTGATAGCGGGTATGCAACAAGCTGGTTTCTGCAACCAGTTCCATCGCCGGAGTGATTAAAGGCCAGCGGATGCTGGGTTCAAGATGCAAACGATCAGCACTGTTTATGACTGCGGCATCATTGCGAAAATGAGCATATTGACTGTGCCAGTTAAATTCAAAGCCAGCTGCTAAATCCAAAGGTGCGGCGGAGCTAAGATCAACTTGGGGTAAGGCTGCGTAAGACGGCGAGTAATTGCCGAGAATTTCAAACCCTTGCAAACGAATTTCTGAATTCAGGTAATCCCCGAAGTAGTTCAGACTGGCCTGACGGTATAGCTGAGTGTCACTTTGATTGCTGTAATCTGAGCCCAGTTCAGATAAATAAGCATCGTCACTGACGTCTGTAAAATCCACACTGGCACGCCACCGATCCGACAACTCACCGCTATGACTGAAATGCGTTAAATAGCGACTGCCAAAACCTGCGGGTTTATCGTTGTCATCAGGTAAAATTTCCAGTTGTAGCAGGCCATTATGCTCTTCGGTGAGATAACGGAACTCTGTATTGAGCTGGGCACCCCTTTTACTCATAAAGCGTGGGCTTATGGTGGCATCGTAATTTTCTGCCAGATTCAGGTAATAAGGTGTTTCTAAATCAACACCTAATTTTTGCGAGCTGCCAATCTTTGGAAACAATAAACCACTTTTACGTTTGTCACTGACGGGGAAGGTCATATAAGGCAAATACAAAATAGGTACGTCCTGGATTTTAATCACAGAATGCCAGGCTTCGCCCCAGCCATCGTCGGCATTGATATTAATTTTATCAGCGTGCAGCGCCCAACTGCTGTCAGTTTCAGGGCAGGTAGTAAAACTTGCAGCTGATAAATTAATTTGCTTATTAAACGCACTCATTTCTTTGGCATAGCCACGACCAGACTGACTAACCAGTTGATAATTGGCTTCACTCAGTACTGCTTTATCTTCCTTTAACTGGGCACTGAATTTACTACTGCTGACCTTTAAATCAGGGCTGTAATACTGAATACCGCCACTGGCCACTAAAGTTTGTTCTTTTTGGCTGACTCTGGCATTTGCTGCGTTTAGCATGGTATTGCGATAAAGGATTTCTATATTGCCGTCAAACAATGCAGTTTGGTCGCGCATCATGCGAATACGGTCTGATAAAATTTGTAGCCTGTTATCTTCTGCTGACAGCTGACTCAGCTTTGCAGGCATTTCAATAGCGCTATAACATTGCCGGATAGGTTGAGGTGTTTGCTCTTCTGCATGGGCAAGATAGGGAATACCAAGCGCCATGATAATAAGGCGATAGATCAGAGAATGAGTCATGCAACCTACTTAGTACAATACGTGAAACAGGTGAAAACTAACAGAACACCGAGCGAGCTATAATAAATCAATTTTCCGGATCCTGCTAATCCG
This sequence comes from Rheinheimera mangrovi, assembly GCF_003990335.1. Classification (NCBI taxonomy): domain Bacteria; kingdom Pseudomonadati; phylum Pseudomonadota; class Gammaproteobacteria; order Chromatiales; family Chromatiaceae; genus Rheinheimera; species Rheinheimera mangrovi. Next base: position 3,922,402 of record NZ_CP034683.1, on the reverse strand, counting down.
TTATAGTGCTGGCTTTGACCTGATGAGGGGAATGAAGTGCCAGCTCGAATGCAGTTAATTCAAAGTTTTTTAACGGCTTGTTTTCCTGGGGAAGCCATTCAGCTGGTTCCGATCACGGGAGATGCTAGTTTCAGGCGTTATTTTCGTTTCTCTATAGCCAAAAAAAGCTACATTTTAATGGATGCTCCCACTCCTGCAGAGGATTGCAGTCGCTTTGTTGCAACCCAACAAGCATTTGTTCAGGCGGGTTTACTGGTTCCGCAAATTATTGCGCAGGACATACCTCTTGGGTTGCTACTGCTGAGTGATTTAGGCGATACCTTGTTGCTGTCCAAACTGACGGAGCAGACAGTCACGGCATTTTATCATCAGGCATTGGCAGAATTAACTAAAGTTCGCACTATCAGCTCGACCAGTGCAGGGGCGTTGCCGGTATTTGACCAGGCCTTTTTACTGCGTGAAATGCAGATATTTATTGATTGGTTTGTGCTTCAGCACCTGAAGCTAACGCTCAATGAACAAGAACAAGCCATGTTGCTGCGGCATTTTCTGCTGCTGGCTGACACCGCATTGCAGCAGCCTCAGGCTGGTATGCACAGGGATTACCATTCCCGTAATTTAATGCTGCAACCTAATGGCGATTTAGCAGTCATCGATTTTCAAGATGTGGTGACAGGCCCTGTCACTTATGACGCTGTGTCTTTGCTTAAAGATTGTTATATCAAATGGCCTGCTGAGCTGGTGCAGGTATTCAGTCATGAGTTGTATCAAAGCCTCAGAGCTCAAGCACAATTACCGCTGGATATAAGCCCCGAACAGTTCCAACTGTGGTTTGATTGGATGGGGTTACAACGACATATTAAAGTCTGTGGTATTTTCTGCCGCCTATATCACCGAGATGGGAAAGCAGGTTATCTTGCTGATTTACCTCGGGTCTTTGACTATGTTCTTGAGGTGACATCGCGTTACCCACAGCTACATGAACTGGATTTGTGGTTAAAACAAAAAGTACAACCAGCGCTGGAGGTGAGGGGCTGATATGAAAGCAATGATCCTGGCTGCCGGAAGGGGGGAGCGTATGCGCCCTTTAACTGATTTGTTACCTAAACCTTTGTTGGCTGTTGCTGGTAAGCCATTGATCCAATATCACCTTGAGGCTCTTGCTGTCGCAGGGCTGCACGATATTGTCATCAATTATGCATGGCTGGGACACCTGTTGCCTCAACATTTGGGCACGGGGGAACAGTTTGGTGTGAACATCAGTTACTCGGATGAAGGTGCTGAAGGTCTTGAAACGGCCGGAGGGATAAGAAAAGCCTTACCATTATTGGGCGATGCACCTTTTGTTGTAGTGAACGGCGACGTTTTCAGCGATTACCCATATCAACAGCTTGCAGGGAAATTGGCGGCGGATAGCCTGGCTCATCTGGTACTTGTACCGAACCCTGTGCAGCATCCCGCCGGAGATTTTGGCATCAGTGCCACAGGTTATGCTTTAGCCGCAGCTCAACAATGTTTTACTTTCAGTGGTATTGCCGTCTACCGTCCTGAGTTTTTTAGCTCGGTGCCTGCAGGCAAGCAAAAATTAGCCCCTTTTTTGCGAGAGGCTATGCAGCAGGGCAAAGTGACAGCAGAACTGTATCAGGGAGTCTGGCATGATATAGGCACTGCGCAAAGGCTGAGCGAGTTGTCACTTCTATTGGAGTCTGAATATGTGGGGTAAGATTCTCGGAGCTTTGTTTGGCATGGCGTTGCTGAAAATTCCGGGGTTGTTTATCGGTTTATTGATTGGCCATTGGTTTGATAAGTCTTATGGTGGTGCCTTCGCCAGTCGTGGTGGTTTTAATGGTTTTTCCCGCGATAAATCGGAAGCTCAGGGAATTTTTCGTTACAACACTTTTGCCGTCATGGGGCATATCGCTAAATCTAATGGTGTAGTGACCAAATCTCATATTCAGCAAGCGACTGTGTTTATGGAGCAACTTGGTTTAACTACTGTGCAAAAACAAGAAGCTCAGGCTGCTTTTCGTGACGGTAAACAGACGGATTTCCCTTTATTAGAGCAGTTAGCGGAATTTAAATCTGCCTACAGATCCAGGCCGGATCTGTTACTGATGTTTCTTGAGATTCAAATCAGTACAGCTTATGTCGATTTACATTTAAGCAGTGCAGAACAAAAGATACTGACGCAAGTCGCGTCGGCTTTAGGGATAAATGCGACTCAGTTTGAACACATGGTCAGCCGTTATGAAGCGGAAGCCCGGTTTGCCAAAAGTAGTCACAGCGGAACTGTTGATGCAGCAAACCGTTTAACAGATGCTTATAAAATTTTAGGTGTTAACTCCAACAGCTCTGAAGCTCAATTAAAAAAGGCCTACAAAAAGCTGATGGCACAGCATCATCCTGACAAGCTGATGTCGCAAGGCCTGCCGCCTGAGCTGATGGATGTTGCCAAACAAAAAACTCAGGATATTCAAGCTGCTTATGAGTTAATTCGTAAACAGAGGGGTTAGTCGCGGAAAAACATAAAATACACTGCACCCATCAGGCACAATCCCGCATAAACATAATTCCACTTAAAAGGTTCTCTCATATAGAAAACGGCGAATGGAATAAACACACTTAAGGTAATCACTTCCTGCAAAATCTTCAGTTGAGCCAGACTCAGCACCTGATGGCCTATCCGGTTCGCTGGTACCATCAACATATATTCAAATAAAGCTATACCCCAGGACACAGCAATGGCTATGTACAAGGCTGAGCCTTTAAAGTGCTTTAAGTGCCCATACCATGCAAAGGTCATAAAGATATTGCTTGCTGTCAGCAACAATACGGTTTGGATCAAAGGCGACATGGTTTGGCTTCTCCGGCCCAGAGTTACAGGAAAACTGATGCTGCACAGTGTAATAAGTTTTTTGCTGTGGAAAAGCTATTTTTAATAGCCTTGGTAACTTAACCAGCCATAAATTTCTTTAAATACCCGCTGTTGGGTTTCGGCCTGCGCTACAAGTCCGCTGATTTCGCGCTGACGGTATAATAGCTTTTGTTGTTGTTTTGCCAATTGTTTTCTCAATTGCCATTGGGCAGCAACTTGCTGATTACCTTGCTGCTGCATCAGATCTAAAGTGGGAACCTGTTGCTTGGCTATAGCTAAAGGCAAGCTGCGTTGTTGTTCTGCCGCGGGTAAATATGCTTCCAGCAAAATAAGAGATTGAGGTTCCTGTAGCTTTTTGTCCGCATACAGTTGGCTGATGAATGCCGCACTGCTGCCCTGGGCCACAACAATCACAGTAGTGTTTTCCGTCATGGCGCTCGTCATCGCCACTTCGATACGTTGTTGTAACTGTTCTCTATAGTTTTCCAGGCTAGCTATGTCGTCATTAAAAGGAGCATCAGGTACTGCGATAGCTAAAGTATCCCAGCCATAGTCGTTAAACTCTTTTCGAAGTAAATTCAGATATTTAGGGCTGGCAGCATGTTGTGACCAGTCCGGGATAAATAAAATAGTGCCTTTTACTTTTGCGGTAAATGCTGACCTTTTTAGTGCCAGAAAACTTTTGTCTCCAGCCAATAACTCAGTGATTTCATCCGCAGGCATTTGCCAACTTAAATCAGCTTTGTACCAATCTTCCATAGGCACGGGTTCTGAGGCTTGAGTACCTAAGCTTAGTAACACTATCATCGCTAAAATTTTCGATTGCATTGCATAGCTCAAAAGCCGGAGTCTACGAAATGTATCGGCAGGTCATGGAAAAACTTTATCCGAAGATACGCAATGGCAGGGAAGTGATAGACATAAAAAAACCGCCTTGCGGCGGTTTTTCAGGCAGAGTGGATTAACGCTCTACTTTTTCTTTGATAGTTGCAGTTACAACAGCTTCAATGCGGCGGTTAGCAGCGTGAGCAGCTGGAGTATTACCTTCAACTTTCGGACGTGAAATACCGTAACCTTTTGCTGTTACACGATTTGCACTGATACCGTGCTCGTTTAACAATACTTTAGCCACTGCATCAGCACGACGCTCTGATAGCTTCAGGTTGTATGCTGCAGTACCTACGTTTGAAGCATGACCACCGATTTCAACATCGGTACCAGGGAAACGTTTTAAGAAAGCCGCTAAGTCAGCGATTTCTGATCTGTATTCAGGTTTGATTTCAGCTGAGTCATTAGCAAACTGAGCTTTTAAAGTGAAATTCACTTCTTTTTCAGTGAAGATTGAACAGCCAGTTGCATCTACTTTGTCGGTAGAAGGAGTGCCTGGACACAGATCGCTTGAATCCGGTACGCCATCCTTGTCACTATCAGCAACTACAACAACAGGAGCTACTGGCTCTGGAGCTGGAGTTGGTTCTGCTACAACAGGAGCATCACCAAACAGTACTGACATACCTAACTTAATGTTGGCATCGGCGAAGCTGTCGCTAATACCCTGAAAGCGGTTCATCTCACCGAACAGAGACACGCGATCATTTAAATATTGACGGTAACCTACACCCACGTTTAGAGCGGTCGTATCATCAACAGTCTCGATATCCAGGTTTTTCAAACCACCCAGAAGGTACATACCGGTGCCTGGAACGCTGTATAACACGTCCAAACCAATACGCTCACCATCGATTTTATTGTCGGTAGTTAATTGCTCTAAACGCTGTTTAGCGTATTCCAGACGTAAAGCCCAAGTTTCGTTCAGGTTATAACCTAACTCAACGCCGTAGCCCCAGCCTTTATCGGCATATGCCCACTCAACTGATTCAGTTTTATCGGTGTCAGGGAGATAGTATTCACCAAACACAGAGCCGTATGCACGATCAGTGACTAAAGGTTTTGAACTATCTGCTAAAGCAGCTGTCGAAATTAAAGTTGCCATGATGGCAATTGCGCTAGTACTTAGTTTCATCCATATCTCCTAAGAGGTAAATTTCGGCGGCTATTCTATTTGAGTAAAATATTTAGTCAAATCTAGCTGCTCGTTATTACGAATTTAAGTCAGACGTCCATCTGACTTCTTACCGTTGTGCTAAGTTTACCTTAAATAACTGAACCTTAGGTTAACAAAGCAATCAATTACAACTGTCCCTTTGATTAAAACGGACACTCGACTTCAAAATAAAGCTCAGCGCCCGAAGTGGGGTGTCTGAATTTCAAAGATCCAGCATGCAATTGAAGTCGAGCCACTGAACGCTTTCCTTGTTCAGTCCCATAAAATTTATCCCCCAGTATTGGGTATCCCAGCCACAACATGTGCACGCGAAGTTGATGCGAGCGGCCAGTGATTGGAACTAATTCTACTTTTGTTTGCTGCTCGTTTCGCTCAAGCACTTTAAAATAGGTTAACGAAGGCTTACCAGATCCAAAATGCACCATTTGTTTTGGTCTGTTGGGCCAATCGCATAATAAAGGTAGATCAACTGCGCCAGAATCGACAGGCACTTCACCTTCCAATAATGCAAAGTAACGCTTTTGGGTCTGACGTAATTCAAACTGTTTATTTAAATCACGCTGACTTTGCGCATGCATTGCCATAATAACCAGCCCGGAGGTTGCCATATCCAGTCGATGCACTATGCGCGCCAAAGGCCACACCAGGCGGACCCTATAATCCAAACTGTCTTTATGTTCTGGCGCTTTGCCGGGCACAGTAAGTAAGCCGCTGGGTTTATTCAGGACCAGAATGTCGTCATCCTGATAAACCACATCCAGATAAGGCTGCGTTGGCGGCTTGTACTCAATTAGCATTGTATTTACTTTTAGTCATGGCTGACAACAACGACCCGCAATGCATCAAATTTTAACCGTGCTTTACTAATGTAATCTGTTAATTCTTGTTGCTGTTGTTGTAAATGTGCAATTTCTTCCGGCCGTACCGACGGATTCAATTTCCGCAATGCCTGGAGGCGTTCAATTTGTGCATTGAGCTTTTGTTGCATCAATTGCTGTGCTTGCTGCTGCACTTCGGTTAAACGCACTGCGGCCAATTCCTGAGCCTTACCTATCAATGGATGAATCAGGCTTTGTAAGGCTTTCACCATCTTGGCGGCAGGTTGTCTGCCTACAGGTTTTAATTGCTTATTAAACTGCTCAAAGCCAACGTTTGCAGCCAGATTTTTCCCATTTTTTTCCAGTAATAAACGCACAGGTGTTACAGGTAAATAACGGCCCAGTTGCAGCTCTTTTGGTGCGCTGGCTTCGACAATAAATATAAATTCTACAAAATATGTGCCGGCAGGCAGGGCTTTGTTCGGCAACAATGCCACAGAACTATTGCCCATTTGCTCATTGGTCAGAATATCCAGAGTGCCTTGTACCATAGGGTGATCCCAGCTTAAGAACTGGATATCTTCCTGAGCCAAAGCAGTAGCCCGATCAAAGGTGACACTGATACCGTCATCGTCCAGCATAGGATAGTGACTGTGTAAATGCTCCGACATGGTCAGCACCATGCTGTTTTCACCACGGTCGTCCTGATTCACACCCAAAACATCCCATGCCCTTAACATAAACATCGGCAGGCGGGTTTCATCATCCAAAACTGCGATGGCTTCCGCCAATTCACTGGCTTTACCCCGACCAGAACTGTTGATTTCTAACAGTTTATCGCGGCCTTGTTCCAGTTTTTGTTTCAGTTGCTGGTTCAGCTCGGCACTTTTAGCGATCAGCGTCTGAACTGCGTCCTTGTCTATGGCGTTCGCTGCCAGCAATTCGAACAATTCAGTCGACACCTGTTCAAATACAGCTCGCCCGGTTTGGCAGGTTTGGCTTAAAGCCTCTAAACCCTGTTGATACCAATCCAGTAGTACTTGTTGAGGATGGTCATTAAAATAAGGAATATGTAACTGAATATCCTGGGTTTGACCTATGCGATCCAGACGGCCTATGCGCTGTTCCAATAAGTCTGGGTTCAGAGGTAAATCAAACAACACCAGATGATGAGCGAATTGGAAGTTGCGACCTTCGCTGCCAATTTCTGAACAAATCAGCATTTGGGCGCTGTTATCTTCCTGGGCAAAATAGGCCGCAGCCATGTCCCGCTCGATAATACTCATGCCTTCATGGAATACCGAAGCCCGGATCCCTTCGCGCACCCGAACCGCTTCTTCCAGTGCAATAGCTGTATCGGCATGGGCACAAATCAGTAAAAACTTGCTGCGTTTATGCTTTTTCAGTAAGGCAATCAGGTGATCGACCCGAGGGTCAAATTGCCACCAGCTGCTGGCTTTGCCTTCAAATTCCTGAAATACCCGCTCCGGGAATAAGCTGGCTTTGGCTTTTTGCTCCAGGCTTTGCTGTTTGTTAAAGGCTTGTTGTACTTTTAATGCATTCTTATACTGTTCAGGTAACTCCAGAGCAACAGCTTGTGGCTGACGTTGTGGAAAGCCTGAAATAGCACTACGGCTATTGCGGAATAAAATCCGGCCTGTGCCATGACGATCCAGCAATTGATTGAGTAACTGCTGTTTTGCTTGTTCAATGTCATCATCACTGCTGTCTGTTTGCTGCAAAACAGCTACAGCGGCTTTGATATCGCTTTCGGCTAACAGCGCAGTTAAGGCTTGTGCCGAGGCTGAATTTAAAGGTCTTTGCTCCAGCACTGCAGCCGCTAAATCAGCGATCTGTTTATAGCTTTGTTCTTCTGCAATAAATGCCTGATAGTCGTGGAAGCGGTTTGGATCCAATAAACGTAAACGGGCAAAATGGCTCTGATGACCCAATTGATCCGGCGTTGCAGTCAGTAATATTAAGCCAGCAGTACCTTCTGCCAGCTCTTCAATACGCATGTATTCAGTACTGGCCGATTCTTCACTCCACTGCAGATGGTGGGCTTCATCCACTACCAGTAGATCCCAGTCGGCGTCGACAGCCTTTTGATGATGGCTGCGTTTTTTCACTAAAAATTCAAGACTGGTTAAAACCAATTGTTCGGTTTCAAACGGATTACCGCCATCTAATGAGGATTCAATACAACGTTCATCATCAAAAATAGAAAACTTCAGGTTAAAGCGGCGCAGCATTTCGACCAGCCACTGATGTTGCAGCGACTCTGGCACAACAACCAGCACCCGTTTAGCTAAACCAGCCAGTACCTGCTGATGGATAATTAGGCCTGCTTCAATGGTTTTACCCAAACCCACTTCGTCGGCCAGTAATACACGCGGGGCATGACGTTTTGCCACTTCTTCAGCTATATACAGCTGATGTGGGATCAGGCTCATACGGCCGCCCACTAAGCCTTGCAGTGGACTTTGTTGCTGCTGATGTAAATGTTGCCAACTCTGATAACGCAAAGGGAAAGTTTCAAACCTATCCAACTGACCCGCAAACATGCGGTCCTGTGGCTGACTAAAACTAATAAAATGGTCGAGAAACAATTCGCGCAGCGCTACAGTTTCGTTGGTGTCAGTGCGGGTGCCATGATAAATAAAACAGTCGTTTTTACTTTCAACTTCACTGATGAGCAAAGAAAAACCTTCGGCACTTTTGACTGTATCGCCAGGGTTAAACTGAACACGGGTCAGCGGTGCTTCTAAAATGGAGTACAGGCGGTTTTCACCACTGGCCGGAAACAGCAAAGTCAGCATTCTGCCTTCCTGCCCAATCACAGTACCTAAACCTAAATCCGACTCACTGTCGCTGATCCAACGTTGACCCAAAGCAAATTTTATCATCTTGTCCTCACTGCAGAAAATGGCGCGCCATGGTACAGCGAAATGCCCGATACCGCATCAGCTCTAATGACGTATTTTTTGCTATAGATTAAAAATCGTCATCTATTGGTCATACAGGCAGTGCATTTTTGCTCTAAGCTTAGATCAAAAGAGCTGATATCTTCCTTCTCACTGAACAAAACATCAGGGAGCCAGTCAGAGTTGAAGTAAAGACTGTTGTATTTTGCCATGAACTTTCATGGGTTTTATTGTCGCTAAGGAGCTGCTTATGGCGCGAAGAAGAGCTAAAGATAAAAAAATATACGTTCTGGACACCAACATTCTACTGCATGAACCTTTCGCCTTCTTAAACTTTCAGGAACACGACGTTGTCATCCCGATGACAGTGCTCGAAGAATTAGACCATATCAAAGATAAACACAAAGACGTCAGCCGTGAAGCCCGCATTGCCATCCGTGCGCTGGAAGATGTGCTGAAAGACGCTTCACCTGAACAAATGCTACAAGGCGTTGCTTTACCCAGTCCTATTGAAGAAAAAAATGCCGGTCATTTATTTATCATCAACGACCATCATATCAGCGACCAGATACCGGGGTTGCCAGGGGGGGAAAACGATCATTTAATTATTAATACGGCGTTATTTTTACAACGGGAAAAAGCACCGGTCAAAGTGATACTGGTGACCAAAGACATCAATATGCGCCTGAAAGCCAAAGGGGCAGGGTTGAAGTTGGTTGAGGATTACCGTACTGACCAACTGATTGACGATGTGCGGTTTTTATACAAAGGCTATTATAAGTTTGCTGGCGACTTCTGGTCTGTAGTGAAAGATTGCCGCACCCATAACGAAGGGCGTGACACTTATCATTTTGTGCCCCGTGCTGTGTTACCTAATGCGTATATCAACGAATACCTGATTGACGAAGCCGAAACCTTTGCTGGCCGGGTGCTGGAAATCAATGAGCAGGAAATCAAAATTCTTGATTTAGGTTTTGAGCGTCTGATGCACAAACATGCCTGGGGTATTCATCCTAAAAATATTTATCAGGCGATGGCCTTAAATGCTTTACTCGACCCTGAGATTGATTTGGTCATTCTGACCGGCCCTGCAGGTTGTGGTAAAACCCTGATAGCATTAGCTGCAGCTTTGGAGCTGGTTATTGAAAAGGGTATGTACGACAAGGTGATAGTCACCCGCAACACACCGGAAATAGCGGAATCTATCGGCTTTTTACCAGGCACTGAAGAAGAAAAAATGGCGCCATGGTTAGCTGCTATTACCGATTCATTGGAAGTGCTGCATAAAACCGATGAACACCCGCACGCCAGCGTACAATACATTATGGACAAGGCTAATATTCAGTTTAAATCAGTCAACTTTATGCGTGGGCGCAGTATTCAGAATGCGATAGTGCTGCTGGATGAATGTCAGAACTTAAGTGCTGCTCAGTTAAAAACCATCATCACCCGTTGTGGGGAAGGCACTAAGCTGATTTGTTCAGGGAACCTGTCACAAATTGACAGCAATTATCTGACGGCTGTGACTTCTGGTTTAACTTACATTGTTGAGCGATTTAAAAACTTTGAAGGCAGCACTACTATTAATCTGAATGGTGTGGTGCGTAGCCGGTTGGCGTCTTTTGCTGAGGCGAACTTATAGTGCAAATCAAAAAGCCCCGCAGCGGAGCGGGGCTTTTATCTATTAAGCGGTTATAAGCTTGCGTCTGGTCAGGGCGATACAGACTAACCCAAGCAGACTGAACCAGCCTAAACTGCCACCGTCTTCTTCAATCACCACAACCTGTGGTTTGTCGAAGGAGTAATCTTCCAGTGGAAGCTCTGCCAATGCTGGTTCGTCGAAGCCGGAAATTTCCGCCAATAGATCATTGTAATCAGCATCATAAATGCGGATCACCAGATCATAATAGGCGGGTGGCAGGCTATGCAGCAATTCACTTTCTATGGCAAACCAGTCGTCTGCACTGGTTTCGTATAATCTAAATACAGAGCTGGTGTGAATAATTACCTCAGGAGCTCCTGCGCGTTTTAACGCGAAGTGGGCGTAAACCGGAATCGAAGTGTAGTTAGTGTCAGCATCAAAACGGACGTATAAGTTGTGGTAGAAGCCGTTACTATTCAAATCTGATTCATAGGAGATATCTATGGTATCAAACCAGACGTTGTTTTCGACACTCTGAATTAAGGCTCCGCTGCTACGCAGTGCTGATTTAGATTTTGCCGATTTTTCAACTGCAGATGGCAGCTTAAATGACTCTTTGGTGGATGCAATTTCTGCAGGCGCGGCCAGAGTGAAAAACGGTACTATGCCAGAACTTACGATAAATAAACTGACCAACCAAAATTTACGCATACACAGAGCCTCCTTAGCTTTGGTATCATTACAGGCTAATTGCCATGAATACTGGCTGAACTTCTTTTTAAGTGAATAAATAATTTGAAACTGACGAAAAAACTCCAGATCACCGAAGCACAACAGGCTATTGAGGCTCTGGTTGCGGCAGCACCACAGCTCAGCAAAGGTCGGCTGAAAGATGCGATGAATAAAGGTGCAGTGTTGTGGCGACGTGGCAAACAAAACAAAAGGTTGCGCCGTGCTCAGGCTGATTTATTACCTGGAGATAGTCTGGAGCTGAATTACGACGAACAATTACTGCAGCGCAGTTGTGATCCTGCAGTACTTATTCACGAAGCGCGTGGCTACAGCGTCTGGTTTAAACCGGCGGGGATGTTGTCGCAGGGCAATGAATGGGGTGATCATCTGGCGTTATTACGTTTCGCTGAATTGCACTGGCAAGGCAAACGTCAGGTGTTCTTATTGCACCGGCTGGATCGTGAAGCCAGTGGGCTGGTACTGATAGCGCATACCAAACAAGCTGCAGCAGCTTTTAGCCTGATGCTACAGCAACACAAAATTGATAAAGAATATCGTATTGAAGTAAAAGGGCAGCTGTCAGATGAACTGCTGGCAAAAGGTGTTTTGACTACGCCGCTGGATGATAAAGCCTGTAGCACAGAATTTGAGCTGGAGTCGTATTGTGAAGAACGACGCAGCAGCATAGTTCGGGTCAAGCTGATTACGGGTCGTAAACATCAAATTCGCCGGCACTTTGCACAAGCAGGACACCCTGTAATGGGCGATCCTGCTTATGGTTCTGGCAATAAAAATGAACAGGGTTTGATGTTGCAAGCGGTCAAGCTGAAGTTTATTTGCCCCTTCCGCAAAACCGCTATGGAGTTTGAGTTACCAGCGAATTTAGTACAAAGTCAAATCTGAGCCAGTTGTTGTTGTAATTGCTTACTCAGTGAAATGCCATTGACCTGAATATCCAATATACCCAGGCTGATGGCGTTAAATAAATCCTGCCGCAAGTTATCAGCCTGCCATGAGCAAGGGCGGTTCTGATTGCATTGGTAGTTAAACTGCAATGCGCCCTCAATACCTTGTTGTTTTGCTAAAAACAGACTGTACCAGACCAGTTCCCGCAACGCGTCTAAGTCCTTTTCACAAATACGTCGAGATAATAATGCATGTAAAGGTAATACAGCGGAGTGAGCCTGGTAGTCGGCAGGTAATAGTTGAAGCAGCTGCTGCTGTAGTTCAGTACCTTGTTGTTCTGACGTGCAATACAGCCAGAATTCCTGATCCTGCTCTACCCAAAACAATGCCTGATCCAAAGTGCTCCTGAATGTTTCAAGATCGGAAGCTACCTGCTGTATTCCCTTGCTCAGCAGCAGCTGGGTTTGTTCCAGCAAGATAACCACTAAATGCCCGTGAATTTTAGCCTGATGGTGATGCTGTAATAATTCGGTAAAACTGCGCCATTGCGATAACTGTACCAAGGCTCCCAAACGGGACTTTTTCTGTTTACTCAGTAACAAAAGCAGCAGAAATACAGCAAGTGCCAATAAAGTCAGGCTTATCAGCAGCCATAATTGCAGTTGATTTTTCTGGGAGAGATGCAGTTGCTGTTGTTTTTCCTGCTGCATCTGCAACTCAAGGCTGTTTTGCAGACTATCTAACTGAATTTTGCTGTCGTCATTTAACTGAGCTACTTCCAATTGATTCGCCGATTTCTCCAGTTGATAAGCTTGTTGCCATTGTTGTTCTAATGCTGCCAGCTCCGCACTTAAAGCTAAATGTTTGCGCTTGAGGTAACCCGCCAGTTTCTCTGGTTCAGGCGCCGCCTCGTCCAGCATTTGTTGAGCTGCGCTGTAGTTTTGTTTTTTGACAAACACATTCGCAAGAAACAGAGCGGTTTCGGATTTAATGGATTGTGCCGAGACCTGGCTGGCTAAGTGGTGCGCTTTCACCAGTAACTGCTCTGATTGATCCAAATCTCCTTGCTCTAATACCAGCTCTGACAGACTGACATAAGCAGAGATCAGCATATAGGGATCCTGACTCTCCACCGCTAACTTCAGCGCTTTGTTATAGGTGTCTTTTGCTTTGTCCATTTGTTTGAGCACCAGCTGGCTGTCGCCAATATTAATCAGTGCATTGACCTGACTACTCTGAATATTCAATTGCTGATAAAGCGTCGCAGCCTCTTCAAAATGTTGTAATGCCAGCTCATGTTGTTCCAGCTTTTGGTACGCCATGCCCAAACGCATACTGATCGAAGCTATGGCTTGCTGATCCCCTATTTCACTGGCAAGTGGCAGAGCTGATTTAAAATGTTTATAGGCTTTAGTTAAATTGTTATTTTGCAAATGGAGCCGGCCTAACATAATCATTGAAGCCAATTGCCTTGGTTTATCTGCTGCAACAACGGCCAGTGCCAGACTTTCATTTGCTGCTTTCATTGCAAGCCCGGCGTTACCTTGCTGATTGTAAGCCTGGGCAAAGCTTTCCAGAATATCCATCCGTAATCTGAGCATTGCAGGACTGTTTTCATCCGGCAAAATAGTTAGCGCCAGTTTGAGCTTTTCAAGAGCGAGCGCGGTGTCACGATAAAACACACCATAAGTCAGAGCTTGCATTAATAAGATTCGAGCCGCCAGTTCAGCATCGGGTTCCAGAGTCAGAGCCTTATTACTGAATTCCAGCGCAGCCTCTTTATTTTTCAGGGCATAATGGCTGTAGGCCAGTAAAAAGTAGTCTTTGGCTGTGCTTGCCGGATGTTTTAGCTGAGCTGTCAGCCGGGCTTGCGGATCTGCTTTGACTTGAGCTATCAGCTGAGTCAGATCGGTCGCATAGGTGCCGGCAGTAAACAGCAGCAAAAAAGTGCAGAAAGCAAAGCGCATGCGGATTTTCTCCAAAAAATAGACAACGCAGTGTAACTGAAAGAAAATAAGACAGCCAGATGAAAACGATGAGGTGCTTAGTGATTGAAAATGCTAGTGATTTATGGCTGAGGCAATGGCTTTTGTACAGCTTGAAATTGCAATTATCTGATCAAAGGTCATGGAATGAGCAAGTAATGCGATTGAGCCAGCTGCAGCCATCACAAGCATTGATCATTTGCATCAGTGGCGCGCAAGGCAGTGGTAAAAGTAGTCTGGCCGCTGCATTGCAGCAACGCTGGGCAGCGCTGGGGGTTCAAACCGATATAGTGTCGCTGGACGATTATTATCTTGAACCTGCCCAAAGGCAGGATCGGGCGCAGCTTTGGCATCCTCTTTTTGCCGAGCGTGGTGTGCCGGGAACTCATGATACCTCCCAGTTGTTGACACAGTTGCAGGGATTCAAACGAGGAGAACCACAGAGCTGGCGTCGTTATGACAAGGGGCTGGACAGGATGGGGCACACAAAGCCAGCAACCAGTGCCCGGCTACTTATTCTGGAAGGATGGTGTGTGGGGCTGCAGGCGCAGCAGGACAGCGATCTGGTGCACAGTATCAATCTGTTAGAACAGCAACATGATCCTGATGCAGTATGGCGACATCAGGTTAATCAGCAACTCAAAGGTGATTATCAGCTTATCTGGCAACAGTCAGACAGCCTGATTTGGCTCAATGCGCCGGATTGGCAAGCGGTGTGCCGCTGGCGGGCCTGGCAGGAAGAGCCTCTGCAGCAGCGGGGGCAGGGCAAAAGCCCTGCTGAACTTGAGCATTTTATGTTGTATTTCGAGCGCTTGACACAAGAGAGCTGGCGACAACTACCACAAGGCGCAGATTTTATTCTGCAGTTGGATCAGGAGCATAAGCTTGTGAGCTTTACACCTGACGAATAGGCTGTCCTGCTAAAAAAGCCTGTAGATTTTCAGACAGCTGTAACACCAGACGTTGCATAGCCTGACGACTGGCCCATGCCACATGAGGGGTAATGATCAGGTTGGGCAAAGAGCTATGAAGTAATGGATGGTCAACAGCCGGAGGCTCAGTACTCAGCACATCCAAAGCTGCTCCTGCCAAAGCACCTTTAGATAACGCCTCTGCAAGTGCATTTTCATCAATTAGTCCGCCTCTGGCTGTGTTGATCAATAGCGCAGTAGGCTTCATCCAGCTTAAGGTTTGAGTATTAATCAGTTTTGCTGTTGCATCCGTCAGTGGACAATGCAAAGACAACACATCAGCCTGGCGCAGTGCGGCTTCAAAGGCCGTTCTGCCACTGCGGATTTCCGTGGCGTCAGGTCGTTCAGCAATCAGTACCTTCATACCAAAAGCTTCAGCCAAACGAGCCGTCGCCTGGCCTAAATCGCCATAACCAAGCAGCGTCAGGGTTTTATCTGCAAGTTCTTCTATAGGTTGCAGATGCAGGCAAAACTGCGAGCTTTGACTCCACAAGCCTTGTTGTACCGCCTGATGATAGAACTGAATATGGTTGGTCAGTTGCAGTAACAAAGCAAATACCTGCTGGGGTACTGCTGTACCTGCATAGCCTTGTGCATTGCAGACAACTATGCCTGCCGCTTTAGCTGCGGCTAAATCAACCATATTCACCCCTGTGGCCGCCACCAGAATGCAACGCAGTTGTGGCAAGGCCGCTATAGCTTTTGCATCCAAAGGTACTTTATTGCTGATCAGCACTTGTGCATCTTTGGCATGATGCAGCAATTGCTCAGGGCTGGTTTGAGGATAGAAGGTTAAACTGACATCGGCAGACTGTAACGCACTCAAATCAGTACCAGCCATAGTGGCTGCATCAAGAAAAACTACCTTATTCATCATCAGCGATACACCACATCTTTGTACATAGGCGCTAACATAGCCAGAAATTCATTCTGAGCTGCAACAGGGACATGTTGTTGCTGCATAGCGGTAATTAAATGGTTCACCAGGGCATCAAAATGCGCTTGAGTGATTTGAAAGCCGGTATGGCTTTCCTGCATGGACACACCTGTGTATTTACAAGGGCCTCCGGAGAGTTCGCAAAACTGTTCTATCAGCAGACGACGAAAACGAGGCACATCTGTGTCGGCAAAATGGTGCACTATGCTCTGGTCATGCTCGATTCCATACAAGACGCCGTCGACAATTTTTTCAACGCCGGCTTCACCCCCTAAACGGTGATATAAAGTGGTTTCCGGGCTTTGTTGGCATGCAGTTAAGACTAAAGTAGCTAACAGCAACAGGTACTTCACCATGTGCCCTCCACTGATAAATAAAAGCCGGTTTGTTCTGTTAAGCCGGCAATATCGCCTAAGTCGACATAACCCAGTACTACAGATGCATTTTT
Organism: Rheinheimera mangrovi; assembly: GCF_003990335.1. Taxonomy (NCBI): domain Bacteria; kingdom Pseudomonadati; phylum Pseudomonadota; class Gammaproteobacteria; order Chromatiales; family Chromatiaceae; genus Rheinheimera; species Rheinheimera mangrovi. The sequence goes on along the minus strand of NZ_CP034683.1, from coordinate 3,906,099 downwards.
ATTAATAAACCAGGCCGCAAACAGATCGCGCCAGTGCTGCTCGTCAGCAAAACCTAACTGATTAGGTTTTTGTTTAAATTCAGTGCCAACAGCCAGATTGTAATTCAGCAATAACACTGCCGAGCTTTCAAACATCAGTTTATGCCCAACACCTTCCCCACCAAAACCTAATAATCCAGTTTGATGGGCGTCAGTGGATCGAACTGTGGCATTGAGAACTAAGTTACGTCCGGCTATGGCATCAAAAAATACTTTAGTGGCGGCGATATAAACTTCATAACCTGAATCATCACCCGCACCTACAGCAGTGGGCAGGGCAAAGTCGCGGTTTTTCTTAAACTGCATGCCGATACTAATTTGCGGCAGAGTTGTATACAGCAATTCACCTGCAACTTTGTATTTGATGCCCAGTATATCCTGACGCAGCTCACCGCCTATGGTATCAAGGTCAAAAGTCTGCCGGGCCAGCGACAATTCCCATTGGTTGTTGAAACTAGCGCCAATGCCATAACTGTCTAAGGTAAAATCGTCTACACCAACCCGTGCGGCAAAGGTATTGACTGACCATTCGTCGCTGCTGCTGTACCCGTTTATCGTGGCCCATGGCACTATGCCGCCACCTGAGTTACCTTCTATTGTTGTCGCACCGCCGGTGGCTATTACTTTTGAGCCTGCCATCAGACCGCCACTGGCCGTTAATAAACACAGGCAAATTAAGATGTTTTTCATTCACTTACTTCTTGTTCAAACCATTGCTGGCTGTGTTGTCCAAAATGCTGCAACCACTCGCTGAAATGTTCGGCCGTCAAAGGTTTTGAGAAAAAATAACCCTGGATTTTATCACATTGATATTGCTGCAGCTTTGCAAGCCCGGCCAGATTCTCTAAGCCTTCGGCCGTCACTTTCAAACCTAAACTGTGGGCCAGCTGAGAGGTCGCGCTGACAATCAAAGCGTCGTCCTGATTGTGCTCAATGTCTTTAATAAAAGCCCGGTCGATTTTTACTTCATGCACTGGCAATTGCTTTAAATAAGCCAATGAGGATTGACCGGTACCAAAATCATCAATGGCCAGTTCAATCCCCATATCGCGCAGTTGGGATAAAATCTGGATCACCCGTTTGGGATCCTGCATCACTGCACCTTCTGTCACTTCCAGTGCTAAAACTGCAGGAGGAAGGTTATGGACTTTTAGTAGTGCAGCTATGTACGCTGGTAGTTGCGGATTGGTGAGATCATGTGCAGACAGGTTCACAGCCACAGTAATTTTTTTGCCTTGCTGGTACCAAAGCGCCAGCTGTGCCACCACAGTGTTTAACATCCATTCCGTGACCAACGCTATATTGCCCGAGTGCTCGGCTAATTTAATAAACTCATCTGGTGGTACAAAACCCAGTTCAGGATGAATCCAACGTATCAACGCTTCTGCAGAGCTGCATGAGCGTTGAGCTAAGTCTACTTTGGGTTGATACACCACAAACAATTGGTTTTGCTGTAAGGCCGCAGGTAAGTCACGCAGAATGGTCAGCTCACGCTGGTGACTTTCATCCTGGCCTTGTTGATAAAAAGCCAGCAAACCAGGTTGTTGCTTGGCGTGGCTCAATGCGATATCCAGCCGCCTGATGGCGTCGTTGGCATGCACGCTGCCTGGTGCAATATTGTATGCACCAACAGAGACTTTTAAACTTAAAGGCGAATCAGCCAGCAGGTAGCCTGTATGCAATTGCCTGATGAATTGTTCCAGCTGTTCTTCAGTAAAGTGTTGGGTATAGAGTAATAAAAACTCGTCGCCACCTAAACGTGCTGCCAAGAGGGGAGCTGGTTGAAGTTGATGTAAGCGTTGTGCCATTTGTTGTAATAACGAATCACCATTGGCAAAACCTAATGCATCATTGATATGGCGGAAATTTTTAATGTTCAGTAGCAGCAGGCCTACATTCTCACTGGGCAACAGCTCGGCTAACTTACGCTCGGCCGCTCCACGGTTTTTTAACGCCGTCAGCGAATCATGTTCTGCCTGATACAACAGCTCGGCTTCACGGCTGCGGATATCCAGTTGCATTTTTTGTAAGGTGTTGCCCAACAAGCCAATTTCGCCTTTGGCGGCAGGTAAATCCTTTGTATTCACCCCCTGACCTATCTGACTGGCAAAGTGGGACAATAACCGTAAAGGCTGAGTAATGCTGCGGGCTATGACAAAAGCCAATAACAAGGCCAGCGTTAAACTTAAACCAAAAATGACCAGCAGTTGTTGCCGGATTTGCTGATAGCTCTCCTGCCAGCGTGAACTTGGATAATGCAATACAGCCCAGAGCAATTGTTGTTGATCCAAGGCCAGAGCTAAAGATAAAAACCGATCTTCGTTACTGCTGAAGGGTTGTTGACGGGTGTCAACCAGGCTGGGCAATAAAGGTAACAAGCTCTGTTGTGTTTTGCTGTCTAAGGTTGAGTGCAGGGTTTGATTTCCCTTGTCACTGTTTGTTGTAAAGCTGATATCCAGATCGGTAATGCCCTTAATTTGTTCGGCCAGTTGTTTATTTAAACTAAAGCCCATACCAACCCAGGCTATTGTTTGGGGCGCTTTAACTGGGACCAGAACCAATTGGTAAGAGCTACCCGCCAATACCAGGATGTCGTTGACTGTGCCGGATTGATTACTTTTGCTTTGTAAAAACAGAGGTTTTACATTGTGATTATTTAAATCTGAGCTGGTGCTGGCGAGTAAATCTCCGGAAGGTGACAGCAGTAACACCAAATCGGCATGCACTCTGCCACCATGATTTTCCAGTACGGATAAAATAGTTTCCTGCTCAACTGTTGCCACTGCACGGCGAAACCCAAAGTCGCTGGCTAAAATACTGACTGAATTAGTCAACTGACTGGCTCTGTTTTCCAGTGCTTGTAAAAACACGTTCGCAGCAACCCTTAAGACTTGTCTTGCTTGCTGTTCGCTGTCTTTTTTCATGGTGTTTAAAGTAGCAAGACCGCTGGCTAAGGCCAGTATTGTCAACAGACTGACAAGAGACACAATCAATCGGCTACGTAATGAATCAAACATTTGGCCTCTTTGTGGCAGCGCTGGGTGAATGCTGTCATAGTAGATAAAAAAATTCCGGGTGGCGCAGCGGTGCGCGCGGAACCAGCATAAGTGAAAATCATAGGTCTGGATATGCCTGTTGAAACCTTAGCAATAAGTCGGTGCGCACTCAACTCTAAAGCGTCAAAACCAAAAGAAAAACCTGATTATTCAAATATGTTTTTATGATGGAACAGATAAAACAAAGGGGCTGCGCATGAAGGTAAAGTGGGGATTATTGTTTTTTGTCTGTTTTTTTAGCGAACTACTTTTTTCCGCAGAACCTGTGGCGACAGAGCAAATGCCTTGTGCCAGAGTCAAAGGCCGGCCTTGTATTGCGCTGGTATTAGGTGGTGGTGGAGCCCGCGGTGGCGCGCATCTTGGCGTGATCCGCCAGTTAGAGCAACAAGGTATACCAGTTGATTTAATAGTGGGAACCAGCATTGGCGCCTTTATTGGTGGTTTGTATGCAACAGGCCATAGTCCGGATGAAATTCAGTCCATTCTGGAGCATTTGGAATGGGGTACAGGTTTTCGCGATAAAGTGCATCGTGATGAAATGCCGGTGCGGCGTAAGCAGCAACAGGATACTTATCCGATTCGGTTAGGCCTGGGTTTAGATAGTTCCGGTATTAAAATTCCCAAAGGCGTTTTGTTAGGTCAGGCTATGGCTGAGCTGATTTTGGAGGCCTATGGAGCCCAGTTAAATCATAGTCATTTTGATCAGTTGCCTATTCCATTTCGCGCTGTTGCTGCAGATCTGACCAACAGGGAAACTGTAGTGATGAGTCATGGCAGCCTGTTGCAGGCCGTTCAGGCGTCGATGTCTATTCCGGGAGTGGTGCGGCCCATGGAGTTGAATGGCCGGATTTTAGTCGATGGGGGTGTGGCTAATAATTTACCAGTCAGTGTGGCCAAAGAGCTTGGCGCCGGGCGGGTTATTGCGGTGGCCATTGACGCTCCGCTGTTGAATAAAGAGCAATTAGACTCCGCTTTTGCAGTGACGGATCAATTAACCAATTTTTTAGTCCGGCAGGTGGTTGAACAACAAATTGCTTTATTAACACCTGATGATTTGTTGCTCAATCCAGATGTGGCGCAGATAGGTACTCTGGATTTTGAACAGTTACCAGCATCCATCGAAGCTGGCCGGTTAAGTGCAGAACAACAAAGTAAAGCCTTAGCCAGTTTTTCCTATCCAAAACAATATCCGGATTGGCTTGCTGCACACAGAGCAAAACAACAGTCTGGTATTCGTGTCGATCATATTGAATTGGATAATCAAAGCTTATTGTCTGATGAGGTTCTGTTACACCGGCTGACATTAAAAGAAGGGCATATTTACGACAGTAAAAAACTCAAAGAAGGGTTACGTCAGGTCTATGGCGTTGATACGCTGGAGCGGGTGTCATTGCAACTAGAGCAAAATACTCAGGGTGAAGACACCAGTTTAAAAGTGCGGGCGGTAGAAAAAAGCTGGGGGCCAGGCTATCTGAATTTCCGTTTTACGATGGAAGATGATTTTCGTAACAACAGATATTACCAACTGGCTGCATCTTACACTTACACCAATATTTCCGAGCTGGGGGCTGAGTGGCACAATGAACTGGCTTTAGGTACTGATAAACTAATTAGTTCGGAGTTGTATTGGCCCGTCTTTACACCTGCTACCTTTGTGAGTGCTCAGGTCCAAAGAGAGAATACTATTCTGGTATTAGAAGATACCCAAGGCTTATCTTTGGGAGATTTATCCAATAAAGAAACTTCTTTAACGGCAAAAGCGGGCTGGAATTTGTCTGATCATGCCCGGCTCAGCTCCGGCTGGACAGACAAAGATGGTTACTTCCGTATTCCTCGCTCGGGGGTGGAAGATTTAGGCTTTGATCGGCTCAGATATCAGCGTGAAGGGCCTGTACTGGATTTTGTCTGGGACAGACTGGATAACCCTGTGTTTCCAAGCCGGGGGTTTCGGATCAGCGCTAACTGGCAATGGTTAGACGATACAGCCTTGGGGCAAACCCGTCATAGCAGTAGCCAATCCATTGAAGTCCAAGCCGCCCGTAGCTTTTTTGAGCGCCATATTCTGCGCACCAGGTGGCGCTTTGAAGATTATAATCCGGGCGATCCACAAGTAGCAGTTGAACAGTTTTCGCTCGGGGGCTTGTTAAATCTTTCGGGCTATCCCAAAAACTATTTATTTGGCAGTGAAATTCAGTTTGGCAGTCTGGTGTATTTGTACAAGATGAGTGAAAACAGGTTCAGTGTATTTAACTCGCCGTTTTATCTGGGGGCTTCACTTGAAAGGGGGCAAGTGCATGGCAATATGATCCGGCTGGACAGCCTGGCCAATGAGACCGACTGGATTTGGGCCAGTAGCCTATTTGCTGGTTGGGATAGTCCTTTTGGTCCTGTGTACCTGGGGTATGGCAGGGCGGAAGATGATATCAATGGCAGGGCATATAATTATTATTTATCCCTCGGGCAAAATTTTTAAGCAGGATCAAACAGGTAAAATGAGCTGGAATTTGGCCGGGTTTGGCCAGTGTAAACCCAAACCCTGCTGACTAATTAGCTGCATTAGCTTTCTTCTTCTGTCAGTTTTTTCGCCCCTTCTTTAATCAGCTGTTCTTTTTGTTTTTGCAGCATTTCTAACTGAGACTTTTCTGCGTCTGTCAGCTCGCCTTCTTTATTGGCAAGGGCTTCAATTTTTTCTTCTATTTCTTCCAGCTTTTTCCGGTCAATACCCAGTTTTGCATCCAGTACCTGCTGCATCATTGTTGCCAGACGGTCAGGCTCTTTTAACCGGGCTTTTTGTTCATTGTTTTGTGTGCCGGTATCTTCTGACTTAGGCGCGGAGTTATTGTTAGCCAAATGCTGATAGGTCATATCCGGCTCTTGTTGACCTGAGGATAAACTAACTTTATCAGCATAAGCATCGTTAAAACCTGACTTTTCTTTGTCAACAATGGGTGCTTTATAGAGTTGATCCGTCAATCCTGAGAGCGCGGATAAGCCAGAAATAGTGAGCATGAGAGTCTCCTGAACTTTATGCTGTGGTCATGTACCTGACCTGTTGCTTAAAGAAAGAGCAAATTTGGTGCCAAAGATACTTGGCTTAAAGACGCGGTATGCAGGCCGGGATCTGGCTGCAGTGTGGCAAAAACCAGCCGTTTTTACCCTTTTTCAGATAAATTTTGCCGCCCTATGCGGTAGTCTTTTATTGCAATTGGTTACAACCAAACTGACGTTGATATTGACGTGGACTGATCCCCAGTTGTTTCTGAAATTGCTGGCGCAAATTTAATGAGCTGCCAAAACCTGTCAAATCGCTAATTTGTTCTATCGAATGCTGGCCCTGTTCCAGATAATGTTGCACCAATTGCAATCGATGCTGTAGCAGCCACTGTAGTGGGCTTACCCCAGTACTGGCTTTAAAATGCCGGTCAAAACTGCGTCTGGACATACCCGCCTTATCGGCCAGTTGTTCAATAGCTAAAGGTTTATCTAAATTTAATAAAGCCCAGTCCATAGTGGCACTGAGTAAGTTGGTTTTTTTCTGCAAAGGTTGTGCTACAAATTGAGCTTGTCCGCCTTCACGGTGAGCCGAAATAACAGCTCGTTTGGCTACCTGATTGGCTATTTCAAAGCCAAAATCCCGCCTGATCACGGCCAGGCCTAAATCCAGTGCGGCTGCGCTGCCCGCTGAGCAGCCAATCTGACCATCAAAACAATAAAGCACATTTTGTTGATAGCGGCTGTCCGGATAACGGCGTTGAAACTCATCGGCATAACGCCAGTGGGTGGTTGCTGCTTTGCCTTTGAGTATCCCAAGTTCGGCCAATAAAAAGGCACCTGAACAGAAAGAAATCAAGCGTACCCCTCGCTGGTAAGCGGCCACTAACTGGACTCGTAGTTCTGGTGGCGGTTCTGGCTGAGATACGGACCAGTTCGGGATCAGAATGGTATCGTAACAGGTTAAATCCTGAACCTGTGGCACCAGCAATTGCAAGCCACCTGTAGCTATAAAAGGCCCTGGATGAAAACTGACGATATCGGTCTGATACCAGTTCGGGTACTCAGGCCGGTTTAATGCAAATAACTCGGAGGCACAACCCAGTTCAAATGTAGCCACAGATGGGCCCAACAAAATAGCGACTTTATGCATGCGGGAGCTCTGGTTTTATCTGCTGACTGAATTTGGCTTAATACTAACTTATTGTGTCTTTTAAGCCAATGGTGTCAGCTGTGTAAGCACAGTAGAGTGTTGTTGAACCTCATCCACAGCGCACTTACACAGGAGTAACACTGATGTCATCTATGGTATCCAGACCCGCAGCTGCGGGATCAGAACAAGCTATTACGCACTTTAGCGCCTTACTGCAGTTTGAAACCGACTGCTGGGATGTCCATCATGCCATCAGCAATCAAAGGCAGGATTTTGTACTGTTAGATGTGCGCGGCGAGGCCGCTTATCAGCAAGGCCATTTACCTGAAGCTGTACTTTTTCCTCATAGCAGAATTTCTGCAGAGAGTCTGGTGCTTTATCCGGCGGACACCTTGTTTGTGGTGTATTGCGCCGGGCCTCACTGTAACGGAGCAGATAAAGCAGCGTTGAAACTGGCGCAGTTGCAAAGACCAGTAAAGAAGATGATCGGTGGAGTAACAGGGTGGCTGGACGAAGGTTTTAGTCTGATTGCTGAGTGACAGACATAACATAGTCCAAAGGGTATTTTTCAGCATAACCAAAGGCAAAAAAAAGAGGGAGAACCACAGGGGTTTCCCTCATCAAACATTCAGGACAATCCAGAGAGTTAAAGCAACAGTTCTATCCTAATTAATTGGAGTTGCGGCAAGGCGACAAGCTATAAAGTCCCCATGAGCATAGTAAAACTATGTGACTGGGGCTTTAGAGCGCAGGCAACACAGCTGCAGCTTCAAGTCAGACGGATATAGACAGGGTACGCACTTAACTGATGCCCATTATCCAGCTGGTCCGTGGCAAATTTATGACAACTTGATAAAGCTTTCGCGACACTTGCCAAGCAGGTTGCTTTCAGGTTGACTGTGGGCTGTCTGGCACGCAGTCACTTCAGGAGCAATGGATGTTAAAAAAATACCTGCAGCAAATCCGTCAGGGAAAGCCTGTGCATTACGGCCGTATGCTGGAGTTGTTGCCGCCGCTGTTTTATCAGAAAAAATCGGAACTATTTAAAGTACGGCAGTTAGGTTCGGGCAGATGGCAGGTCAGTATATTATCTGAAACTCTGTTTAGTCAGCTTGAACAACAGGCGTTGCAGCCTGCCTCACGTAAAGAGGCGGCTCAGATAGGTGATTCGCATCAGGTGAATACCTCTTTTGGTTATCAACTGGTGTATCACGAGTTGTGCCAGAACCGCCAACCCGAGGTGGTGGTGCTGGATGGCACCGACAAATTCCAGAGTTATCAGGCGAAACCTACCTTGCTGTTGATTGAAAATGAAGAATGTTTTTTCCGTTATCCGGAGCTCGTGCCGGTGTGTGGCCAGATGCTGGCGTTGGACTTCTCACTCACTAACACTGATATAGGTTTCGCCTCTGGCAGCAAAGCCAGTTCAGCACTGCTGACGCCTTTTTATCAGCAGTACCAACAAATTTATTGCGCCTTTGATTTTGATGCCGCAGCTTTAGAGCTGTTTGATGTATTAAAACAGCGTTTAGGCGACAAACTGAAATTCGTCACACCAGCAGATTTTAGCCCCTGGCAGGCGTTGTTTAATAACAAACCCAAACACCCGAACCAGTTGGCTAAAGCTCTGGAATTAGCAGAGAAACACCACTTTTATGGCTTGTTGCATGCCTTGCAGCAAAAGGGCTGCTTTTTAGAGCAGGAAGCGCTGTTAGAGACGTCACAGCTGTAGTGTCGTCATTTATTCATCTTTTAACTCTATAGTGTTGTTTTTATTTAACAGGCTGAAAGGATGTTGATCAGATTTTGCATATTCACTGTGTTATGGCTTTGTTGCCAGACACTGGCGGCAGAACCCCTGAAATTAAATCAATTACAGTGGATTGGATCGCACAATAGCTATAAACAGGCGCTGCCAGATGGTGTCAGTGGCTATTTGCAACAACAAGGTCAGGATACCTCTTCGTTGCAGTATCAGCATTTACCTTTGCAGCAGCAGTTGGAGCTGGGCTTGCGCCATCTGGAGCTTGATGTACTGGCTGATCCACAAGGTGGTATGTATCTCCAACCTGCGGCTGAGCAGTGGTTAGGCAAGTCTTTGTTATCCGCAGAATACAAAGCTAAATTACAGCAACCTGGCTTTAAAGCTTTTCATATTCCTGATATGGATTTTGCCTCGCATTGCCCTTTATTTCAGGATTGTCTGCGCCAATTGCTTGAATGGTCAAAGCAACACAACAATCACTTGCCTGTGGTCATTTTACTGAATGTAAAAGAAAGCGGCGTAGCCGGAGGTATTCAGCCCCTGATACTGACGACTAAAGACTATGCTCAGCTGGATCAGGAGATCCGAGCTGTCTTGCCGGAAGATAAATTACTGACACCGGATTTTGTCCGAAAACCTGGCCTTACTTTGCAGCAAACGGTATTGACCCAAGGTTGGCCTGGTCTGGACTCGTCCCGTGGTCGTTTTATCTTCTTGTTTGACGGGCAGCCAAAGCAGTTGGAATTGTATCGCTCGCAGCATCCATCCTTAGCTGGACGGGTGATGTTTGGTAATTATCCGCCCGCCAGTGCCGAAGCGGCGATGGTACTGCAGAATCAGCCGGAGCAGCAGTTTGAAACCATAGCGGAACTGGTGCAACAGGGGTATATAGTGCGCACCCGCAGTGATGAATTTCATCCAACAGCTTATTCGACTGCAAGACGGGATACGGCTTTGCGAAGTGCTGCTCAGATTATTTCCACCGACTTTTATCCGCAGGCGCCACAACAAACACCGGACGGCAAAGCGGTGCAGTTTCCCGATCAAAGCCTATGGCGTTGTCACCCCACATTAACTGACAACCTTTGTGTGGTAGCGGAATAATCTGCAGAGTCAAAGAGCAAATTCCGGTTTGCTCAGGCTCTGCCCGCTTTTATCGCTATGGATATTCAGTTGTGGCCTCAGTGTTTTTCAAACGCTGAAATAACCAGCCAAGTAATACCAGACTTAAACCTAAACCTATAAAAGATAAAGCCCTGAGCACCCCGGTTAAGTCGTTTAAATCCACCACAAAAACTTTCAGCACTACAACACTTAACAGCACAAAACCTGCTTTGCGCGGTCCACTTTTATTTTGCCATTGTGAGAGCAACACAGTAGCGATGGCTATGGTTAAAAACACCAGCGAATAGCTGTATTGCTCCGCCACTGAAGTAGGCAAGCTCAGCAGTAGTTGCCCTTGTTGCCAAAAATGCCGGATAGCGCCAGTCAGGTATAAAGTACCACTGACTAATGCTGCATATAGTGACGCTTTTTTCAGGCGGAGGTTTAATGGCAGACAGCTTAAACCCCAAAAAATGACTGCAGGTAAACCCCACAACAGCAGCAACAGATTAAGTACAGGCCAGGCGCCTAAAGACTGAGTATGCCAGAACGGGTTTTCTTCAACGCTAAGTTTTAAATGAGCCAGACTGACCAGTATGACTAAGACTGCGGCTGCGACGCGGTAAAGTGCTGCGGTACTGCCAGCTTTAGCGCTGCGCCACTGATAAATCCATGCCATCAGTAGCCAGTTAAACGCCTGAATAGTCAGGGTATTAAAGTTCATATCGGTAAAATCAACAACGCCTTTATTCAACCAGTATTGGGTTTGTACTGTGATAAATACAGCCACCAAATGCAGTAGTGCACCTTCCAGATAGCTTCGAAGGGCGGTGCTAAACCACAAATACCAGCTCAAAGCAAAACACAGCAGAGCTGCAGGGTAAACCACAAAAGACCAATGCAAACTGAATAACAGTTCTGTTTCGTAGTGCCCAAGCAGAGGAGCTGTCGTCAAACGCAACAGAACTACAGCCACCAGTAGCTTCATCAGCCAGTGCGGCACAGGCATTTTTAACCGGATAGCCAGTAGAGTCAGCAGCACCAGTTGCGCTGCGATGGCTAATGTTAAAGCTGCATCGGCAAGCCATAAGGTAAAACATAACGTCAGTGCAAAGTTAGCTCCAGCCATTTGAATAAAAGCAGCGGCTTTATGGCTGGTTTTCAGCGCCATCGCACTTTGAACTGCGACCAGCAACAAGGCCAGGCAAGTCCAGAGCAATTGCAACTGGTGCTGCACCCCAACGCTGGCCTGTGCATGACTTACACCCAGTAATAGCGCAGGCAGCGTGGCTAAAGCACTGCTCCATTGCAAACGCTCCGGCCATTTTAGCGCTACAGTGCACACAGGGACTGTAAAAACCAGCAATAACAACAGATGGTGTTTTACGCTGGCACTGCTTATGGCATAAGGATCTGTAGATAATCCCAAAGGGGTTTGTAGCAGCCAGCAAAGGGCTGGCAGAAAGCTCAGCCAAACCAACAGTTCAGATTTACTGTAGCTGGCTGCGCATCCCAGCATAAGCAGAACAAAAATTAACAGGCCTGTAAAACTAACGATATCTGTTGTATTAAACAGCGCACAGCATGCCACTACCAGCAGCGCCAGACTCAATATCAGCTCGCGGCTCAATGGCCACCAGCCGCGCATTGGCTGGTGGGTAAACTCCATATGTTGTGCTTTTACCCCAACAAAGGGTAACCAGACCAATAAGGCAAAACTGCCACAAAGTACCAGCCAGAACGCCCATAACTGAGTTGAACTGGCTAGCCAAATTGCAGCAAAAAGCCATAACAGATGGGCAGACATCGGCAGCCACCACAGCCAGAGGCGTTTAACTTTTTGTTCTACCAGTACTGAAGATACTGTGACCAGTGAAATATAAGCCAATAAGGCTGGCACATTGCCTGAATCCGTGGAGACCAGCACGGGCACTGCATAAGCACCTACAATACCAATCAGTGCCAACAATGGGCCTTGTCGCAAGGACATCCAGGACGCGGCCAAAGCAATAATGGCTAAAAGTGGAAAAGCAACGGCAGGGCTAATCAGTTGATACCAATCCAGCGCCACCAGTACAGCAGCATAAAGGCTGATAAAGCCACCGCTAGACAAAGCTGCTGGCGCATAGTTGTTCAGCGCATGGCCTTGACTGCGTTTATGCAGCCATTCACTGCCGATAATTAACAGCAGACCAAAGGCGGCACCGGACGCACTGCGTAAGGCCGGCGATAACCAGCCAGCATCCAGCGAATGTTTGACTAAAAAAATGCCACCCAGGGCCAGGGCTAAAGCTCCAACTCAGACCATACCTCTTTTAATTAACTGCTGTTCTATCCAACCTGATAGGGCAGAAAATACATGAACTGATGGCAATTCAGTGCCGGTTTTGTTGGAGTGAACTGGCTGAGGTGCTGCCAGGGTGGATAGTGGATTTAGTGGATTCAGAGCCACCTCTGGTTGTGGTACTGCAACTGGGGCGGTGTGCACTGGAGTAGGGCCCTTAAGTAATTTTTTCAGCTCCGCCAGTTCAGCTTTTACTTTTTGTAATTGTACTAAAGCGCTGATGCCACAGGCAGCGCCAATCAGAACAGCAAAGATGGCTAAAAATGCTAAAGTAGTCATAAGCCTGACCTTTTAATTCGGGCGCTGTAAAAAGTAACAACCAAGATCCGTACACTCCATTGTATAAAAAGTCAGCTCCACAATAGCCTTAGCTTGAATCGGCCGCAACCTTAAGGGCGGCCGATTGGCCGGACTAATGTGATGGTCGTTTCAGCTCTGCCCTTAAAGCTTGCAACTCCTGCTTAATATCAGCCAGTTGCTGATGCATCATTTGTTGTTCGGCCAGCTCTGCTTTTTTATCTTCCGCACGTTCTGCCGCATGCTCCTGATCGGTAAAGGTTTGCATGGTGTTGACGATAATGGCGATAAAGAGGTTCAGCATGGTAAAAGTGGCAATCAGGATAAAAGGCACAAAAAAGGCCCAGGCGTAGGGGTATTGTTCCATCACGGGACGGGAAATACCCATAGACCAGCTTTCCAGCGTCATCACCTGAAACAAGGTATAAAACGAGGCGCCAATAGAGCCAAACCATTCCGGAAAAGCCGCACCAAATAACTTAGTGGCTATCACCGCAAAAACGTAATAAATCAACAGCAACACCATAGCGATAGAGCCTAAGCCAGGTAAAGATCCCAGCAGGGCAGAAATAACCCGGCGCATCGAAGGTACAATAGATAAAACCCGTAACACCCGCAGTACACGCAATGCCCTGAGTACAGAGAACTGCCCCGTGGTTGGCATCAGCGCTATCCCCACCACAGCAAAATCAAACAAACTCCAGGGGTCTTTGAAAAAGTTAAGGCGATAGGCAAAAATTCGCAACAGCAGTTCCAGCACAAAAACTGCCAGTAGCAGGTTATCGGCGAGCAGGATCACTGCTCCAAAGTCTTGCATCAGTGCTGCTGAGGTTTCCAGACCTAATAAAATAGCGTTGATTAAAATCAGCGCTAAGATACCGTGGCTAAACCAGCTTTTCTCTACCAGTTGTTGCACTTTGTGTTGCAGCTGTTGTTCCATTTTTTCCTCTGAATATTCAAAAATATGCCGCATTGTAGCCGCCGCTTTGTGAACTTGATAGCTGGCTTTCAAGCTTGTCAAAATAATGTCCCGAATACTGGCTTATATCTTGCTTTGCTATCTGTAAGGACTAAAGGACGCATCTAATGAAACTGGATAACAGCAATCTTTTTGAAACATTAAGTCAAATCCGCTCTGGCCAGTATTCGGCTATGTATGCAGCTGCTGCGAAAAAGGAGTCTCGATCTGTGACTGATCCTGCAGATAAAGCTGTGGACAATGGCACAGGACCAGTGGGCGACGGCAAAACCTTAGTCTTTGACAACATGAGCCGTAAGCAATTATCCGACTGGCTGACCAAAGGCCTGGAGAGCGGTAAAATTCCGGCGGATCAGGAGCAAGCGTTTAGGGTTTTGTTGTATTCAGGCAAAACAGAAAGTTCTGGCGATGAAGCCAATTCAGACACAACAGCTATTAATTTTATGGAAAAAGCTCAGGACGCGATCAAGAGTGCTGCGCTGCGCAATGATAAAAGCTCAGTGCAGTTTTGGGCCAATGCGATGGCGACTATGCAGCAGTTTCAGGGGAAAAGGACATAAGATAGTGATGCCCTTGAAAATAAAAGGCTATTCAAATCAAATTTTTAGTGGTTATTAAGCCAGGATGTCACTTTATTTTTTATTCAGCCATAGCATCACTTTTTCCTCAAATGCATCAGGGTCAATGGGTTTGGATATGAAATCATTCATGCCGGCTTGAAGACAAGAGTCCCGATCACCTGACATGGCTCCCGCCGTCATCGCAATAATAGGAATATTCTGGAATACTGCTCCTGCGGCACCTTGTCTGATCATAGCTGTCGCTTCAAATCCACTCAATACGGGCATTTGGCAGTCCATCAATACCAGATGTACCTGATGATCGCTTTGCATTTCTTTTAACAGCTCCACAGCTTCAGCGCCATTTTTAGCCATCAGGGTTTCGACAGGGTATTTCTCCAGCAGCCCCTTAGCGACCACTCTATTAATTTCATTGTCATCCGCAACCAACACTCTGAAAGTCTCTGTTTCTCTGGTGTCAGCCTGGTGGGGAGTCGTCACCACCTGCTGAAGCCTGGCACGCTCGGTCAAAACAGATTGCTGCAATTTGTTATAGGCAGCTAAAAACTGCAGTGGCAATACAGGTTTATTCAGATGCACACAAGCTTCATGTTCTGCCATCAGATAATGCTCATCCGACAGATCGTCACATAGCAGGATCAGCTTACATTTATTATGAACAAGCTGTTGCTGTTGCCAGGCAGTAAAATCGGCGTCTATACGACTATTTTGCACTATCAACAGCTCAGGTAATTTATTGATTTTGCTAGAATATGCATCCTGCAAAGTGTCCAGTTCGATAATCTCTGCTTTCCATACTCTGAGTTGCTGTATCAGCAGCTGTTTGTCAGTACCTTCAGGCAGCAGCAGACCGGTTTTTACGCCTAACAATAATGGACCTACCACTTTGTAATCGGCGTTGTGGTCGATTTCTGCTGGCAGTTGAAAGCTAAAGGTACTGCCTTGTCCTGGTTGGCTGCTGACCTTTATCTCTCCCCCTAACAAATGCACCAACTGTTTACAAATCGACAAGCCCAGGCCTGTGCCGCCAAAAGTTTTTGCGATAGAGGAGTTGGCTTGTGTAAAAGGTCTGAATAGTTTCTCTTTTTGCTCTGGGCTGATCCCTATGCCTGTATCAGTGATTTCGACCTGGATCTGGGCTTTATCATTCAACAGTGTCGAGCTTATCACCAGACTGACATAACCTTGTTCGGTAAATTTAATGGCGTTACCTATTAAGTTAATTAGCACTTGTTTCAGTCGGTAGGCATCTGAGATTAAGTGTTCATAACGTACGGCTGTACTGTCTAAATACAGCGATAAGCCTTTTTCCTGAGCCTTGTGAGTCATAGTGGCCATTACACTGCTGGCCATCTCAATCAGGTTAAATTCGGCATATTCAATATCCAGTTTGCCTGATTCTATCTTCGATAAATCCAGCAAATCGTTGATCAGCACTGTCAGAGTCGAGACACTGCCTTTGGCCATAGTCAGGTAACTTTGCTGCTTGTCAGTTAAATTTTCGCGGGCCAGCAGTTCCAGCATTCCGCCTATACCATTGAGTGGGGTTCTTATTTCATGGCTGATATTGGCAACAAAAGCACTTTTTGTTTTGTTGGCTGCCAGAGCTTGTTCTGTGGCTAATTCCAACTCTTTGGTGCGTTCTGCGACTTGTTTTTCCAATGATTCATTAACGGCGACAATTTTTTTCTGATTGAGCCTGGCCTCGGTAATATCCCGCACTAAAGCGGCAACGCTGGGTTCACTGCCCGAGTTTTTAGGGACCACAGGTGACAAGCTGATGCTGAGGGTTTGCTGTTTACCTGAGTCGGATAGCGTTTCCAATTCCAGATTGATTGGAGTGGCATTCGCCACTACTTTTTTCAGCAAGGCTTGATCCAATTGTTGTTGAACATTGACCGCCTGGATAAGTTGATGGAGTTTTTTTCGCTTTGCGGCAGCTTCACTTAAACCAAAGAGGTAAGAAGCTGAGGTGTTCCAGTTCAGAATATTGCCATTTAAATCTATATTGATAATAGCGTCAGAGGAACCAGAGACTATGGCTTCGTATCTGGATTGATCATCATAGAGCTTCAATACTTTGTTTAAGTATTTTTGGTAACCATAAATAATCAGCGAAGTCAGGGCAAAGACGCTGGTTAACAGCAGTAAAATATTTTGTCGTTGCTGACTCCAGGCCTGTTGTAACGCAGATTCAGGCAGCGCACTTATTAAATGAAGGTGGCGGTTTTCTTTAGCGGACAATACCAGTTTACCGGCGGTCATATAATGAGGTTCAGCAGCAAACTCAAAAGTAACGACTTTGTTTTGCGGAGGTAAGGGGCTACCCTTGCTCAGGTATTTCCACTGCGCTTCAGGTTGTTCCAAATCAAAACCGAAGGTAATAGCTGGGTTAGGGGCATCAATAAAATAACCTTCTGTATTGAGGATATAAAGTTGCTCTGCTGCATCAGTCATAGTGTTCTTTAACGCAGTCAGCAAGGGTCTGGCGTCAAAGTTAATAATCACAAAGCCAAAAAAATCAGCATTTTCGTCATACACAGTTTTGGCTATGCGGAACGTAGGCCAAATGGGGTTTTCAACAACGCCATACTCCCTGTTTAAGGTGATGTCTGAGATGTATTCACCGTCGCCCCGGAGTTTTTCGATTTGTTTAAAATACGAGGTATCGCCTTTTTCCTGCAACAGCTCGTCAGGTGTAACCACAATGCGGCCCTGCTGTCGTTCCACCCTGACAATTTCTTTGCCGTTATTTTGAGCTCCGATCAGCCGGATTTGTTTAATATCCGGGTTGGTTTGCAGGTAAGCCGCAAATATGGTTTTCAGCCGTTTTTTCCATTGTTCAGTACTGTTACCCTCTTTTTCATCCATATCATTATTGGGGATAGACCGGGTCAAACCCGATACAGGTGGCGTTGCATGTAAAAAACGAACTTTTTGCTTGCGCTCGTTTAAATGCGTATTCAAGGACGTTGTGATGGATTGGTTATTATGTAACAGCGACTCCGTTTTCTGTGTAACCAGTGCGCTATAGCCATTGGAGGACAGAGTCCAATACAAAAGTCCAACACAAAAGAACAGCACAGCTGTGATGATAAATGGCATCGATTGTTTGGTGAAGGCCGGGTTGTTTTTATGCAAAAAATCCATAGGTTACCTTTGAGTTGTGCTGACAACTAAAGCGAAGAAATCGGCTTCAGGCAGAGGCTTGCTGTAAAGATAACCCTGACCGGTTTGGCAATTCAATGCGATGAGGGCATCAGCTTGCGGCTGTGTTTCCACACCTTCTGCAACCAGTTTTAATCCCATGGACAAGCCCAGAGAAATAATGGTTTTGACAATTTCGTAATCATGTTTGTTTGTCAGCATGTCTTTGATAAAAGACATATCAATTTTCATGATATCAACGTCAAATTTCTTTAAATAAGACAAGCTGGAATAGCCGGTACCAAAGTCATCAATAGAAATACTAAGCCCTATACTTTTTAACTGCGCCAGTTTGGCTTGAGTGGCCTGGGCGTCCAGCATCAAGGCTGTTTCTGTGATTTCCAGCTCCAGTAATGCCGGCTCTAAGTTGTGTGCAGATAAAGCGGCCTGAATATCCTCATACAAGGTGTCGGATGCAAACTGAGCGGCTGCCACGTTGACCGATATAGCGACAGGGCACAGCCTTTGTGCCAGAGATTTGGCAACGGCACAAGCCTGATGTAACACTTGGCGGCCGAGTTCAAGTATTAGACCCGATTCTTCAGCTAAAGGAATAAATTCGGCAGGGGAGATAAAGTTTCCGTTGTCATCTATCAGTCTGGCTAAGGCCTCTGCACCCACAAGTCGTTTAGTTTGAAGGTCAAACTTTGGCTGGTAGTAAACCTGTAACTTTTGAGTACTGAGCGCCTGACGGATCACTTTTTCCAATTCATGCCGTTGCAGCAATGCAGTTTCCAGCTCATCAGAGAAAAAGCTAAAGCGGTTGCGGCCTTCTTGTTTAGCTTTATACAGAGCTACATCAGCATGGCGCATCAAATCTTCAGCATTGCTGGCATCATCGGGGTACATACTGATCCCCGCACTGACGGACACGCTGTAATATTGCTCCGCCAGTTTAAATTGTTCATGCATGGCCGCGAGCAATTTAGACGCAAAAGCGGATACGGCCTCAGCACTGCTGACCTCATTCATCAGGATAACAAACTCGTCACCGCCAAGACGGGCTAGGGTGTAGGACTGAGGGATTTT
Organism: Rheinheimera mangrovi; assembly: GCF_003990335.1. Taxonomy (NCBI): domain Bacteria; kingdom Pseudomonadati; phylum Pseudomonadota; class Gammaproteobacteria; order Chromatiales; family Chromatiaceae; genus Rheinheimera; species Rheinheimera mangrovi. The sequence continues at coordinate 3,887,554 of NZ_CP034683.1, read as the reverse complement.
CCTTTTCAGTCGTTGCGCCATCTGAAGAATCAGTTCATCCCCGACCTGATGACCCAAGGAGTCATTTAAATACTTAAAATGGTCGATATCTATCATGATCACGCAGCTTTTTGTGTTGTTTGCCTGAGCCGATGCACAGCAAACTGCCAATCTGTCTTGCAGCAAAATACGGTTGGGTAAATCAGTTAATTGATCGTGATTGGCTAAGTGGCTCATTTTGATGGCCATGGCCATGGTTTCACTGACATCGTGGAACACCATAATGGCGCCTATAATATCGCCGCTTTCACTACGGATAGGGGCGGCGGAGTCTTCGACAGCAAAAGCCTGGCCATTTCTGCTGATAAGTTCACAGTTTAAAGCCATGGCAACAGCGCGTCGTTCCCGAAGCGCTATATAAAGGGGATTGGTCAGCGGGTGCTTTGAACTGCCATCACGTAGTGGCATCACCTCCTCAATTTTTACCCCCATCGCATCTCTGAAGCGCCAACCCGTCATGCGCTCCGCTATAGGATTCATAAAATTAATATGACCTTCGGTGTCTGTTGCCACCACAGCGTCACCTATCGAATTTAAGGTGACCCTTAGTCGTTCTTTCTCTGAATAAAGCGCCTGTTTTGCCTGCTTCACTTCGGTAATATCGACTAAGGTGACTAAATAACCATCGAGTCTTTGGTTTTTGTGCACAGATGAGCGAAATACCTGGAAGAATCTGCAGCCTTTTTTACCCTGGACCTGAATTGTAAAGTTGTGTTCGTCCTGTTCCTCACCGCGCAGTTGCAGGGCAGAACTGAGCTCTGGCGGGAACATCTGTTCCAGCGACAACTTGTGCTCATTCGCCTCTGCTAACTCAAACCAGACACCACTGAAATCATTCGAAAACAAATTGATCCAGTTGGGGGACCAGTAGGTGATGAGTACAGGAACCTGCTTTACCAGCTTTTGTAATTGTTCGCGGCCCTGGGCAATCATCTGACTTTGTTTTCTCAGCTTTATCTGATTAGTCACTCGTAGTTTGCAGATTGCGGCATTAAAAGGCTTGTGAATGAAATCACGGCCACCCAGTTCCAGTGAGATGCGTTCGAAGTTCAGATTTTCATGGCCGGTAATAAATACGATGGGAATGTCAGCAAGACTTTGATCCTGTTGTAGCAGGCGACACAACTCCCAACCATCCATATCGGGCATTTCGATGTCCAGCAATATAACATCGGGTAGGATCAGTGGGATTAACTCTAATGCGTCTTTCGCCGACTCTGAAAAATAAATAGAGCCGCATCCAGTCAGAATTTCTTTCAACACCAGCACATTAGACAACGTATCGTCGACTATTAAAATCCTACTCTCAGCGAGTTCAGCAGAGTTTGAAAACATCTGTAGGTGCGAGCTCCTTTCTAAAAATACTGATATAACAGGTACATCAATCAAACGATTACAGCATAGTCTGTAATTACATAAAAGGTTTACAAGTACTTGAAAATTAGCCTAGATTCTTATGTGCCTCTATTCGGTGCTTTAAGATTTCAGAATAAAAGCAGCCAATTTCGTTTGTAAAAGGATGTAGCTAAGTATGAATAAAAGACAGTATTGGCTTCTTGGGATCCCACTCGCTATTTTCATCTTTGGAATACTGCTTGCTTTTATGATCAAAGAGGACAGAATTCAGGCGAACACCAGTTTGATCCGGCAAACGGCACAGCTCAAGCTCGATGATCTGAGCACCGAAATGGTGGAAGGGGTAAGGCGCTATGAATATGGTCTGAGAGGATTAAAAGCTGCTATAGACGCAGTAGGCTTTGAAGAATTTAATTATCAGGAGCAGCTGCAGTACTTTAAAAGCCGGAATTACCCAAAAGAATTTCCTGGTGCACGCGGCTTTGGATTGATTAAAAAAGTAAATCAGAAGGATTTGGCCGCCTTTTTAGCCAAAGCCTCAGCAGACAGAGCAAGACCTTTCCGTCTACAGCAGTTATCTGACCCTAAAGACCCTTTGTTTATTATTCAGTACATAGAGCCGGAACTGAATAATGCGCAGGCGGTCGGGTTAGATATAGGTTCAGAGCCGGCACGCAGACTGGCGGCATTACAAAGCGCAACCACAGGTTCTACCCATCTGACAGCTCCTATCACTTTAGTTCAGGCGGCAAACAAACAAAAACATGGCTTTTTGCTGTTGAACGCACTGATGAAAGAGGACGCTGCATCGGGTGGAACAAGGCTTTTAGGCTGGGTTTATGCGCCATTGCTGATTAATGAGATCATCGACTCAGTGGTGATTCAAAACGGTGAATTCCAGATAGAGATTGCAGACACTACGGTCAGCAACACCATAGATTTTTATCAGTCAGTACCCGAAAATGATCTGGTGATCGATGAATTTATGGCATCCATTGTTGTAGAGGTGTTTGGCCGGCAATGGCAGATCCAATTGATCCCAACACAAAAATTTGTGGATAAATTGGCGCTGGCTGATGCCGAAACTGCATTTTGGCAAATGCTGGTGCTGAGTTTGCTTTGTGCTGTGCTTTCTTTTGGCTTAGTGCACTTTTTTCAAAGACGCCTGGCCGAAATACGCTTAAGTCATACACTTGCTGCCGTGGTTGACAGTACCAGTGATGGGATAGTCAGTGTCGACAAATACTTTGCTATTACAAGTTGGAATCAAGCGGCTGAACTATTGTTTAATTTTGACTCTGCTCATGCTTTGGGCAAGCCGCTGGCGAACTGGTTTAATGCAAGCCTGGCACCGGATACATTGATGCAGCTTTTTAAACAAGTAGCGCAGGGGGAAGTGATCAAGCAATTTCCACTTACTTACAAAGCGGACGATAGTAGCGCCCCCCGTCACCTGACCCTGAATATTTCCCCACTTTTTGTTAATAAAACCTTCAGTGGCGCGACATTGGTACTGTTTGATTCAACAACTCTTGTGCAATTGCAAAACAAGCTGATTCATAGCAACAAAGAGCTGCAACTTCAGGTTCAGCACTTCAAAAATCACTCCAGTATGCAGCAACTGTTTGAAGAGCGTATCGTCAACCTGGCGCATATAGCTATGATTTTCTGTGATACAAAAGGTGTTATTTCCAAAGCGAATCCTATGATATCTGCGCTGTTAGGCTATGACTCTGAAAAGCTCGAAGGATGCAATATTGCTCAGTTATTGGTCGCTGCTCAGAGCAGTGGCATTGAATCCGACCCTTCCAATCATCTACTGACACAGTTAAAAACGAAGGGAAATGAGGCTGTCGATGTGCTCTTTACCCATCAATCGGGAAAGCATATTTCTGTTCAGCTGAACATTATCCCTCTGCATTCAGAGACAATAAATCGGGGTTATGTCTGGCTACTGGACGACTTAACTGAAAAAAAGGATATGCAGCGGCATGTGAAACTCATTCAGTCTGCTGTTGAAAATGCCAGGGAAGTGATGTTGTGGCTGAACCAAAAAGGCGAAATTTTTTACAGTAATCCTTATGCAACTTTAGCCCTGAATATCAAACCGTCGCGTTTGAAAGGCATGAATGTCAGGAGCCTTTTGTTTCTGGATCAGGCAGATGACTGGGATGCGTTACTGGAGCGTATAGTCCAGGGCGGTCTGTATACCTTTGAAGCCAGACTAAAAAAAATGCATGACAGCTTTGTACCCAAACTAGTCTCTGGATGTGCTATTGAACTGGACGGTCAGCATTATATTTATCTGGCGGCTAAAGATATTACAGATCGGCTAGAGAAAGAGAAAAAAATTGAGCTGGCGATGGAAAACGTCGCAGCGGCCAGTGCAGCAAAAAGTGAATTCATTGCCAACATGAGTAATGAATTTAAAACCCCTCTACATGCGATTAACGGCTACCTGCAATTGATTGGTCACACTACAACTGAGCATACGACACAGGACTATGTGAACAACGCAAAAAGTGAGGTCACAAAGCTTAATCATCTGCTGGATGACACCTTAACCGTCAGTGATTTTTACAGTACAACACCAGAATTGAATGAGGCCGATTTTGAGTTAGATGAGTTGTTGGCTGATGTGGGCAGGCAGTTGCACAGAATGGCTGGCGAGAAAGCTGTTGAGGTCTATTTTGATGTCGAAGAGGATGTGTCTTTCTTTTTTCATGCTGACGGTTATAAATTTAAACAAATTTTGCTGCATATAGCCGGAAATGCAGTCAAATTCACCACTGAAGGTGAGGTGACTATCCACTTGTCTCAGCAGCGACTGGACCAAAATGATATCCGGCTGTGCGTTTCTGTAAAGGATACTGGAATTGGTATTGAACCTGAGCAGTTACAGCGGATCTTTCAGATGTTTTCACAAGTCTCTGGTTCTGAAAAACGAAAATTCAAAGGATTAGGTTTAGGTTTAACTATTGCGGATAAATTTACCCACTTAATGCAAGGCAGCATTCAGGTGCAAAGTACACTAGGTCTGGGATCCGAATTTAGTTTTGATGTCCGAGTGCATGCTGCAAAAAGCTTAAGTCTGCCCGCCAGATGTAGTCAGGCTGAAACCCCTGTTCATGTGTTGCTGGTCGATGACAACACAACCAGTTTGAAGATCATGAAGGAAATTGTCAGTCAATTGAACTGGAAGGCTACTCTGGCTTCGAACGCTGCCGATGCTTTGACTTTGCTACAGTCAGCCTTCAACCATCAGGAACCTTTTGATTTAGTTTTGTTGGATTGGCTTATGCCTGAAATGGACGGCCTGGAACTGGCGGAAATGATCAGAAAGATAGCTCCTGTGCATCAAGTGCCGGTATTGATTCTGGTGACGGCACACAAAGTAGATTCACTGGCCGTTCAGTGCGAAAAAAGGCCTGAGTTATTAAATGGTTTCCTGACTAAACCTGTGACCCGCAGTCAGATTATCGAGGCCTTTTTTGATGCAGTGGCACCGTCCAGACATCAGGTGTTTCATACTGTCATTCAGCCGGACGTTGCATTGTTAAAAGGTACCCGTATTCTGCTGGTGGAGGATAACCCTACCAATCAGCACATTGCCAGCGAGCTGTTGGCACTGCATGGCGCTGTGGTTACTGTGGCTGCAAGTGGCAAAGAGGCTTTGGCTGTGCTGGATAATAGCCTGGTCCGTTTTGACCTGGTGCTTATGGATATCCAGATGCCAGGTATGGATGGTTATGAAACCACTCAACATATTAAGAATAAAGAGAGTTTAAAATATTTACCTGTTATTGCTGTCACCGCAAGCGGAATGGTGTCGGAGCAGAAAAAATGCTTTGAGGCCGGTATGGTGGGGCACATAGTCAAGCCATTTGAACTGACAGATTTGGTGCAAAAGATTCTTGATGTCAGACGCAACACCGATCAAGCTGTTGAACCCGGGGCCGCAGTTGTTGTTAATTCGACTGGGTTTAATGACATTGTTTTTGAGTTTTGTCAGCAACATCAGATAGATATCAGCTCTGCTTTGGCGCGCTTTAACCAGATGACGAAAGTGTATGTGCAGTCACTGGCTTTATTGATTGCGGACCTGGATGACTACAAAGTAAAGCTTGCTGCAGGAGACTGCCGCAAGGCTGAGTTAAAGCTGGTGTTCCATACGCTTAAAAGCACTTCCGCATCTCTTGGTTTTAACCAATTGGCTGAAGTGGCAAAAGCACAGGAACTTGCTATAGAAGCGGAACTGGATGAAGCTACGCAGCCGCAAACTGACTTTGCTGAGGTCATTCAGCAGTTAGAGACCACCCGTCAACTTGCGGAGCAGTTAAGTCAATTGCTGCCAGAACCACAGGCTGCCAGAGGCCGGACTCCTGGCGGGGATTTTATGCCAGCCTATAACCAGCTCAAAGCTGAACTCAATAGTTTTAATATGCAGGCGATGCAAAGTATTCAAACTATTGAACCTGAACTGCGATTTTTATCCCCGCAGCTTTTTGACAAATTAAATCAGGCCATGAATGCATTAAAATTTCGGGAAGCCGGTGAAATACTGAAGCAATATGATGTCCTGATTGAAAGGGGGGCGGATGCAAACTAACCAAAAGAGCCTGGAGACAAGTCTGCCAGACAAGCTGCCGACCATATTAGTGATTGATGATCAGCCAACCAATATTCAAAGTATCAATGCCATTTTATCCGGTCACTATAGAGTGCTTGCTGCCACCAGTGCGGCTTTGGCTTTGGAAATCTGCCAGCAATGCCAGCCTGATTTAATTATTTCTGATGTGGTGATGCCGCAGATGACAGGCTTACAACTATGCCAACTATTGGCAGAAAATCAGGAAACAAAAGATATACCTGTGATTTTTATGACATCTTTTAGTAAGCCTGAAGAAGAAAACGCTTGTTGGCAAAGTGGTGGTGCGGACTTTATTACTAAACCTGTGCAGCCGATGACATTAAAAAACCGGGTTAATGCTCAGCTAAAATTTAAAGCGCAAAAGGAGTTTTTAGCTCAGTTGGCTTTTGTCGATGGTCTGACTGCAGTGTATAACAGACGCTATTTTGATCTGCATATTGTGAAGTTAACGGCGCGTGCTGACAGAGGCCAGGGCGGGTTATCCATACTGCTGATTGATATCGACTTTTTTAAACTGTTTAATGATAACTATGGTCATCTGGCCGGTGATAGCGCGCTGTGCCAAGTGGCTTCAGGCATTAAAGCCACATTGCTTCGCCCATTAGATTTTGTATCACGCTATGGTGGAGAAGAGTTTGTGGTGGTTTTACCTGAAACTGATGCTGAAGGGGCACTGCAGGTGGCGGCCCGCATTCAAAAAAATGTGGCTGACAGGCAAATTCCCCACAAAAATTCCACTCACAAAGTTGTGACTGTAAGTATTGGCGTTGCATGCTACCAAGCAGGCACAGCTGGTTATCAGACGCTTATAGAAAAAGCCGATAAAAGTCTTTACGCTGCAAAGAAATCCGGCAGAAACAAAGTGTCTTACTGCAATGAAGACTAAGGTAGTAGTTCACTACCTTATCAAGATACTCACTCAAAAGGTGACAGTAAAGTGCGCAGAGCAGGGCGCAAAGCCAGCAATATAGTGTCTTTTTGCAGTTCAGGATACAAAGTCCGGCGCATCGCCAAACCCGTGATCATGGCAAAAATAATATTGATACGGCCATCCAGTTCTTTATCTGTTGCATCTTTGACCAGACTACGTTCGCCGGTTAACAATCGGCGCATCCGCGCTCTGGCATGGGTATCGGATTGTTGCATCAAAAACGCCACTTTTTGATTGCGGGCAGCTTCAGCCAACATTTCCAGTTCTAACGCATTTTTTTCTTTATCTATATGCCGTTCAACCCCTTGGTCTGCTCCCTCCAGCATAGTAGTGAGCAGATCGCCCGGATCGTCTTCAAACTGCTGAAAGGTTGAAAACATCTCCTCCATATCGCGCTGAATAATAGCTTCGATAATGGCTTCTTTACTGTCGAAATAATTGTAAATATGGCCTGCGCTCATCCCGGCAGTTTTTGAGATCTCAGCCATACCAGCACCATGGTAACCTTTGCGGCGAAAACAATCCGCTGCCGCTGTCAGTACCTGATTTCTCCGCGCTTCTGCTAACGCTGGATCTGTATGTCTTTTTGCTGTTTTTTCTGTCATTGGGAACTCCGACACCGGGCTCGAAAGCCCGGTGAGCACACATTTATTCGGCTGACATATTACTTTGTTGCCAGCCACCGCCGAGCACTTTATACAAACTAATCTGGCTGGCAAGCAAAGCTTGCTGGCCGCTGATCAGTTGTTGTTGTGCGCTGTACCAGGAACGCTGGGCGTCCAGTACCTGCAGATAGCTGTCAGCACCTTGTTTAAAGCGTGCTTCGGATAATAGAAAGCTTTGCTGGTTGCTGTTGGCCAGGTCTTGCTGAGCCTGTAACTGGGCTGCATACCCTTCACGGTCCGCTAAACCATCAGACACTTCACGAAAAGCCTGCTGGATTTTCTGCTGGTAAGTCACCAGTGCGACTTGCTGCTGAGCTTCGGCCACCTCTAAATTGGCTTGAGTACGGCCCATATTAAAGATTGGCAGGTTGACCGACGGCATAAAACTCCAGCTGCCTGAACCACTTTTAAACAGATTATCCAACTCAGCCGAGGCCGAGCCCGCATTGGCCGTTAGGCTGATGCTGGGGAAAAAAGCGGCTTTAGCAATGCCAATATTGGCATTGGCGGCCAATAAGTCATGTTCTGCCGCTTTTAAATCTGGTCGTTGTTGCAATAAATCCGAAGGTAAACCCGCTGGCAATTCTGGTAATTGCAGGATTTTGCTTAGTGGTTGATCCGGCAGTAGATCGTCTGCTACCTGTGATCCAGTTAACAGATCCAAGGCATTTTTATCCCGTTGCAGTAAACGCTGATAACGAGCTATATCCACTTTGGCTGTCGCTACAGTACTTTTCACTTGCTGCAGTGTTAAAGCTGAAGCTGCGCCTAAGTTATAGCTCTGCTCAGTCAGTTCCAGCGTTTTTTGCTGGCTGTGCAAGGTATGGGCAGCCAGTTCCAACAACTGTTGATCAGCCGCATAAGTCAGCCAGGCATTGGCTAGTTCTGCGACCAGACTGATCTGGCTGCTTAATTGCGCCTGTTCTGTTGAATACAGCTGCTGTAAAGCTTGCTCTGACTGATTACGTACTTTGCCCCAGAAATCCAGCTCGTACGAGGTTATACCCACAGTTGCGCTGTATTGCTGATTGATTTGGGCATTGCCAGTACCTGTTAAATCGGCCGGTAAACGCTGGCGTGTGCCTGAAGCATTTAAGTCCAAAGACGGATACAAAGCTGAGTCTTCAATTTGATACAAAGCCCGGACACGCTGCACATTGAGTGCAGCGATTTGTAAGTCTTTGTTGTTCGCAAGGCTTAGCTCTATCAGTTGTTGCAGCTTAGGGTTACTGAAAAACTGTTGCCAATGCAGTTCTGCCGCTTTAACTCCCGAATCACCGGAAGCCAGTGCATAGTTTTGTGGCACAGGTAACTCAATAGCTTGTTGTTCTGGTGCCAGCTGACAGGCACTTAATACCAATACCGCCAAAGCGCTTAAACTTAAAGTTTTTAATTTCATTCTGCTTTCTCCTGTGCTGCCTGATGTTTGCTTGGGAAGACACGGCGAACCAGCACAAAAAACATCGGCACAAAAAGAACGGCCAGGATAGACGAAGCTAAAGTACCGCCTATCACTGAAATACCCAGAGCATTCTGCGCACCTGAACCTGCACTGGAGGCTATAGCCAGCGGCAATACACCACAAATAAAGGCCATGGACGTCATTAAGATAGGGCGCAGACGCAAACGCACTGCTTCAATGGCAGCTTCGACTAAACCTAAGCCCTGTTCCATGCGGTGTATGGCAAACTCCACGATCAGAATGGCGTTTTTAGAGGCTAAGCCTATGGTGGTCAATAAACCCACCTGCAGATAGATGTCGTTGGATAAATGGGCAATAAGAGCAGCCAAGGCAGCACCAAACACACCCAGAGGCACTATCATCATGACGGCTGCAGGTACAGACCAGCTTTCGTACAAGGCAGCTAAACAAAGGAATACCACCAACAGAGATAAGGCATAGAGTAAAGGCGCCTGACCACCACTTAAACGCTCCTCGTAAGAGATACCAGTCCACTCATAAGCAAAGCCTGGTGGTAACTGTTTGGCCAGTTTTTCCATTTCATCCATAGCCTGACCGGTACTGTAACCAGGTGCTGCAGCGCCCTGAATTTCCATAGAGGAGAAGCCGTTATAACGCTCCAGGCGAGGAGAGCCATAAGTCCAGTGTGAGGTAGCAAAGGCTGAAAATGGCACCATCTCACCTTCACTGTTGCGCACATACCATTTGGTTAAGTCCTCTGGCACCATGCGACTGTCCGGAGTACCTTGCAGATAGACTTTTTTCACCCGGCCGCGGTCAATAAAGTCATTGACGTAGCTGCTACCCCAGGCTGTGGCTAAGGTACTGTTAATATCGGCCTGACTGACATTCAAGGCTTCTGCTTTGGCCAGATCGATATCCAGTTTCAGCTCAGGCATATCTTCCTGACCATTTGGACGCACACCAGCTAATACCGGGCTTTGAGCGGCCATACCCAATAATTGGTTACGGGCAGCCAGTAACTGGTCGTGACCTAAGCCACCTCTGTCCTGTAAATGCAGGTTAAAGCCATTGGCTGTGCCAAGCTCCACTACTGCAGGTGGCGGGAAGGCGAACACAAAAGCTTCTTTGATGGTGGCGAAATAGCCCATGGCTTTGCCAGCGACCGCACCTACAGATAAATCAGGACGCTGACGCTCATCCCAGTGTTTTAAGTTCACAAAACCTAAAGCAGCATTTTGGCCTGAACCTGCAAAACTAAAGCCAGTGACGGTGAAAATAGACTTCACGGCTTCACCCTGTTCTTGCAGGAAATGGTGTTCCATTTTCTCTACAACTTTCAGGGTTTGTTCTGTGGTTGAACCTGCTGGCAGCACCACCTGGTTAAACAAAATACCCTGATCTTCGTCTGGTAAAAACGCCGAAGGCAATTGACTGAAAATAAACACCATACCGCCAACAATCAATGCATAACCCAACAAGTAGCGTTTGCTCTGCTTGATCATTCGACCGACAAAACTCTGTGCGCCTTGATTGGTTTTATCAAAACCGCGGTTAAAGCCAGAGAAAAACTTACCTAAGACAGAGCTGTCATCATGCACATGGCTTGGCTTTAATAAAGTGGCACATAAAGCTGGAGTCAAAATTAAAGCCACCAGTACCGACAGAGCCATAGCAGAAACCAGAGTGATAGAGAACTGGCGGTAAATCACGCCGGTAGAGCCACCAAAAAACGCCATAGGCACAAACACAGCGGACAGCACCATGGCGATACCAACCAGCGCACCTTTGATTTCATCCATCGATTTACGGGTAGCTTCCAGCGGCGACAAACCCTCTTCGGTCATTACCCGCTCGACGTTTTCAACTACGACTATAGCGTCATCCACCAGCAGACCTATGGCCAGCACCATTGCAAACATAGTCAGGGTATTAATGGAGTAACCAAAAGCCGATAAAATAGCAAAGGTACCCAGCAAAACCACAGGCACAGCTATGGTAGGAATTAAAGTGGCGCGGAAATTTTGCAGGAACAGATACATTACAAAAAATACCAGCACTACAGCTTCAATTAAGGTGCTGACTACTTTTTCAATAGATAAAGAAACAAAAGGTGTGGTGTCGTAAGGCACTACAGACTTTAAGCCAGCAGGGAAAAAAGGTTCTAAATCCGCCAGTGCTTTTTTCACGCCTGCCGCTGTTTCCAACGCATTGGCACCACTGGCCAGTTTGACACCTAAGCCAGAAGCAGGTTTGCCGTTAAAACGGGCTACAACACCGTAGTTTTCGCCACCCAGCTCAACTTTAGCTACATCAGCTAAACGCACCACTGAGCCGTCACTGTTGGTTTTCACCAGAATCTGACGGAACTGCTCCGGCGTTTGCAGGCGGCTTTGGGCAGTGACTGTCGCATTCAGTTGCTGGCCTTCAATAGCGGGCATACCACCTAACTGACCCGCAGACACCTGAGCATTCTGCGCACTAATAGCTGCACTGATATCGGCAGTAGTTAGCTTATAGTTTTGCAGTTTTGCCGGGTCTAACCAGATCCGCATAGCGTACTGAGAACCAAACAGTTGTACTTCACCTACACCATTGACACGGGAGACGATGTCCTGCACGTTTGATGCAACATAATCACCTATGTCGATGTTGCTCATGCTGCCGTCTTCAGACACAAAACCTGCGACTAACAGGAAGTTCCGGGCTGATTTAGCTACAGAGACACCCTGGCGCTGCACTTCCTGCGGTAACAGAGGAGTGGCCAACGCCAGTTTGTTCTGCACCTGAACCTGAGCTATATCCGGGTTGGTATCGGCACTGAAGGTTAAGGTTAAAGTCACAGAACCATTGGATTCAGACGTGGATGACATATACATCAGGCCATCCAGACCTTTCATTTTCTGCTCTATAACCTGGGTGACTGTATCTTCCAGAGTACGGGCAGAAGCACCAGGATAGCTGGCGCTGACGCTGATAGCAGGCGGCGCTATCGATGGATATTGTGCGATTGGCAAGGTATTGATGGCTAAAATACCAGACAGCATCACCACTATCGCCAACACCCAGGCAAAAATCGGCCTGTCGATAAAAAATCGTGACATCAGGATTCTCCGTTGGCTTTATTGTGACTTGGCTTGAGCAGCTGCATCGGTCGGAACAGCCTGAACTGGCGCACCAGGACGTATTTTCTGTAAGCCTTCAATAATCAGTTGATCACCGGCATTTAAGCCGCTACTGACCAGCCAATCTGAACCTATAGTACGGTCGGCTTGTAAAATACGGGCTTCTACTTTGCCTTCTTTACCAATCACCATGGCTGTAGCTTCACCTTTGCTGTTACGGCTGATACCACGTTGTGGTGCCAGAATAGCGTTGGCTTTAATCCCTTCAACCACTTCAGCCCGTACATACATGCCTGGTAGCAGTAACTTTTCAGGGTTTGGAAATTGTGCTCTTAAGGTGACAGAACCAGTACCCGGATCCACAGTCACTTCCGAAAATTGCAAAGTGCCTTTGTGTGGGTAAACGGAACCGTCTTCCATTTTCAGTTCAACGACGGTCTGAATGGCAGCATCTGAACCTAAAGCACCGGATGCCAGCGCTTTTTTCAGCTGCAGTAACTCGTTGCTCGACTGAGTCAGGTCGACATAAATAGGATCCAACTGGGTCACAGTAGCTAAAGCAGTCGTTTGGTTAGCGCTGACTAAAGCACCTGCTGTTACTGCAGACTTACTAATCTGGCCGCTGATAGGAGATAAAACTTTGCTGTAGTTCAGATTGATCTGAGCTGTTTTCAGCTGAGCCTGAGCTGTCAGTAAATCGGCCTGAGCTTGTTTATAGCTAGCATCAGCTTCATCAAATTCCTGCTGACTGACGGCTTTAATTTTTAACAATTCGGTATAACGACTGGCTTTAGATTTGCTGCTGGCAATACTGGCCTGAGCACGTGCTACCGCTGCTTTAGCGCTTGAAAGCTGTGCGTCAAAACTGGCAGGGTCGATTTGATACAAAGCCTGACCTGCTTTTACTTCACCCCCTTCGGTAAATAAACGTTGCAGCACTATGCCGTCGACTTGAGGGCGGATTTCGGCAATTTGCGAGGCGGCAACGCGGCCTGGTAATTCTTTGGTTAAGGTCACGGCCTGACTTTTCAGTGTGACTACACCCACAGGCATGGCCTGAGCCGCAGGAGCTGAGGCTTGTTGAGCCTGGCCACAACCGGCCAAAGCAACAGAGCCCGCCAGGGCAGATAGGGCAAAAAATACAATGCGGGAACGCTGCATGTTTAAAATCTCCATTTAGAGTGAACGTTCATTCTAAGTTAATTCGCTGAATTTTTCCAGCTGGATTTGTCGCCGTTTTATGGGCTTTGGTCGTTATCGGAACTGTATAGGAACTATAAAAAGGCAGTGACTGACTTTGTTTCAGATCAAAACAGAGTCAAAGCTGATGTTTTAAACTGCAGCACCTTTGAGGGGATAACAGAGAAAAGTTCAATGCAGGTGTTATGGTCAGCTGAGTTAATACAGAAATATTCGGTGAATGGTCCCCGTTATACCTCGTATCCAACGGCTTTATCTTTACAGCCTGACTTTCCAGCATCCGCTGTCCAGGCGGCGTTAACCAATGCAGCTTCAGAGCTGTGTTTGTATCTGCATATCCCGTTTTGTCAGCAACTGTGTTACTACTGTGGCTGTAACAAAATAGTGACCCGCCATAGTGAAAAAGCTGATTTGTATCTGCAAAATCTGGCGACAGAGATGGCATTGTATCAGCCACTACTGAGCGATAAAACCATTTCACAGCTGCATTTAGGCGGCGGCACTCCCACTTTTTTGACTGAAGATCAGTTGTCTTTGCTTATGCATTTGCTCAGACAACATTTTGTATTCAAAGCCGATGCTGAGCTTTCGATAGAAATAGACCCACGCAGTTGTAGCCTGGAAAAGCTGGCTCATTTACGCCAGCTGGGTTTTAGCCGGGTTAGTTTTGGTGTGCAGGACTTTGACGAGCAAGTGCAAATCACCATTAACAGGGTGCAAAGCGAAGATCTGGTGCAAGCTTTGGTGCTGGAAGCTAAACGTTTAGGCTTTAGCTCTATTAATCTGGATTTGGTGTACGGCTTGCCTTACCAAAAACCGGAGCGATTTTTACAGACGCTGCAAAGCGTCCTGCAGCTTGATCCTGACCGGGTGTCGTTATTCAGTTATGCCCATATGCCCACCCGTTTTGCCGCCCAGCGCAAAATTCCTACCCAAAGCCTGCCGCAGGCTGAAGATAAACTGGCTTTGTTGCAACTGGCCATTAAAGAGTTCAGTGAAGCTGGTTACCAGTGTATTGGTATGGATCATTTCGCCAAAACCACAGACTCTTTAGCCAAAGCGCAGCAACAAGGCAAATTGCAGCGAAATTTTCAGGGCTACACCACAGCGGGCCAGGATGCTCTGATTGGCTTGGGTGTGTCTTCTATTAGTCAGGTGAATGGTGTGATCTGGCAAAACCAAAAAGAGTTATCGCATTATCAGCAGCAATTGAATGACGGGCAGTTGCCGCTGGAACGGGGTTTTAGCTTAAGCCAGGACGATAAAATCCGTGCTGCGTTGATCAGCCAGCTGATTTGCCATTTTAAACTGGATATCCCTGACTTTTGTCAGCGCTTTGCTATCGAGGATTTCTGGAGCTATTTTGCTGATGCCTTACCTAAGCTCGACCCACTGATTGCCGATGGCTTAGTGCAATGCTCTGATAGTGTTATTCAGGTGACGCCACTGGGCCGGTTACTGGTGCGTTTAGTCTGTGCCAGTTTTGACCGTTACCTGCATCAGGCCAATAGCTTGAGTTATTCCAAAGTGGTTTGATCCAACGCAAAACCCGGATAAAAGCAGGCGCTATGATGCGCCTCTTTTCTTTCGAATGTGTAGGTTACACCGATGAATGCTCCTGAACTTTTATCTCCGGCCGGTAGTTTAAAAGCCATGCGGATGGCTTTTGCATATGGTGCCGATGCCGTCTATGCCGGGCAGCCCCGTTTTAGTTTGCGGGTGCGCAATAACGAATTTGATCTGGATACTCTGGCTATTGGCATTAAGGAAGCGCATCAGCAGGGCAAGAAGTTTTATCTGGTGGTCAATATTGCGCCGCATAACAGTAAGTTGCAGCGTTTTGTTGAAGATATGGCTCCTGCTATAGCGCTGGGGCCTGATGCGCTTATTGTGTCTGACCCCGGTGTGGTGTTTTTGTTACGTCAGCATTTCCCCCAAATGCCGCTGCATTTGTCGGTGCAGGCCAACACAGTCAATTGGGCCGCTGTATTGTTTTGGCAGCAACAAGGCATAGAGCGGGTGATTTTATCCCGCGAGCTGGCGCTGGAAGAAATAGCGCAAATCCGCGAAAAAGTGCCAGAAATGGAGCTGGAAGTTTTTGTACATGGTGCTTTGTGTATGGCTTATTCCGGCCGCTGCTTGTTGTCGGGTTACATCAATAAACGCGACCCCAATCAGGGCGCTTGCACTAATGCTTGTCGTTGGTCTTATCAAAGCCATCAAGCGCAGGCCGATGAGGTGGGGCAATATAAGCCAGTGGTTTCGCCATTAGCTCCACCTGTATTGGTGGAAGAACAAGGCCGTCCTGGCGAGCTGATGCTGTTGGACGAAGATGAGCATGGTAGTTACATCTTTAATTCCAAAGATTTACGTGCTGTGCAGCATGTGCCTGCTTTAACAGCTATGGGCGTGCATTCACTGAAAATCGAAGGCCGCACTAAGTCACCTTATTATGTAGCGCGCACAGCTCAGGTCTATCGCCAAGCCATAGATGATGCTATGGCGGGCAAAAGCTTTGATGTTGATTTATTGCAGCAATTGAACGGCATGGCGAACCGCGGTTTTACTGAAGGCTTTTTGCGCCGTCATGTGCCCGCCGATTTGCAAAATTACCAAACCAGCCATAGCGAAGGCGAGCAGTTACTGGTGGGGGAGTTCAGCGGTGAATTCAACGCTCAGGGTCAGGCATTGTTGCAGGTAAAAAATCGTTTTAGCTTTGACGATCAACTATTGCTGATGACCCCGCAAGGCGTCACAGCGTTAGAGTCTGTTTTCTATGCCGCAGATGGCCAACCATTGCTGATTGCACCTGGTTCTGGCTATCAGGTTTGGTTTCAGTTGCCTGCTGGAGTGAGTCCGGATTATGGTTTTTTGCTGAAGCGACAGAAGGTTCAGGCTAAAGCGACTTGTGGGGACACTTTATGTCAGTGTGGATAGAAGCCCTTTGTATTAACTGTGATATGTGTGTGCCGGAATGCCCGAATACGGCGATTTACAGGGGGGAAAGCCACTATCAGGTGGATGCAGACCTATGTACTGAATGTGTTGGTTTTTACGACCAGCCAGCCTGTATTGAAGTTTGCCCGCTGGATTGTATAACCTACCTTCCGGCCGCGCCTGAAGCACAGGCAATTTAATTTATCGATCTACACTTCTTTTTCTGTTTTTCTCACTAAACTACTGAAACATAGCCACAAGCTTTTAAGCGCCTGTGGCTCATTTCAGATGATCGACAGCCGATCTACAGGATAAAGCGAATGACAGACCCTTTTATGTTAGCTGCGATAGAACAAGCCAGAAAAAGTTTAGCCGAAGGGGGGATCCCTATAGGTTCAGTGCTGGTGATTGGTGGGGAAATTGTCGGCCGTGGCCACAATCAGCGGGTACAAAAAAGCAGCTGTGTGCTACATGCGGAAATGGATTGTCTGGAAAACGCCGGTCGTTTAACGGCAAAAGACTACCAACGAGCCGTGCTGTATTCCACTTTATCTCCATGCGATATGTGCAGTGGCACAGTGTTGCTTTATGGCATTCCTAAGGTGGTCGTGGGTGAAAACCGTACTTTTCAGGGGCCTGAGGACTATGTCAAAAGCCGTGGCGTTGAACTTGTCGTTCAGGACAATGCTGAATGTATGCAACTGATGCAGGACTTTATTGCCACTAAACCAGAGTTATGGAATGAAGATATAGGGGAATAACGTGAAGCTTTGGCGAGTAGTGTTACATGGACTGTTGATCACAACTCCGGCATTTGTTGATGCCTCAGGCTTGTTGCAGGCTGATTCTGGCTGGTTGCTGCTGGGTACTGCCGCTTTTGTTATCGTTCCTGCTGCTTTGGCTTTTATATTTTTTGTCTATCGGGTTAATCGTAAACTCCGGGCTATTGTGATTGCCGGTCAGCGATCGGCCCTGATGCAGCAAAACAGAGGCAGGGTCCTGTCGATGATTGTTGAACAGGCTCCTCTGCAAAAAGTATTGGATACTTTGGTCGAAGGGGCTGAACAGATGGACCCTTCGGCCAGCTGCACAGTGTTGTTGCTGGATGATCAAGGTTTTTTGCATGTGGCTTCAGCCCCGCATTTGCCTGATGAATACAATGCAGCCATAGAGGGTATAGCGGCAGGTTATGGTGTGGGGTCTTGTGGGACTGCTGCATTTTTAGGTCAAAGGGTGGTTGTAGAGGATGTGCGTGTGCATCCCTATTGGCAACCCTATCAGGCTTTGGTGGATATAGCAGGTATCCGCTCTTGTTGGTCTGAACCTATTAAAAACCGTCAGGGGAAAGTATTGGGGACCTTTGCTATTTATCATAAAGAGGTAACGTCGCCCTCGGAGCAGGATATCCAGCTGATCAGCGAAAGTGCGGCTTTGGCTGAAATTGTGATAGAACGCAGCAATGCCATCGAAGCGTTAAAACGCAGTGAAGAGCGGCATCGTTTATTGGCCGATCATGCCACTGATGTGATCTGGACTATGGATCTTAATGGGCATTTTACTTATATCAGCCCTTCTGCAGAAAAGTTGACTGGTTTTACCGTCACAGAGCTGATGCAGCAGCAAATGCAGCAATTGGTCACGCCAGAGTCTTATGCACAGGTGAAACTGCAAATGAAAAAAGCAGCCAAAGCTTTGCAGGAAGGCCAGCCCTATCCGGACTATGTCGGTGAAGTGGAGCAAGTATGTAAAGACGGCCGACGGGTCTGGAGTGAAGTCAAAATCTCCGGTATGTACGACGCCGAAGGTGTCTTTGTTGGCATATTAGGAGTGAGTCGTGATTTAACAGAACGACGCAAAATCGAAGAGCGGATGCGTTATATGGCGCAGCACGATACTCTAACTGGATTACCTAACCGCACGCTGTTTTCAGACCGCTTACACAAAGCCCTGCAGTATGCGGTACGGCATCAAAAGACTCTGGCGTTAATGTTGTTGGACTTAAACAAATTTAAGCCTGTGAATGACACTCATGGTCATGCAGTGGGTGATTTGTTATTACAGCAAGTGGCAGAGCGGCTGCAGCATGCAGTTCGTTCCTCTGATACTGTGGCCCGTATTGGCGGGGATGAATTTATTATTTTGTTACCTCAGGTGGATGAATTGCAGCATGCGACAACAGTGGCGGACAAAATTCAGCAGGCATTAGCACAGCCTTTTGATGTTCATGGTTTGGAAATCCAGATTGGCTGCAGCATTGGGCTGGCCTGTTATCCGCAGGACGGCGAAACGGATTTGGCGCTGAGCAAAGTGGCGGATCAGCGGATGTATCAGCAAAAAGCTGAACATCATGCGAGTCAGAGTAAAATTGCATCTATCAGTTAATTTTACTCTGGATAGCTGCAACCTGAGGTTCAGCCTTCAGGTTGCAGGTTAGAAATACCAGTAGGGAGCCTCAGTGTGCTTCCACTTTTGTTTTACATTAGAGTGGCGTTATATCGTGCTTTCTGATCTGTTTCTGCCGTTATGTTTGGCCTGATACAGTGCTTTATCTGCAGTTTCCACCAGACTGACAGGACTAAAGTGGGCTTGGGGTATGGTGCTGGACACTCCGATAGACACTGTGACCACGGACTGTTCATCTGGTTTGATATGAGAGACCCTCAGTCCCTGCACTGCAGTGCGGATTTCTTCTGCCAGCTTATAGGCCCCATCCAGATCCGTGTTTGGGAATATGGCCACAAACTCTTCACCACCATAACGAGCGCCCAAATCACCGGCTCGTGCACAATGCTCTTTGATCACCTGCGCAACTTTTTGCAGTGTGTAATCGCCTTCCACATGGCCAAAGGAATCATTAAAGGCCTTAAAGTAATCAACATCAATCATCAGCAGAGATAAAGAATACTGTTCTCTGGCTGCTCTTTTCCATTCAATGTCCAGATATTCGTCAAAATGGCGTCTGTTTGCCAGTCCAGTTAAGCCATCGGCACGCATCAGCTTTTCCAGCGCCAGATTACTTTCTTGCAATTGTTGCTGGCTGGTGCGTAATGCCCGGAACATCTCATCCCTTTGCTTCAGCGCCGTATAAGCTTTTGAGTGGTAGCGAATACGGGCAATGAGTTCTATTGCATCGGGCAGTTTGACCAGATAGTCATTTGCCCCAGCCTCAAACGCCTGGCTTTTAACTGTCGCATCATCTTTTGCGGACAGAACAATCACGGGCAAATCCCGCAGCTCTTCATGGGTTTTGTAGGTTTTAACCAAATCCAGCCCATCTATACCAGGCATCACCAAATCCTGTAGTATCACTGTTGGTTTGATACTCAGGGCCATACTCATGGCTTTTTCTGCGTCTGAGCAAAAATGAAAATCTATACCTTCTTCGGCAATCAGAATTCGGCGTATGACCTCGCCAACCAGAGCCTGGTCATCGATAAGCAATACCATAGCTTTTGCATTGCTTTCTAAGTTTGCTGTGCCGTATAGGTTATCTGTAGACAAATTTATTTTCCTCTATAAAAGAATCAGTCAGCGCATAGTTTTATCAGTCGGGCGGCAATTTTATCTAAAGGTAAAACCTCTGTAGCTGCCTGTAAATGCACGGCGGCTTTAGGCATGCCATATACAATGCTGCTAGCCTGATCCTGAGCTATAGTGAACCAACCCTTGTTTTTCATCAACTTTAAACCCAAAGCGCCATCTTGCCCCATGCCCGTGAGCAGCACGCCAATAGCGATACCCCGCCAGTTTTTGGCTAAACTTTCAAAAAATACGTCTATGGATGGTTTGAACAAGCTGTGTTGAGGCTCTTCTGAGTATAGAAAGCGGCCTTCTTCAGAGATACGTAAGTGTATGTCCGCGCCAGCAATATAAATAGTACCAGCTTCTGCTTTTTCGCGATGCGCAATCAATTTTACCGTCAAGCTTGTTGCCCGCTCCAGCCAATCTGCCAGGCCTGTACTGAAACGGCCGTCCATATGCTGCACTATGACAATTACGGCCTTAAAATCTTTGGGAAGAGCTTGGATCAGTTCATAAAGAGAAGAGGGGCCTCCGGTCGAAGCTCCTATGGCAATGATCACGGGTAAAGTTGTGCTGACGGGCTCTGCAGGGCGGGGTTTAATCCCCTGTAAGACGATTTGCTGCCTAATTTTACGTAACAACAACGTAGCCTTAGCCTGTTGTGCTCCAGTCAGTTCAACATAATCTTTGGCGCCAAAGCCAAAAGCCGTAAACACCTGCTGTGTATGGTCCCGGCCATCCAAGGAAAATAACACTATAGGACAGTCGATATAAGGGGTGAGTTGCTGTATGTCTAGAGCTGACCAGCCCTCATGCAGCTTTACCAGCAGTAAATCCACCGGCTTGGCCAACTGGAGGGTCAGAGTTTGTGTGACATCCTGGGCGTGCCATGCAACCTGATACTCAGCCTCAATGACTTGTTTGACCCAATCGGAATTAGGCACATTGTAAGTCAACAACCCTAAATTCATAACTGTGGTGCCCCAATCAGGAGCTGGACTGCCTCAATCAAAGATTCATCGTGGAAACTGGATTTTGCCAGATAATAATCTGCTCCGGCTTCTAATCCTTTGTTTTTGTCTTCTTCCCTATCTTTATAAGAGACGACTATCACAGGAAGCCTGTTTAAACGCGGGTCAGCCCGAACTAAACGCACAAGCTCGATGCCATCCATTTTCGGCATATCTATGTCGGTCACCAGTAAGTCGAACTTTTCGGCTCTGAGCATAGTCCAGCCCTCCAGGCCATCAACAGCTACCTGAACCTGATAGCCTTTATTGCTCAATAGTTTACGTTCCAGTTCCCGCACAGTCAGTGAATCGTCGACCACCAGAATTTTTTGGGTTGGAGTATCCTGTTGCTGGCTGGTGAAACTATTGACCTGGCCTTGTTTTAACAAGGTACTGGCTTTCGTCAGCACATCGTCAATATCCAGAATTAGCGCGGGCGTACCGTCAGCCAGCACAGCACCAGCCATTACAGCAGACAAACGACCAAATCGCTGGTCCATGTGCATCACGACAAGGCTTTGTTCCCCAAGTAGCTTTTCAACAGCAAAGGCGATTTTCCTATCTCTTTCCTGAAACACCAATACGCCTAATCCTTGTGGATCGCCCTGACCTTCCGGAAGTCCCAATAATTGAGATAAACGCAATAACCCTATAGCGTCGCCGTTCCACCAAAAATGGGGTCTGCCTTCAACTGTAATCAGCTCGTCCTGTTGCAGTCTTAGCATGCTTTCGATCCTGTGCAGTGGGATAGCATAAACTTCAGAGCTTACTTCGACTATGACACAGCGGATCACTGAGACGGTAACAGGCAATCTGAACTGGAAATTGCACCCCTGGCCCGGAGTGTTGATCAGCTCGATATGACCGCCTAAGGCTTTGATTTCATGCTGTACTGCATCTAAGCCAACACCACGGCCTGAAATGTCACTGACTTGTTGTGCCAGGCTAAAATCAGGTAAAAACAAAAAGGCCAGCAGTTCCTGCTCGTCCATTTGTGCTACGGCGTCCGCCGTCGCCAGATTTCTGGATAGGACTCTGGATTTAATTTTTTCCAGGTTGACACCACGTCCGTCGTCACTGATTTCCATATGCAGGTATCCGGAAGCATGCCAGGCTTTTAAGCGGATTGTAGCTATTTCCGTTTTACCTGCACTGAGGCGCTCCTGCACCTCTTCTATGCCATGATCAACGGCATTGCGGATTAAATGTAACAATGGAGCTTCCAATCGCTCCAGCATATCGCGGTCAACTGAGGTGTGCTCGCCCTCTACTTGTAACTGAACCTTTTTATTCAGACGAGTGGCCAAATCAAACACCATTCTGGCTTTACCTGTGAACAAATCACTAAAAGGCCGCATTCTGCAGGCTAGGGCAGCATCGTACAGGTTCTGGTTTAACAACAGGTTGCTCCAGCTGACGCTATCGTAATGCTGTAAACTTTGTACCGTTTGAGTGTTAGCGTCAGAAAGCAACTGGCCCATTTGTGTCAGAGATGTCAGAAAATAATCAGGCATTTGCTGTTCAACCAGCTGATCTCTCAATGCTTCAAGAATACTTTTCGCCTGAAGCTGTGTCTTTTTGATCCGCAGTAATTCCAGACCAAAACGCTGAGCATGTTTAGACTCCTCCAGTGATCGACTGGCTAAATCCAGTAACAAATCCAGCCGTTCTGAGGACACCCTGATAGTGCCAGATTTACGGATTTCTTCATGGTTATGCAACTCTTCCGCTGATTGTGGCGGAGCATAGTGTTCCGCTCCCTCTGTGGCGGCAAGGGGAGAAGGAACGTCTTCTGTTGGCAATGCAGCAGGTTGCGCTGGTGTTAACGCTTGTTGTGACAAGGCGTGCACTAAGAGCGCCAGATCTGGTGGTGTTTTGCCCTCAGCTATGGCCATTAATGCAGACGAGCCTTGCATCAGCAGTTGAATTTGTTCTGTATTTAACTGGCTTTGCCCCCGCATTGCTTCAACCAGTAATTCTTCCATTTCATGGGCCACACCAACAGCTGGTTCCACCCCAACCAACCGCGCGGCTCCTTTTAAGGAATGGGCAGCCCTCATACTGGATTCCAGCATGGATTTATCTGTTGGATGCTGAGATAAGCCAATCAGAGCCTGATCGAGTATTTGTGTTTGCGCCTGAGCTTCAAGTAAAAACAATTCCAGCAAAGAAGCATTTTGATACTGATCCGTCATTGCAGCTCCTTAAGCATCAGACTTAATAAAGTCTCTGCGTTCAACAGGGTCAGGTTATAAGCTTTGTGCTGGGCAACTGCCACACTGACCTGACCCAGGGCAGTGCCAGAATTCATTGCATTATTATTCCAGACAGAGTGGTCAAGTGGTGTGATTTCCAGGATTTGATCCACAGATACAACTAAAGCACCGGACGGATGAGACAGTACCAGCATTCTGGCTGTTGCAGTTGAACTCTCTGCAATGGAAAACAATCTGTGTAATGACAGGCAGGGCACCAGTTGACCTCTGACATTACAGACCCCGAGTAAAACCTTACTGTGGCGATTCGGCACTGCTCTGACGACCAGTGGTAATGTCACTTCTGTTAAATAACGGCTTGGAATGGCAAACCACTGCTGCTCCAGCCTGAAAATTATGTGGCGTTGTGTTTGTTGCTTTGCCGTATGTCGGGTATTTCTGCTGACAATACTGCTCTGTTCGTCCGTATCCTGGACATAAAACTGGTCACGTAATCTGGATGCAGCCTCAGTGTAAACTTCGCAGTTGCGGCAATGCGTATGGAGCACCAGTTTTGGGCAGCTGCGGTCTCCATAGATCCCTTTGGTTTTCCAGCAGGCATCTATCTCAATCTGTTGTGTCTGGATAACAGGAGCCTGGTTCATTAAAATTTCCTCTCAAGCTTCATACGCTGTTCTATCAAAGCTGCGGCAGCAGTTTGCCCTTGTGAATGAAGCAAAGCGGCAAGCTGCCTTAAGGCTGCTGCATGCAAAGGTTCTAAATACAGCACCTTCCGATAATAGATTTCTGCATTCCCTTTATGACCCATGCTGTCAAATAATAACCCCCAGACGTAAAACAACTGGGCGCTGGGGCCAACCTCACTAAGCGCAGCCTGACAGAGCTCCAATGCCGCAGAGAGTTGTCCGGCATTTGAAAGCTGTTCAATACGTTGTAATAAATCCTGCTTACGTTCTGCCTTTTTTGCAGGCGCAGAAAGCACAGGTGCTGAGCTGTTTATTCTTGGCGATGGTTTTAAAGCAGGGAGAGGCAGAGCTTGGCCTGCCTTTTTACTTTTCTCTTTGAATGTCGCAGGGACAATAAGCTGTCTAGTGATCTTTTTTGGCTTGACCTGCTCCGCCTGACTAAAAGCAAAACAATCCCGGCGAGGCAATGCGGTCATGCCTGCTCTGACAAAAGCTCCGGCTTCTGCGGGGCCTGAAAGTAAATAGCCGTCCGGGCTCAATAGTTTTCTGAGTTGTTGAATGGCCTGCTGCTGTTTATTTTGATCAAAATAAATCAGTAAGTTACGGCAAAACACAAAGTCATACTGTTTTGCAGGTAAAGTCGCGGGTTCAAATAAATTGCCATAACTGAATTTGACACAATCCCGTACATTCTGATTCACCAGACTACCGGATTCAGTGACTTCAAAAAACTGATGGATAAAAGGTAAGTTAGTAGTTCTGAACGAGTATTGTCTGAATATGCCTGACTGAGCCTGCTGCAGCGCCTGGGTGTTAATATCAATCGCATCTACACAAAACTGCCGGGCACTGTAGCCATTGCGCAATAAACTGATAGCAATGGAATAGGCTTCTTCCCCGGTAGAACAAGGCAGGCACAGGATCTTTAATGCAGGTCTGGCCGGATTGGCTCTGAACTGCTCATGCACCAGCTCTTCGAACAAGCCAAAAGATTCCGGGTATCTGAAAAACCAGGTTTCGGGGATAACAATAGCTTCCACCAATGAAGTCCAGATCTCCTCCGAGTGCTGCAACAACTGGCTGTAGTGAGCCAAATCGCATTGATATTTATGCAATTGTTGTTGTAAAACACGCTGGAAAATCTGCTGCCCCACAGACTTTATGTCCATGCCAATGCGTTGGTACAACATGTTTTCAATCAGGGCACTCATCGTCACCCCTGCCAGCACTGTACGAATGCCCATAACTGCACGGGGACTGTGAAGCAATGACAGCCTGAATTCGGACTCATGGCGTTGGGCCTAACTGTTGCTCTGTTGCAGGAGCCGGGCTTTGCTGAACGTTCTGAAACAGGAGCTGCTGGATGTCTTCAGGTAATAACAATGAAAGTTCTATATTCTGGAGCAGCCCTAAACTGGCATGTTGTTGCACAGAAGCCAGAAAATCAGTGTTGTACAGCTGGATAGTGGCATCCATCCAGCCATTGATGTTCAGGCGTTCGAAAGTGTTTACTTTTTCCAGTAACAAACCCAACAGTTTGTCATTGTCGTAGTTCACTATAACAATTCGGGTGCTGGACTGAGCTGATGCAGGTCTTTGCAGTATGCGCTGGTATATATCAATCACAGGTACTATCTGGCCGTCTAAATGCAACAGACCTGCAACCCAGGTTGGGGCTCCCGGCAGTTTCTTCAGGCTTTGTTGCTTCAGCACCATCTCAATTTCAGAAGCGGCTAAAGCATAATAGTCCGCCTCAATTCGGAATATAAGGTACAAAGCCGTAGTTGCAGCTGGTCTGGATGACACATCAGACAAAGCCATGGCGTCAGACCTTGAACCTGTTGACGCCTGAACGTAATTTACTGGCGACATCACTCATATTATCGATAGCGCTGGTGGTTTGTACCAAAGAGTCCACGGTTTGTGAGGTGGCATCAGCCAGTTGGCTTAAGGCTAAATTGATTTGTTCTGCACCTTCAGCCTGATGCAGCATGCCTTCATTCACTTGTTGGATATGAGGGGCAAGTTCCTGAACCTGTTCAATGATCATGGATAATTGTTCGCTGACATCGTCCATATCAGATGAACCACGGCGCACTTCTTCTGAGAATTTATCTATGCCCATCACACCTGCAGCTACCGCAGACTGAATTTCACGGACCATCTGTTCAATGTCATACGTGGCTATGGCTGTTTGATCAGCTAACCTGCGAATTTCGTTGGCTACTACTGTGAATCCTTTACCGTATTCTCCGGCTTTTTCTGCTTCTATGGCGGCATTCAGTGACAATAAATTAGTTTGATCAGCCACTTTCATAATAGTGGTCACAACCTGATTGATGCCTGTAGCCCGCTCGCTCAGCAAGGCCAGTTTGCCACTGACCATCTCTGCGGCAGAAGACAACTGACGCATTACATCGTCCATATTGTTGACCGACTGCTGACTGGTTTGAGCCAGACGTGAGGTGTGAGCTGCTGTGTCCGCTGCTTCACTGACAGTGTGCAATAGCTCCTTGGCTGTGGCTGCAATTTGCTTTGACGTTGCCCCTATTTCAGTAGTGGTGGCTGCGGTTTCTGTAACCGTTGCCTGTTGCTGCTTAGAGGTAGCGGCCAGCTCAGTGATAGAGGAACTCAAATGGACTGCAGAGCCTTGAGTTTGAACCACCAGCTCTTTTAGTGACTCGGCCATGTCGTTGAAGCCTGTGATAATAGAGCCAAACTCGTCATTTTGTTTTTTCTCAATACGGTAGGTCAGTATGCCTTCGCCCATTTTATGCATGCCACTTAATATAAAGTCGATAGGAGTCATAATAGCGCGGCGTAAATAATAGCCGCACAAGGTGGCGATAAGAACGGAGATAACAACTGCTGCAATGGCGGTATAAATATTTTTTGTGATGTTGTTATGCAAAGTGGCTATTGAGTTTTCGTAGCTTTCTTCATTTAACTTGATCATATCGCCTAGTGTTGCTCTGACACTTTGCCAGGCAGTACTCTGCTTCTGGAATAATTTACTGATGTCACTTTGAGGATCCGTCATTAACCTTTCCTGCAGTTGTTGGCTCAGGTCAAAATAAACACTCAGTTTTGGTTCAAGGTCTGCATAGAGTATTTTGTCTTTTTCTAAGGTGATAGTGGACTCGTAGTTAGCATACAAAGCCTTGATTTGTTTTTCCGCATTCAATAAGTGGTCGCGACCTTCCTCAATGACGGCAACTTTATCATCACTGCTATGGTTGAGTTTGATATAGATAGTATTGGTTTCCATCCAGTGGTCAGAGGTAGTCAGGCGGATATCTCTGGCAATCTCAATGCCTTTAATGTCTGAAGTTTCAATGGAGGAGATGTTTGCTTCATTGTCTATAGCTCTGTTGTAAAACATAAAGCCTGACAATATCATCACAAAGACAATAAGGGAAAAACTCAGGTTAATGCGTTGACTCAGACTTAAACTCATCGTTTTCATTGTGATTCCTTAAAACTGCACCTTAGGCTGTCCCACTTTAGGCCCAGAGCCGGCAGATTTCCACTGCATGCCCCATATCTCTTTAATATATCAGTAAAAAACCTGCGGTTGGATTATTTGACCTCAGACAGATACGCAGACCATAATAAACTTAACCTGGGCAAAAGGGTCGATAATGTGCCATTAAAAATTCTGCTGACTCAACTGGACGCAGGATCTGAACTGCCTGCAGTTCAGTCCAAACTACAATCTGTCGGATATCATACTTATGTTGCTTTAACCCTTGATGAGTCCGTACAACAGGCTTTGAGTTATGAGTACGATGCCCTGATGTTTCTGAGTAAGAACGCTGACCATCAAATACATGAAGCAGTTCAGTTATTGCGACAGTTGGGGTATCAGCGCCCCATTGCGGTACTGGCTGCACAAGAAGGGCGGTTTGAACAGGTCGACCAACACTTCAGCTGGCCCTGCCAATGGGAATTGCTGTATGGCTGGTTTAATGGGCTGACCAGACAAAATCTGAAAAAACTCGATGTACCTGATGAATTGCAGCAGTTGTTTGCAGAATCTTTAGCAGTGGCTGCAGCTGAGCTGGAGCTTGCGATGCAAAATGATGACTTGTTAAAAATAAAACAGATAGTTCATCGGCTAAAAGGCAATGCGGCTTGTTTTGGCGAAGCGCAAATTACGGGTCTTGCCAATGAGTTGCAACTCTTATGGGAAGAACAAAAAGTACCTGTACGCTATGAACAGTTGACAGCGCTTTTGGTCGCTTTAAAGACCGGAACTACTTAATGCATAGAACGCCACAGAATATTTTGCTGGTCGATGATCAGGACTCCACCAGACAGTTGTTGCAGAATAATCTGGCGATGCTAAAAGACGAAGCGGACTTGCATTCAGTGATCTGGAGCTACCAGCATGCCAACAATGCTGTGCAGGCCATTAAATCCTTTAATCAGTATCAGCCAGCCTTAGTCTTTCTGGACATAGAGTTGCCAGACCAATCAGGTTTGTACTTGCTGGAAAAGTTTAAGGATATTAATAAAGACTGCTTTGTCGTGATGGTCAGTGGTGTCAGAACACTGGAAAATGTCAAAACCAGTATGAAAAGTGGCGCTTCCTCCTTTATCGTCAAACCTTTTACCGGAGACAAAATACTGTCTGTATTAAAACAGTACGACAGGTATTTGCATCAGATGAAAAAGTGACTGCCATTACGCGTTGCAGCAGATATCTGTGCAGTAAAGCGGGTATCAAGAAACAGAAATAGCCTTTGCTACCCGCTTTATCCTTGCTTATTTGGTTTGTGCCGGCCAGCTGGCAGGTAAAGATAAATCACCTGAAGCCACATCGTACAGATTCACTACGCAGAGCAGTGGGTTGTGCAGGTTGGCATTTACTTTCAGTATCCTTTTTCAGGTTGAAATCATAACCCGGAGAGTCGATATAAATTGGCGCGCCTGGCCAGGTTTTTGGCACTTTAGGGGGTTCACCTTGTGGGATATCCCGTAAGGTGAAACCTTGAGAACTGCAGCTTTCATCCGGTGTTAACGCTACGTTGTGGTGACTTCTCTGCTATGGGGGGATTGGCTTAAATAGCGCAGCTTCCGCCTTGCTGTAACCAAATTTGCTGTTGTGGTGCATTGGCATCCAATACCTCAATTCGTTCAATCTGCAGCAGTGGAATTTCCACTTTTTGACCGTCCTTATCCAGCAGTAGAAATTCTTGCTGTGCTGTACTTCGGGTGTCACGGGCAATACCCTGAATAGTGCTGCCATCCAGCTGATGGATCAGGACCGGGTATCGTCTCATACAGATAATTTCGACATGATCATGTAAATCACAAGCAAGAATGGCCGGGTTCATCAGGGTGCTCCTTTGATCTTGGGTTAATTAAACACTGAGCCGCTTAACAGCCCTGTAATTTCAGAATGTAATACCCCTGTGCATCAATAGCTGCAATAACCGCTGGGGTGGCTATTTCGTTATGACAAAAATCACAGCTTTGTTGCTGTATGTCGTCACTGTTATAGCCTTGTTGTTGTAAAAACTGCTGTGCATAGAGTTTAGCTTTAGCTGCATGCTCTGGCGTCACCAACACATCAAAATGCAGGTAGTGGCCATTGGTCGTTTTTACATGGGTGTCAAAAACCTGAACGTTCATAAAAGCTCCTCACTCAATCTTAAATTAAGTATCGAATCGATACGTTATGAAAATAATAGTTTCGCTTCGATACAATGTCAAGCTATACTGTGCAGATAAAATGCAGGTCTAAATCCAAATGCAAGTGCAGGTGTTAAAAGTGCAGGTGTAAAAACTATGGCTTTAAGCTTTTTTGATTATGTCGAACGCATCAACAGTTTGCTGCGTAGCTGGCAGCGGGATGATGCCGAACTTTCTATGGTGCCCGCTGTGCAGCTCAGCGCTTTGCGTTATCTGAGTATTTGTAATCATTACTCAGATACTGTGATGGGCGTGACCGATTATCTGGGCCTGACTAAAGGCACAGTGTCTCAGTCGTTAAAAGCGCTGGAAGAGCGGCAGTGGATTTACAAAGAGCCGGATCTGCAGGACAAACGCATAGTGCATTTAAAACCAACAGCAGCAGGTTTAGCTGTGGTGCAACAGTTGGTGGCTGTGCAGGTGCTGCAACAGGCAGTGCAGCAGCTGGGGCCTGAACTGGAACAACAATTGACCGGTGCGTTGCATCAGTTGTTGAGCCAGGTGCAGCAGCAAGAGCAGCGCAAAAGTTTTGGTCAGTGTAAAAGCTGCCGTTTCCATCAGCAGCAGGACGGTTTGCCCTTTTGTGGTTTAACTCAGCAGCCTTTGCCGGTAACAAGCACAGATCTGATTTGTCGTGAACATCAGGACCCGGCATAGAGGAGACAATATATGAAAACGAAAAGTTGTGTGGTGATCCGGCATTTGCAGTTTGAAGATCTCGGTAGTTTTGCCGAGCCATTAACGGCTGCTGGTTATCAGCTGCAGTATCTGGATGCGGCTATGGATGATTTAACTGCGGCGTATCAGGCCGATTTAACTGTCATTTTAGGTGGCCCTGTTGGGGTCTACGACACGGCTTTATATCCATTTTTACAGACAGAGCTTTTGATAGCTAAACAACGTTTGGCGGAACAACGACCCTTAGTAGGGGTTTGCCTCGGGTCGCAGTTGATAGCCGCAGCTGCTGGTGCTGCTGTCTATCCGGGCGCTTCGGGTAAAGAAATTGGCTGGTCGCCTATTCAGTTTACTCAAGCGGCGCTGGACACTCAGCTCTTTGCGGTTGAGAGCGCGGATGCAGAAATCCAGATGTTCCACTGGCATGGTGATACCTTTGATTTGCCTGCTGGTGCAGAGCTGTTGGCATCGAGTGAAAGTTACAAGCAAATTTACCGTATAGGCTCGCAGGTACTGGCGTTTCAATGCCACCCTGAACTGGAAGGCCAGCGTATCGAACAATGGTTGCTTGGCCATGCCGCCGAATTAGCAGCCTGGCCTTTGGCAGATTTAGCGAAAATTCGCCAGGACACCACAGCTTATGCCCCGGCTTTACGCCAGTTTAGTCAGCAACTACTCACGCGCTGGTTAAGCCAACTTTAGCTGCGTACTGTTTTTTCGACTTTAATCCCTAAGCGTTTGGCAAGGCGGGCCAGATTGGCCCTGTCGACATCCAGTTGCTTCGCCGCCAGACTCCAGTTACCTGCTGTTTGGCTTAAGATTTGAATAATTTGCTGCTTCTGAAATTCTTCAGTGGCCGCTTTCAGGCTTAAGCCGCTGCTGTGGATCATAGGCAAAGCTGCTTGCGGGTTGTTATCAACTGAAACTGCGCGCTCTGCCAGTTCCAGATGCTGTGGTAACAGCGCAATAATATCCTGAGCTTTGGCTTCTTTTCTGGCTTTGAGGGCAGCGCGGCTAATCACATGTTCCAGCTCCCGCACATTACCCGGCCAGTTGTACTGCAACAACACAGACTGAGCTGCAGTACTGAGTTTTAGCTGACGTATGCCCAGTTTGCGGGCTGTCAGTTCGAGAAAATAGCCTGCCAGCAGCAACACATCCTGTTGTCGTTCTTTTAAGGCTGGCACAGTAATGGGATAGACCGACAAGCGATGATACAAGTCGGCGCGAAAATGACCTGCCGCCACTTCAGCGGCTAAATCTCTGTTGGTGGCCGCTATCACCCGCACATTGACCGTTTTTACTTCATCTTTGCCGACAGGCTGAATTTCGCCGCTTTGCAGCACCCGCAATAATTTGCTTTGTACGCTAAGTGGTAGTTCACCAACTTCATCGAGGAAGATAGTACCGCCATCGGCCAATAAAAATTTACCAGGTCTTTCCCGCTCGGCGCCGGTAAAAGCACCTTTGGCATGACCAAACAACTCAGATTCAGCCAGCGTTTCAGGCAAAGAAGCACAGTTTAAATGCACCAGTTGCCGTTTAGCTCTTCTGGATAACTGATGTAGAGTTCTGGCGACCAGCTCTTTGCCTACACCAGTCTGGCCCTGAATCAGCACTGTGTAATCTGAACCCGCCACCAGTTGAATATCACTTTTTAGCGCCAGCATGGCCTGGCTTTGACCTATCAGCTCACCACCGTCGCGGATCAGGGCTTCATGGGTCAGTTCTTCCACTAAATGTTGCGCCTGCAGCGCTTGTTGTTCGAGTTTTTTCAGCTGGATAGCGGTTTTTAGGGTGGCTGCTGACATAGCTGCAATTAAGTCTAAGGTCCGTTCAGCTATGGCTGAAAAAGCATCAGGTTTCAGGCTGTCCAGCGTCAGCACTCCTATCAGTTGACCATCTGAATACAAAGGTAAACCCATGCAGGAATGCACAGGCAAGTCACCGGCCTGTGCCAGTAACAAGCCATCGTAAGGATCGGCCAATTCAGTGTCGGATGGAAAACGCACCGGGCTGCTGCTTTGGCAAATGATCGCAAGGCGAGGGTGGTCCTTCAGAGCGAAACGACGGCCTAAGGTATCGGCCGTTAAGCCCTGGATCGCCAGGGGTATTAACAGCTCCCCCTGAAATGACAGCAAGACCACAGCATCGCAGTTAATGGCTTTACGCACAGAGCCCAGCAAGCGGTCAAAGCGGTCTGTAGTAGTGATGCTGTTCGCCAGATCCAGCGCTACTTCCAGCAACAAGGTGGAGTTGAGTTCAGCCATTGCAGCTCCTGCTGACAACTAGAGTGCTTAAATTGTGTCACAAAGAATCTAGTTTGTCATTTTGACTCTTTTTTGTTGTGTCATTTTGACATGGTTTTTAGTTGTTAAATTATTAAGCTATTGAATTTAAATTGAAAAATAACTGGCATCAGAACTGCAATACATAAGCAAATCAAACCGGAATCCAATGATTCCAAAGGAGCTTATGATGTTTCACGTTGCCCAATTTTTTAGTAATGAAAAACTGTCCGCCTCTGACAAGTTCGAAACATTGTTATTGGCTGCCAATACTTTATTAGCTTTGTCCTTTAGTTTACTGCTGGCGACTGTGGTTGTCTGTTATCCGCTGTCTTATTTGTTTTCGTTTGAGCTGCAACTGGCGGGTCATGTCACTATGATTTTCAGCGCGACTCTGGTGAAAATTGCCTATGTCTGCCGCTGTATAGCTCAGTACGAACTGCATAAAGAAGTGCGTTAGGTTATGAATAAAAGAATGAGCCAGCGTCCTCCTTTGATCAATATCCACTGGCCTGAACAGACCGAAGTGGGCAAGCGAAAAGCACTATCTGCTTATCCGCTGTTTGCTTTGGCATTCCGGCCTTTTTTTCTGGCTGGTGCCTGTTGGGCTTTTTTGGCGATCAGCATTTGGGCCTTGTGGTTTAGCGGCCTGATATCGTTTCAGTTTGGTTTTCCAGCAAGCTTGTGGCACGCCCATGAGATGTTATTTGGCTTTGGCGCCGTGGTCGCAGTCGGCTTTTTACTGACTGCAGCACAAAACTGGACAGGCTTGCCGAGCCTTTCTGGCAAACCGCTGTTTGGACTTCCCCCAATCTCATAGACACTCGTTAACCTCGTTGAGATTAGCTTTTTCCTCATAATCTGCTGGTGATAACTGTCCTAAATGACTGTGTCTGCGCCGACGGTTATAAAATACCTCGATGTACTCAAAAATGTCACTACGCGCTTCTTCACGGTTGTTATAAATTCTCCGTTTAATCTGCTCTTTTTTCAGTGAACTAAAGAAGGATTCGGCAACCGCATTATCCCAACAGTTACCGCGCCGACTCATGCTGGCTGAGAGTTTGTGTGTATCCAGAAATCGTTTCCATTCATCGCTACTGAACTGGGAGCCTTGGTCAGAATGTATGATGACCGGTTGTTTCGGTTTCCTGCGCCAGACAGCCATTAACAACGCATCAAGCACAATTTCTTTCGCCAGCGTGGCCTTCATCGACCAACCAATGACTCGTCGAGAGTACAGATCTAACACTACGGCAAGATATAAAAAGCCCTCGTAGGTTCTGATATAGGTGATATCAGTTACCCAGGCTTTATTTGGCTCGTTATAAGTAAATTCACGCTGTAACTGGTTTTTTGCCGGTACAGCGGGTTTACCCGCACGATAACGTGGCGTTTTATAACCACGAATAGCTTTGAGGCCAGCCAAATTCATCAAGCGAGCTACGCGATTCTCCGAGCAGGTTTCACCGGCTTCACGTAAATCAACATGGATACGAGGGCTGCCATAAATGCCGCCGCTTTCAAGCCATGACTCTTTAATCAGTGCCGTTAAACGCTGGTTCTCACGTGCTCTGTTTGATTCAGGCTGCTTCAGCCATTGATAATAGCCGCTGTGATGGACACGCAGCATGGTACACATCAACCGCACAGGATGGCAGTTCTGGTTATCGCGGATAAAGGCATACCTTAACTGAACTGCTTGGCAAAGTATGCGGCGGCCTTTTTTAGGATGTCCCGCTCTTCTTCAGCCCGTTTTAAAGCGGCTTTTAGCCTGGCATTTTCAGCGGCTAAATCCTGCTGCTGCGTCACTACAGGATCTGGATTAGTGGCCTGATTATGTTCCTTGAGCCACTTATAAAGGCTGTTGTCTGATACGCCTAAGCGCTCAGATACATCTTTAACGGAATATCCACGTTCTGTGATTTGTTTGATAGCTTCGGCTTTGAATTCTGGTGTAAAACGTTGCTTGGACATGGTGCCCTCCTAAAGTTGTATTTTAACCTAAGGAGTGTCTAGTGTTTTAGGGGAAGTCCAAATCTAGAATTTATTGAAATGGCCCTGGTGGAAGAAAAAATTAGGCTGAGAGGGCCTATGTTGCGCTCAAGTAATTTCGTATATGACTTAAGAAGGAAGATTTTCAATATTAACTGGATAGTCAAATGCATTTTCTGGTCAAAAAATATTATTTTTGCTAAGCAAATTTCTTCAGAGGTTATTAAATACATCGAAGAAAAAACTGCACAGAAAAATGGAACAAAAAATCATGGCAGCGATTGCAGTATTTAGCGCTTAGAATGCGCTGGATATCAGTGTCAGTGCGAGAGAGTGCTTTGGCTCTTTTTAGGTATTTGTTGCATAGCCATTATGCCTTAACTTCAAGATCGAAAATGTAGGCATCACGAGCAAATGCCTACCTTTTTTGGCTGCGCCAGCCGCTGGGTACAAGCAATGAATTGCCCTGTACCCAGCGGCTGGCGAGGGCGGCAGAGCTTTCGACGCAGAAAGTTATTTGCAGATTGAAAGTTAAATTGGTTCGCAGTAGACTTTTATTGTCAATCGGGCACAAGCCCAACATCAAAACAGGCGCTGTTTAAGCTGCCTTCAATACGCATCTCCGCGAGAGTTTATTTAGTTTCCTATAGCAACGCTTCTAATGCTGCGTTTCCCTTTTGCATTTCCAAACTTAGGCGCGATCAGTCCGGCCTGCTTCTTTTGGAGCATCGTGGGCGAATAGGCTTCAGTGCCGCTGAACCGTTTTTTACGGTCAGTTAGTTCTTACAAGTCTTCGCAAAGGTGGATAGCAATGTCAGATTTTAATCCTGAAGTTGAATTGGCACGGTTAAAGACTCAAACCGTGATCCTTAGAAAGAAAGTGTATAAAAGATCGCGGCTTGATCGATATAAAGGCGAGCTGTTGCAGCTAAAACACCAAGGCGCAACAACAGCTGAGTTACAACGATGGTTAAAAGACAAACGGGTCAAGGTTGTTTGGACCACAGTTAAGCGCTGGCTGGATAACAATGGCTAAGTTCGCAAAGCCACAAAAACAAGCTGGAGCTGTTATGAAGCAGCTCCAGGGCAAAGTGATTAAATCTGTACGTACTGTTAGTAACTTCGAGCAGGCGCTAACTCGGGTTGCTGAATACTGCCAACAGATGAAGTTGCCAAGCTTGCAGGCAATGACCATTAACGACGTGCTCACTTATCTTGAGCTAAGGGGGCAGATAGTCGGGCAAAAAACGCTTGATATGGAGCGGCAGGCCATCCAGAAAATGTTGCAGCATGTCACCGGCACTTTGCCAACAGACAAAACACTTCCAGTTATCAAATCCGAGCATCAGCAAGTACTACTTTCCAGAGCTTATACAGTACCGCAGGTTGAGCTTGTTGCTGGTCAACAGAAAGACTCCAATTCACTAGCGACAAGAATTAGCCATGCTGCTGGGCTAAGGGCGCATGAGTTATTAACGTTAGCAAAGCCAACAGAACGGCCAGCGGATAAACGCCCAGCAAACTCGACTAAGTTCTCAGGCAGGGAAGGTATTATCTATACGGTGCAAGGGAAGGGCGGTTTGAAGCGGGAAGTGTTGATCCCAGTGTCTTTGTCCCATGAACTTGAAAAGTGTAGGAGGCCAGCACCTGTTACAGTTAAGGACCGAGGCATCAACTATTTAAGTCGTTACCAGATAGCCGGAGGCCAGCCTTGGTCTAACTCATTCAGTGCAGCATCTAATAGGGCATTAAACTGGTCTAGAGGCGCACACGGGCTTCGCCACAGCTATGCTCAGGAAAGAATGCACGAATTACAATCTTTGGGGCTGACAAGGCTTTTGGCGCTGGAAACCGTATCGCAGGAAATGGGGCATTTTCGGCCTGAGATTACGGAGACGTACCTTCGGTGAATTACCAGTTATCAATCTGAACTGCTAACAGTACTTTCCTGCGTGTAAAAATCCTTTAATTTATGTATTGTTTTTGGGTCCTTTATTTTAGGGACTAATACCCACTATTCAATAATTTTTAAGTGAGATTTTTATGGTTGATACAGAAACAAAAACAACAAAATTGAGCACTATATTGCAGTTCTTCGCGATAGGATTACCGCTGGCGTATTTGACGGGATATTTATATCAGCAAGGTTATTTATCGACCTACGGTTTCAGTTCTGATGCGTTCCTGCAGGCTCCCGAATATTATTTAGTCAATTTCTTTATTGCAGTTAGCATGTTACTTATCTGGGGGTTAGAGAAGATTTTCAGCCACTGGCAGCCGTTTTTATTATTTTTTGTAATGCTTTTCATCGTTGCTGTTGTCGCCGCTAACTTTGAGGATAAGGTCTCTGGCTTTAACAATCGCATGAAGTTGAAAGTAAAAGAATCTTTCAAAAAGCCGCCGTTCTTAAAGTTTTTCCTGCCCGTAATTTTCGCCACGATGATGACGTCCATGATTTATTTAATATTTGTCCTAGTGGGCACTGCAGTAATTGCTTGCTTTAGCGGATTTTATATAGGGAAAAATGTTGCTCAAGACGAAATTAAAGAATTTTCTTGTGGGGTTAATGCTAGATGTCAAAGTCTATTTGTTAACGGAGAGTCGAAGGGGATTGGGTACGTTATTGCTATGAGTGATAAATTTATAGCATTTCGTACGGCGAATGAGACCGTGATGTTCCCGAACGAAAATATAGTACTCAAAGGCAATATCGCAGTAGATAAATAAAACGGTTCAATAGAGGCATAACGAGTGCCTCTCTTCTTGTCTGGCAGATGTTATTACTGAGGGGCAAAAAATATTGGTTCTTCTAGCCAGTTATCAGGAAAACCCATTGATGCTTGAAATTGACGTACAGACGGATGTTCTTCAAACAATCCCTCTAAGATTGGGCCTAATTTTTCAGTGTAACCAAGATGGCTGTATAGGCACTGCAATGCAGCAATGGCGGTGTAGAGTCGATTTAATTGCTCTTCTTCCCTCAATCCCGCTTTAGGACGCGTTTTGACGAGATTAATTTCTGAACTCAGAATACTTTTGATCGCAGTTGGTGATTTGAGGTTACGATTAAAAAGTCGCATGTGGTGCCCACAGTGGTTTCTGACTTCTTGAAGGGTTGTCATCCATGAGGCAAGAGACTTGAATTTCTGAACGCCAAGCGTTTTGGAGTACCGGTTCAATTTTAGACTTTGAATGCTGCTCTCGGTAATACCTGATAGTAGCTTCGTCAGATTTCCAAATGTCATTAGCTCAATCGCAACCCAACCAGGTGGAAGGTCTCTGTAGAATGGGCAATATTCGTTAAAGTATTTTTGTCTGAAGTGTTCCGCAAAAAGCTCTTTTGAATCAATAAACATGCTCCTGACGTTATTGACAGTTCTAATATGATTGTCGCTGTTCTCGAAGAGTGATGTATCCAAATACCAGAACAAGTTTCCAGTTTGTTTTGTCATCCATTGCTCAAACGTGCTTCTTACACCTATTTCCACGCATGCAATTATTCTGAATAACTCAGATCGCAGTTTGCTGTCAAAAAGGTATAGGTCGTAAGCATTTTCAAATGTGGCATCCGTATGGAATGTTTTATCTGGCTTTTGGAAAGGTATTAAATATGCTTTAAAGCGATAGTAACTGCACATCGATAATGTACGTTCAGCTAACTGTCGATTTTGGATGTTCAGACCTTGACCTAATAACTTCTCACAAAGCTCTGAACTTGCTTTATGTGGTTTTCTATAGGGAAGCAATTCTGCCACGGTGATTTCCTTTTTCGTAGCAAAAAAAAAGCTTCCACTCTTACGAACCCATATAGAGTTCTGGAGGAAGCCGTTGTTGATGTAAAAATACAACTCACGAAGAGTTGTGTCAACTATTGTTTTATCGCAATGAATAAATGAGGCTGCTTGAGTGTTTTGCTAAAGACTTATACGATGTTGGTAGCACAGAGGTAGCACAGACTTAAAGTGAATCAGAAGACGTAACGTAAGTGCTTGATAAATGGTGGCCCCACCTGGACTTGAACCAGGGACCTGCCGATTATGAGTCGGATGCTCTAACCAACTGAGCTATAGGGCCATTTGAGAAGTGTCTTTAGGTTTTGCTACCGCAAGCCTAAAGAGCGAAGGCAGTATAAGAAGTTTTTCTGCTGTTGTCACCGCTTCGTGGCATGCTCTTTGTGCTGACTGCTTGTTTTTTATTCGCTTTCATAAGAAATCCTCCGCCCTAAGCACAGAGGGTTAAGGAAGATAAAGGCCTAAGCGGCGTTTTGGTGCCAGCAATACTCTGTAGCTTAGAGCTTTTTGCAATGGCAGTGCGGTGATGAACCCCCATTGTTGGAGCTGCTGAACAGGTCGGATCAAATAGCCAGCCAAGATAGGCTGCATTTTATGATTATCAGGATTTAAATCTCTGTCGAACAACTAAATTCCCTGCCAAATAAAGGTGTTAAATTTTTTAGCCAAAAATGTAACGGTTAATTTTTGATTAATTCACTTTTGTGAGGTAAATTTATTGTTAATAGTATGGCTGATGTTGGCGGCTGCCATTTGATAGCAGGCTCCAGTTATGAGACAAAAGTTTATTATTTTTAATAGATTACAGCATCAACGCGGCAAATTCCGTCGTTCTGTTCTGGTACAACCAGTCATTGTCATTTTGCTGTTCACTGCTCTTGCCTGGGACAGAGTCACGCGTTTATTAGTAGGAACCGGCCCGCACTATCAGGCTGGGATTTTTATTGCCGACGTTGCTGCCACACAAAATTGAAATGTCGCTCCCCATTCCGGAAACTGTGTACAGGGGGGCAGCATATCCGTGCTGACAATAAGAGCATGCCGCTGCAGTCTGGCCTGTTGTTAAGCGCTGATGTGAGCTCCGAAAATCATAGCCTTCAGCCTTGGTTTTCGGGTTAATACTGAGCCTGTTAGACAGGCTTTAATTCATTCAAGGAGAAACAGACATGAACGTATTAAATGCTAAACAGATTGCAGTTGTTTCTGGCGGAAATATTTACAGTGCAAGTAATCTTGCTGCT
Source organism: Rheinheimera mangrovi (assembly GCF_003990335.1). Classification (NCBI taxonomy): domain Bacteria; kingdom Pseudomonadati; phylum Pseudomonadota; class Gammaproteobacteria; order Chromatiales; family Chromatiaceae; genus Rheinheimera; species Rheinheimera mangrovi. Next base: position 3,848,106 of record NZ_CP034683.1, on the reverse strand, counting down.
GCCACCCGGTTTACTGGTGCTCTTGGTTTTTTAGCTACGTCTTTCAAGGTTGGCTATGAAGCAGGAGAATGGCTGAATGAAAATACGCCCATCCAGAGCTGGATTAGTGAGGCTCTAAGCTAAAGAACATGGCTGGCAATAGTGTTACTGTTGCCAGCTATTCGATAAACAGGAGAAAAATCATGGATATGAAGAGGTTTTCTCATTTTTCTTATAAAAGCATAAAAGTGCTATTTATCGTTCTGGTTTTTCTGTATGCGCTCTATGTGCCCTGGTTTTACAGTAGTTCGGATCCTCAGCGCTACTACCAGTTTGCATTCGCTTTGTTAATGTTTGCGCTGTTGTTTGAGTTGCATCTGGCTAACTTGCGTTTTTCTGAATACATTCGGCAACCGATACGCTGGAAGTCGCCAGCAGGCTTTTTATATCTGTGCGCCTTAGTATGTTTTGGCTGGGGATTCTGGGGCCTTGGCTAAGCGATGAACAAAAGATGGATGGATCAGTGCGGTGGCTAAATAGAGCAGGTAAAACTACATAAACACGGAGGCTAGATGCTGTGCAGTTTGAAGTTGCGGATTTATTCTGGCGGGCACCGCAAGTATGGGGACAGCACGGAGTTGAACTGACTTTATTAACAACTAGGATCTAAAAAGGCACCTTGCGGTGCCTCTCTAATTCAGACCAATCTACTCGTCGAGGAAGCTTTTTAACACTTCTGAACGGGAAGGGTGGCGCAGTTTACGCAGCGCTTTGGCTTCGATTTGACGGATACGTTCCCGTGTTACGTCAAACTGTTTACCCACTTCTTCCAGTGTATGGTCGGTATTCATATCGATACCAAAACGCATACGCAGTACTTTTGCTTCACGGGCTGTTAAACCGGCCAACACTTCGTTGGTGGCGGCTTTTAAGCTTTCCATGGTGGCTGAATCCAGCGGCGATTCTGAAGAGCTGTCTTCGATAAAATCGCCCAGATGCGAATCTTCATCGTCACCTATTGGCGTTTCCATGGAGATTGGCTCTTTGGCAATTTTCAGCACTTTACGGATCTTGTCTTCCGGCATGCCCATACGTTCGGACAGTTCTTCCGGAGACGGCTCACGCCCCATTTCCTGCAACATCTGACGTGAAATACGGTTCAGTTTGTTGATGGTTTCGATCATATGCACAGGGATCCGGATAGTACGGGCCTGGTCAGCGATAGAACGGGTAATGGCCTGACGGATCCACCATGTAGCATAAGTTGAAAACTTATAACCACGACGGTATTCGAACTTGTCGACAGCCTTCATCAAGCCGATGTTACCTTCCTGAATTAAATCAAGGAATTGTAAACCACGGTTGGTGTATTTTTTCGCGATAGAAATAACCAGACGTAAGTTCGCCTCAACCATTTCTTTTTTCGCACGACGGGCCTTAGCTTCACCAATCGACATGCGACGGTTGATATCTTTAATTTTAAAAATAGAAAGACCAGTTTCTTCTTCAATTTTTTTCAGCTTCTCAACGCTGCGGAACAAATCGTCACGCATCTCACCCAGCTTGGCTGAGTAAGGTTTACCTGCTGCAATTTCGGCGTCGATCCATGCTGTTGAGTTTTCGTTGCCACTGAAAGACTTCATAAAGTTTTTCTTTGGCATTTTTGCGTACTCAACGCAGTTCTTCATCACAATACGTTCCTGGACGCGCACGCGGTCCATCATTTCACGCATGTTTTTGACCAGACGGTCGAACTGTTTTGGCACTAAACGGAAGCAACGGAAAACTTCGCTCAGCTTTTCAATTTCTTCTTTGGTGGTTGGGTGTTCACGGCCGTTTTTGACGATCGAGGCACGGGTAACTTCGTACTGAGTACGGAGTTCACCAAACTTCTCGCGCGCCATTTCCGGATCCGGGCCAGTGTCTGCCTCTTCGTCCGAGTCTTCTGACTCTTCGTCATCGCCTGTGATATCAGCGTCTTCATCGGCCAGTTCTTCTTCTGGCACGTCAGAACCGATATGAGTGGCCGTTGGGGCCATATCATCCACTTCATTTGGATCGATAAAAGCGGTGACAATGTCACTTAAGCGAATTTCTTCGGCTTCAAATTTATCCCACTGTTCTAACAGGTAGGTGATGGCTTCAGGGTATTCAGCAACAGAGGTCTGAACCTGATTGATACCATCTTCAATCCGCTTGGCGATGTCGATTTCGCCTTCACGGGTTAACAGCTCTACAGTGCCCATTTCGCGCATATACATGCGGACCGGATCTGTAGTGCGACCTAACTCTTTATCCACACTGACTAAAGCCTGAGCGGCTTCTTCTGCGGCGTCTTCGTCCGGCGCAGCGTCAGACATGATCAGGTCATCGGCATCTGGTGCTGTTTCAAACACCTGAATACCCATGTCATTGATCATACGGATAATGTCTTCGATCTGATCGGAGTCAATAATATCTTGTGGAAGATGATCATTAACTTCAGCAAAGGTCAAATAACCTTGCTCTTTACCCTTTAAGATCAGGAGTTTTAGTTGCGACTGAGGATTATGCTCCATAGAGGCTGTTCTTCCACCCAAATAGTTAGTTCAAAAATGCGAATTAGCGATTATAACAAAGCGCGGCTTTTCTAGCCACCGCACAATGACGGCTTACTCACGGTTATTTGCTTTTAAAAGCTTTTAACAGCAACACAAATTCGTGTTTTTCCGCCGTGGTTAGTTGCTGCAATGTATCTTTGCGTTGCAATTCTTCCAGACGTTGGCCCAGATACTGATCTTCAATAGACCTAAAAGTATCCAGAAATTCTTTGGTTAACTGCTCTTCGGCAACCTGATGGTCCCATAAAGCCAGTTTCACCAATATGTTGTATTCAGGCGTATCGCGCCAATGTTCCAGCAATTGTGCAGTGGTCAGTTCAGGCTGAGCTAATAAAGTGCCCTGTACTGTCAGCAATAACTGAATACCAGGTAAATTCGCTTCTGCCAATTCGGGAGCCAGTGGCATCACTTTGGCTAGGGCAGGGTATTGCAACAACAACGCAATAGCCCGGCGCATCGGCGTAATTTTTGTGGTCGCAGGCGCTTTGCTCTGCACCTTGTTCTGGTTTCTGGTCGCCGTATTTTGCTGCGACGATTTACCAACCAGCGATCCCAAAGTTTCAAACAAGGCATCGCGGTAAAATTCACTTGGAATTTGTTTAATCAGCTCGTTACCTTTAACCCATAAGGCAGATTTTCCGGCATCGCTGTTTAAATCTAACTCTTTGGCCAGATGGTCAAATAAATACTGACCTAAAGGCATGGCCTGTTCCAGACGGTTTAAAAAGGCATCTTTACCTTCTTTTTGCACCAGTGAATCTGGGTCTTCGCCGTCCGGTAAAAAGACAAAATTCAGTTCCACGCCGTCTTTTAAATGCGGTAAGGCACTTTGTAAGGCTCGCCATGCGGCGTCGCGGCCTGCTCTGTCGCCGTCATAACAGCAAGTGACAGTGCTGGTCAGGCGGAATAACGTATGCATGTGATCTGGGGTCGTGGCGGTGCCTAAACAAGCCACGGCAAAAGATATTCCTTGCTCAGCCAGACCCACCACGTCCATATAACCTTCAACTATCAGCACTCGATTCAGCCTATCCTGGCTTTGTCTGGCTTCGTATAAGCCATAAAGTTCACGGCCTTTATGGAAAAGTCGGGTCTCAGGAGAGTTTAGATACTTAGGCGTACCTTCACCTATCACTCTGCCGCCAAAACCTATCACTCTGCCGCGTTTATCCCGGATCGGAAACATCAGCCGGTCACGGAAAAAATCGTATTCACGGCCCTGATCATTGCGGCTGATCAGTTTAATTTCAAACAGCTGATCACGGGCTGAACGTGAAGCGCCTAACTGCTTTAATACAAAATCCCAGCTGTCCGGCGCGTAGCCTATGCCGTATTTTGTTGCTGTGGCTTCTGAAATACCACGTTTGTGCAAATAAGTTGCAGCATGAACCTGTTGTTTCAGCTGTTGCTGATACAAATCTGCCGCTTTTTGCATCTGACTGTAATCGTCGGCCTGAGCCTGCGGATACTGCTTACCACTGCCTTGTTCGCGTGGTATCTCTAAATGGTGTTGCTTCGCCAGTTCTTCAATAGCTTCTACAAATTCAAGCTGTTCGTACGCCATCATAAAACTGATGGCATTGCCGTGAGCTCCACAACCAAAGCAATGATAAAACTGTTTGTCGCTACTTACGGTAAAAGAAGGGGATTTTTCGTTATGGAAAGGGCAACAAGCCTGGTAATTCTTACCGGCTTTTTTTAACGGAACTCTGTGATCAATCAGTTCCACTATATCTGTACGAGCTAATAAGTCGTCGATAAAGTGTCTGGGGATTTGTCCTGCCACCTTTTTCCTCATCTACTGATATATACCCAAGCAACTTGACGTTGCAGGGAGGCGACAAGCTCGTGAGACCCAAGAGCATAGATACACTATGTGACTGGGGCGAATGAGCGCAGTCAACAAAGCTGCAGCTTCAAGTACGACGGGTATACAGAAAAAGACAAGCCGTGCTAGAGGCACGGCGTGCAGTAGTTCAGCTAGAAGCTTAACTCAAACGAGCTTTAATAACCTGACTTAAAACGGCCATATCAGTACGGCCTTGAACCTGTGGTTTTAAGTGGGCCATGACTTTCGCCATGTCCTGCATTCCACAGGCTGCAACAGCAGTAATAGCTTGTTGCACTAAATCATTCAGCTCGGCCTGAGATAAGGCTTGTGGCAAAAACTGTTCTACGATTACGATTTCTGCTAATTCAATATCAGCTAAATCTTGCCGACCTGCTGCACTGTACTGACTGGCAGACTCTTTCCGCTGTTTTACCATTTTGGTCAACACAGGAAGAATATTGGCGTCATCAGGCACCATCTGCGAATCAATTTGACGTTGTTTGATTTCAGCTAAAGCTAAACGAATAGTGCCGAGACGCAATTTGTCTTTGGCACGCATTGCGTCTTTTTGTGCTACTTGCAGCTGTTCTAACAATGCCATAGGTCAGGCAATAATCTTAGTAAAGCTTGATACGACGAGCGTTTTCGCGAGAAAGCTTTTTCATGTGACGCTTAACAGCGGCAGCTTTCTTACGCTTACGAACCCAAGTTGGCTTCTCGAAAAACTCTTTAGCGCGCACATCTGCTAATACGCCAGCTTTTTCACAAGAGCGCTTGAAACGACGTAAAGCTACGTCAAATGGTTCGTTTTCTTTTACTTTAACAACAGGCATTAAATTCTCACCTCGGTCAACTCTGGTTAGTGTCTAACCAATACGATTAAAAATGGTGCGGCATTTTACTCAAAAGCCAGCCCCAATGTAAAGCAATAAGTGTTGTACTGGTGATGATGCTCGGATCCCAGTACAATTCGCCGCGTAGCATATAGGTAAGGGGAGAAAAATGCGAGTACTTGGCATAGAAACATCGTGTGATGAAACCGGCATCGCTGTATACGACGAAGAGCGGGGTCTGCTAAGTCATGTGTTATACAGCCAGATCCCTTTGCATGCTGATTATGGCGGTGTAGTGCCTGAACTGGCCTCACGCGACCATATCCGAAAAACATTACCTTTAATTCAACAAGCGTTAAAAGAAGCCGGGTGTCAGGCATCTGACATAGATGGTGTTGCTTATACAGCAGGCCCAGGTTTAGCCGGAGCCTTGTTAGTAGGCGCTTCAATAGGGCGCAGTTTAGCTTTTGCCTGGGGCAAACCAGCACTGGCTGTGCATCATATGGAAGGCCATTTACTGGCGCCTATGCTGGAAGAGAACCCACCGGAGTTTCCTTTTATCGCGTTGTTAGTCTCAGGCGGTCATACCCAGTTAGTTAGGGTGGATGGCATTGGGCAATACCAGTTATTGGGCGAATCTGTCGATGATGCCGCAGGTGAAGCTTTTGATAAAACGGCTAAATTAATGGGGCTGGATTATCCTGGCGGGCCTTTACTTGCCAAATTAGCCACCCAAGGGCAGGCCGATAAATATGCCTTTCCGCGTCCTATGACTGACAGACCAGGTTTGAATTTCAGTTTCAGTGGCTTAAAAACTGCTGCTGCTAATGTGATTGCAGCCGAAGGAAAAAGCCCTGAAGTACAGGCTGATATAGCGGCTTCCTTTCAGCAAGCCGTGGTCGATACATTGGTATTAAAGTGTCGCCGTGCTTTGAAAGAGCAGCGCTTAAAACGTTTAGTGGTGGCAGGAGGCGTTAGCGCCAATACCTCGTTACGTGAACAGCTGGAAGTTTTATTGAAAAGCTTAAAAGGTGAAGTCTATTACCCACGTAAAGAATTCTGCACCGACAATGGCGCTATGATCGCTTTTGCTGGCTTTCAACGTTTAAAAGCAGGACAGCAGCAGGATTTAACCATAGGCGTGACCCCACGTTGGCCTATGGAGCAATTACCAGCACTTTAATTATTCCTGTTCAGGATCCTCTGGTTTGGTTTTGCGGTTTTTATGCCAAACCTTAGTTTCCTGATTGTTCCAGAGCCTGATGATATTGTCTTTGTGGCGGATAATAATCAGCAGGCTCAGCATAGACACGGGGATGGTATACAGAGGTTTGATAAACCAGGTGAAAATGGGCGCAAGGCCCACAGTGACAATAGCAGCCAGTGACGAGTAGCCTGTGGCACCTACCAGCATCATCCAGGTAGAAATCAGTAAACCAGCTAAATCCAGGCCTATAGGCATCATACTGCCAAAAGCTGTGGCGACAGCTTTACCGCCTTTAAAGCCAAAAAATATGGGGAATATATGACCCAAGCAGGCGCAGACCGCAATCATGCCCAGATAAAAGGCTTCAATGCCTAAAAAATAAGAACCCCAAACAGGAATAGTGCCTTTGAGCACATCAAATACTAGCACCATAGATGCTGGAACAGCGCCACCTAAACGCAATACGTTAGTTGCGCCCGGATTACATGAACCATGAGTACGCGGATCGGGCAGCCTGAATATGCGACTGACCAGAATGGCAGACGAGATTGAGCCGCTTAAATAAGCGAGCAGCATCAAAATCGCTATAGTGACGGTCATGGATTAAGGTTCCTCAGTCCGGCAAAGTGCGCTAAAATCGCGTCCTGTTTAATAAGGCGTTCAGAGTATAGGCTTTTTTAATTTTTGCCTATCCGACCAGCCTACCTGAAACAAGTCTTTAACAAAAGCGGAAATCTATGACGGATATAGTTTTTATCAAACAGTTCAAGGTTCAGACGGTAATAGGTGTGTATGACTGGGAAAAAGCCATACAGCAGACACTGGAGTTTGATTTGGAGCTGGCAACAGATATCCGTCAGGCCGCGGCCACTGATGATTTGCAATACACCCTCGATTACAGCGCCGTTTGTACTGCCATTGCAGAGCTTTGCCAGCAACCTCACGAATTAATTGAAACTGTGGCTGAAAAAGTAGCAGCTATGGTGCTGGAAAAATTCCCGACTAAAGCGGTAAAAGTGACTATTGCTAAGCCTGCTGCTGTGCCAGCTGCTGCCAGTGTTGGTGTGTCTATATCGCGTGGAAGCTGGTAATGGCGCTGATTTATATCAGTATTGGCAGCAATATAGAGCGTGATGTACATATCAGCGCCGCTTATCTTGAGCTGTCTGCGTTATTCGGTGAAATTCGCTGCTCTGCTGTGTATGAAAGTGAAGCTGTGGGTTTTGATGGTGATGCGTTTTATAATCTGGTGGCTGAAGCCAACACCCATTTATCTGTAGCCGATTGTGTGGCTGCTTTTAAAGCGATAGAACAAAAATATGGCCGGCCTGCGAAATCGCCTAAGTTTTGTGGCAAACGACTGGATCTGGATTTGCTGACTTACGATCAGCTCGTGTGCAAAGAACCTGTTGAATTACCGCGGGACGAAATTACTAAAAATGCTTTTGTATTGTTGCCTTTATCCGAATTGGCGCCAGAGCAAATCCATCCGCTGACAGGCCAAAACTATCAGCAGATGTGGCAAAACTATCAAGTGCCACAAAAGCTGTGGCAAGTGGCTTTTAACTGGCCGGATGCAGCTCCTGCCACTGTTGTTTAGCGGTGTTAATGGCTTCAAGCCGTGCCTTAGCAACTTCCAGTTTAATAGCCTCACCTTTTAAACCCAAAGCAACTATAGCCTTCACATCAATAGCACGAGCTGCTACTGCAAGCTGACGTAAATAATCTGCTTGCGGATAAGCAGCCTGTTCAAAGCCGGTACGACCTCGTAAATCCGCTATGGCACAGAGTAGCAATAAATCCAGACGTTCAGGTTTACGCCATAAATCTATGCCATCAAATAGCTTTTGTACTGTGGCAGGGCGAAGCTCAAAAGCTTTGTGCAGCAACTGATGATACTCACAGGCCAACAATGCCAAATCACGACAGTCGTTGGGTACACGAATACGGCTGCAAAGCTGATGCACCAAAGGCAAACCTGTATGTTCGTGACCATGATGTTTGGGCCATAAAGCCGGGTCGGTAATGCCTTTACCCAGATCATGACAAAGTGCGGCAAAACGCACATCCAATCTGTCAGACAATAACGCCGCTTGTTTCAGTACGAGCATGCAGTGCATACCGGTGTCTATTTCCGGATGCCACTGTGGCGGGTTGGGTACTCCCCACAGCTGATCCAGTTCTGGCATCAATACTTTTAATGCACCGCAGCTGTGCAGCAATTCAAAATAAGCTTGTGGGTCTTGTTCCGTTAAAGCGCGGGCTGTTTCCTGCCAGACCCGCTCTGCTGTTAAATGCTGCAGCTCTCCGCTCTGGCTCAGTTCTGCCATGAGCTGCAAAGTTTCAGCGGCTACAGTAAAACCCTTATGAAAATAACGGGCATAAAAACGGGCAACTCTTAATACCCGCAGTGGGTCTTCACTAAAAGCAGGGGAGACATGACGCAGAACCTTGGCGTTCAGATCAGCAATACCGCCATAGGGGTCATGCAGCTGGCCTGCATCATCTTTGGCTATCGCATTGATGGTTAGGTCACGACGCTGCAAATCCTGCTCTAAGGTGACGTCCTCTGCAAAATAACAGGCAAAGCCAGTGTAGCCCTGGCCTTGTTTGCGTTCGGTGCGGGCCAAAGCGTATTCCTGTTTGGTTTTGGGATGCAAAAACACCGGGAAATCCTTACCCACAGCCTGATAACCCAAGGCCAACAATTGTTCGGGGGTAGCACCGACCACCAGCCAGTCTTTATCTAAAGCCGGGTAACCCAGCAGCTCGTCGCGCACAGCGCCGCCTACAAGATAAATTTTCAAAGCTTTCACACCTATCATTTTTTTGCCATTATAACGCCTTGCTTACAATTGTCGCCCTAACTCAGCAGCGGGAAGCTTATGTACACCGGATTTTTCGGTTTAACCAGTCAGCCTTTTTCCATAGCGCCTAACCCTGACTTTCTATTTTTAAGTCCTCGTCACGCCGAAGCTCTGGCGCATTTGCGTTACGGTTTAGGTGAAGCCGGTGGTTTTGTGTTGTTAACAGGTGAAGTTGGGACAGGTAAAACTACAGTCTCCCGTTGTTTATTGCAGGAACTGACGGATCAAACCGAAGTGGCTTTTATCCTCAATCCAACCTTAAACGAGCTTGAGTTATTGGCGGCTATTTGTGACCAGCTAAAAATCCGCTATAAGAAATCCGACGCCAGCTTAAAAATGCTGACCGACAAAATTACCAATCGTTTGATGAAAAACCATCAGGCCAGTAAGAATACTATTCTGATTATCGACGAAGCCCAGCATTTGCAGCCAGCCGTGCTGGAACAATTGCGGCTGTTAACCAATCTGGAAACCAATACTAAAAAACTGCTGCAGGTGATTTTAATAGGTCAGCCCGAATTACAGCAGTTGTTACAACGTCAGGATTTGCGTCAGCTGGCACAGCGGATCACGGCCCGTTATCACTTAATGCCTTTGACCGAGCAGGAAGTGCAGCAGTACATCAGTTACCGTTTACAGGTCGCTGGTTGCAGCCGTCCTGTGTTTACTTCTTCTGCGGTAAAAAAATTATTTCAATTATCAGGTGGTATTCCACGCCTACTCAATTTAATCTGCGACCGCGCTTTGTTAGGGGGTTATAGTCAGCAAAAGGCGTTAATTGACGCAGGTCTGGTTAATCAGGCTGCTTCAGAAGTGCTGGCGATTAAACCTCAACAGGACAAAGCCGCCTGGCCTGTCTGGTTATGGCCTGTGTTCACCCTAGTGGCCTTAGGTGTTGGTGCAGGGCTGTCTGCACTTATTTGGTAGGAACTCTTGATGTCGTTATTAATGGATGCGTTAAAGCAACAACAGCAAGTGCCAGTGGCGGCAGTAAAAACTGCCTCAGGCCCTGGTTGGCGTATTGTGGCTTTAACTTTGTTAGTGGTTTTAGGTTTAGTACTGGGCTTCTTTATTGGTCAGTATCAGTTTGATAAAAAACAGCCAGAATCTGCTGTGGTGGTTGCCCCGGTTCAGGCTGCTCCTGCTGTTGCTAACGCCGCAGATATTGCGATGGAACTGCAACTGGCGGCTGATTTATTAAAGCCAGCAGAGCCTGTGCAACTGGAAGCCGTGCCGGAAGATGAGCCGCAATTGGTGGTATCGGCCAAACGTGGTGAGAAAGTGTTAGGCCGCTCGACAGATGAAGACTTTGTTGATTTTGAACAAATGCAGGAAGCGGATACAGCAGAAGAATTGACCCCGGTCGACGAATTATTACCAGCAGCAGAGCTGGAGCAATCCGATGTATCGGCTGAGCTGCGTGATAAATTTGAATCCGCTTTGGCGGCGGCAGATAGCCCACAGCAACGCAAACAAGAAATTAACTATCATGATGTACCGGCACAGGATATTAATCAACTGGATGACTTAATGCAGCGCCAGTTACCTTCATTGCGCTTTGAAGCTCACGTCTATGCTACTGATGCCAAACAACGTTGGATCAAAGTGAATGGCAAAGACTTGCAACAAGGTCAGTGGGTTACAGCTGATATTCAGGTGAAAGAAATATTGCCGCAATACGTTGTACTGCAGTTTAATCAGGTGCAGTTTAGTGTCGAAGCATTAGCAGACTGGAGTTACCAACGCCGCTAAAGGCGTTGTTACTCCAGCACTGACTGGCGGAAGAAACGAATAATATCAATGCCAAAATCTTCAGGCATCACAGCGCCTTCAATTTCCAGATCCACTTTATTACTCGCCAAATCAACAATAGAAATTTCGATATAACGTTTGAACTTGCAGTTGTAAAACACCTTGATCACAGGGCGCAGCGGGTCCAGTTCATTCGCTTTGAGCACTATGCCCAGTTTCTCATTACTGAGTTTCACCAGCGTGCCGACTGGGTGGATCCCTATGGCTTTGATAAATTGAGCCAAGAGTACAGGATCGAAACTGGCAGGTGATTCGCGTTTTAAGATCTTCAAGGCTGAAATGCCAGTCTGGCCTTCTTTATAGCAACGTTGTGCCGTGATGGCATCGTAGGTATCCACAATAGAAATCATCCGGCCATAGACTGAAATTTGTGATTCGGCCAAACCATGTGGGTAACCTTTGCCATCCAGCCGCTCGTGATGCACGGCCGCCACATCAATACTGATGGGGCTTAAGCCTGGTATTTTGTCGAGAATTTCTTTGCTGTACACCACATGGCGACGCATTTCAGCAAACTCTTCAGCGGTCAGCTTGCCGGGTTTATTCAGTATGCTATCCGGTACCAGAATTTTGCCTATATCGTGCAGCAAGGCGCCTGTGGCCAGTTGTTGGATCAAATCTTCGTCAAACTTCATTTGCTTGGCAAAAATGGTCATCAGAATAGACACATTGACCGAATGTTCCAGCAGGTACGCATCTTTTTCGCGGATACGGCTGATGCAAAGTAAGGCATCCTGATTGCGAAATACTGAGTCGATAAAGCCTGTGGCACAATCCTGGAATTGTTGCAGGTTCAGCGCGCGGCCTGCCTGAATATCGGCAAAAGCTTTTTTTTGCAGGCCTTTGGCTTGTTGGTACAACAGGTTCGCCTGGCCAAGCTCTTGCTCAAAACTGACCTTTTCGCGGCTTCTGCTTGTTGCTGCAGACTCAGCTTCTGCGGGAGCTGCTGCGTCTACTTTAGGTTGTTCCAGAGTTTTACTTAAATCGACCACCAGTTCCAGCACACCTTTTTGCTTCAGTTGTGCTATCACTGCAGCAGTTCTGGCCCAGCCCTGGGTTTTAATCTCTACCTTACCTTTTTGCTTATGCACAGCCACCACGTACATGCCTGGCTGCAATTCGGCGATAGACAAAACTTTAAGCTGAGCTGGTGCTGTCATAGGTAAACTCTGGAATTGCCGAATTACGGGAATTCATGAATAAGCGAAAATATGAAAAAAATGATACATCATATTCGGTCGAAAAAAAAGCCCGCAACAAGGCGGGCTCTCTATTTAATTAGCTTTTGCTGAAGTTTTAACCCAGATTATCTGTCATGGTCATCAGCGAGGCATTACCTCCGGCAGCTGTTGTATTGATGGTGACGGTTTTTTCTGTCACTAAACGGTGCAACAACTGATGATCGGCAGGACTGGTGACTAAAGCACTGATAGCGCCATCACGGGCCGCCATCCACTGCGCAGATAAAGCTTTCAGTGGATTGGTACCTTCAATCACAGCTGTTGCCAGCACTGGGTGGGCTAATAGCGCTTTTAAGGCTGGCAGCTTGACCCAGTGGAACAGGTTGGCTGGTAAACCGGCCTGCAGTAACAGCTTACGGCAGGTATCCATCTCGGCTTGCTGAGCTTCAGCAGCAGTGCTGACGACTGCATTGCCTGAAACCAGAGCTGTGATTAACGCCAGCATCCAATGTTGGAAGCTGCTGTGTTCGCTACGAATAAGCGCCACTACACCTTTGGCTTCCAGATGTAATTGGTTGGACTCACCCGTAGGTCCTGGCAGAGTGATGGGCTGAGCCAGTTCTTTTTCAATAAACTGCAGCTGTTCACGGGCTGCTGTGATCACGTCGTTTAAGTCGTGTTCTTGCTCTGACACCAGTTTGTTACCAGCCAGCTGAGCGATAAAACGACGTAACACAGAGCCTCTGTTGTTGACGTTTTGGTTCAGCCAGGCCACTTGAGCCACAGCCATTTGCTGCAGTTGAGTATTGAGCTGAGCATCAAAACCGCTGGCAGCTTCCAACTGTTGTTGTACCGCAGCATCCAAAGCAGCAGCCTGTAATTCATGTTCTTTTACCAGACGGCTTAAGTAGAACGGGCCACCTGCTTTAGGGCCAGTACCAGATAAACCACGGCCACCAAAAGGCTGAACACCGACCACAGCACCAATCATATTGCGGTTCACGTAAATGTTACCCGCTTTGATTTCGCTGGCGACTTTCATGGTGGTTTGAGCTATACGGCTATGAATGCCCATCGTCAGGCCGTAGCCTGTAGCATTGATTTGCTGAATGACTTTATCCAGTTCTTCGGCTTTAAAGCGGATGATATGTACCACAGGGCCAAAAACTTCACGTTCCAGCAGATTCAGGCTGCTGATTTCATATAAACGTGGTGCGAAGAAATAATGATCGCCAGCAGCTGGGGCATCACAGACATAATGCAGAGTAGCTTTGCCTTCCAGATACTGCACATGCTGGTTTAAACGCTCTAAAGCTTTGGCATCAATCACTGGACCTAAGTCAGTGCTTAACCAGGCTGGGTCGCCGACATGCAGCTCTTTCATCGCGCCTTTGATCATGGTGATGATCTTATCGGCCACATCTTCCTGCAGAAACAGCACTCGAAGGGCTGAACAACGTTGACCAGCGCTCTGGAAACCAGAAGAGATCACATCGTCCACCACTTGCTCAGGCAGAGCAGTAGAATCGACTATCATACAGTTCTGACCACCGGTTTCGGCAATCAGTGGCACTGGCTCGCCACCACGTTCGGCCAGTTTACGGGCAATCCAGGCACCTGTTTCAGTAGAACCGGTAAACATTACCGCCTGAATACGCGTATCCGGCACTATGACTTCACCGACCTGACGACCTGGAGCTATGACTAACTGCACTACATTGTCCGGGAAACCTGCGGCTTTCATCAGCTCCAGAGTACGTACAGCAATTAAGCTGGTTTGTTCGGCAGGTTTGGCGACTACTGTATTACCAGCCACTAAAGCTGCGCTGACCTGACCTAAGAAAATAGCCAGTGGGAAGTTCCATGGGCTGATACACAGCACTACACCACGGGCTTGAGCCGCCTGCAAGTTTTTAGTGGCTTCAGCAGCATAATAACGACAGAAATCAACAGCTTCGCGTACTTCGGCCATGCTGTCGCCCACTGTTTTACCTGCTTCTTTAATACATAAAGCCAGTAATTCGTCGCGGTGTAATTCCAGTTGATCAGCAAGTTTATTTAAAAGCAGAGCGCGTTCAGTTACAGCTGTTGCAGACCAGGCCGGGAAAGCGGCTTCGGCTAATGCCACAGTTTGCTGCATCTGCTCAGCCGTGCTGTGATGATGGAAACCTATCACTTCTTTGGTGTTGGCCGGGTTAGTGACAGCAAAAGCACCTGCCGGTACTTCAATCTGGCTGACGGAAGCGAGCCATCTGTCCATAGCTTCGCGCATCGCAGTCACTTGATCGATATCGGTAAAGTCCTGACCTTTAGAGTTCAGGCGAGCCGCACCGTACAGCTGGTGGGGTAACGGAATAGAGTTATTGCGTTTTTTGCTCCAGGCCCGCACTGTCTCAACCGGATCTTTTAATAAAGATTCCACCGGAATAGTTTCATCGACTATGTTGTTCACAAAGGAGCTGTTGGCGCCGTTTTCTAATAAACGACGGACTAAGTAAGCCAGTAAGTCAGAGTGTTCACCGACAGGGGCATAAATACGGCAAGGAACTTTGTCATCGGCCACCACCTGATCGTACAGCGCATCACCCATACCGTGTAAACGCTGGAACTCATAACCAGTGCGGTCCGGTGCCATTTCTAAAATAGTGGCTACTGTGTAAGCGTTGTGAGTAGCGAACATAGGGTAAATACTGTCACGGTATTCCAGCATTTTTTTGGCACAAGCCTGATAAGACACGTCAGTGGACGGCTTGCGGCTAAATACCGGGAAGTCACTTAAACCTTCGGTCTGGCTGATTTTAACTTCAGTATCCCAGTAGGCGCCTTTGACCAGACGCACCATCATTTTACGGCCGACTTTTACTGTCAGCTCGCGCAGCCATTCAATCACAAATAAACCACGTTTGGAGTAGGCCTGCACTGCTAAACCAAAACCTTCCCAACCGTTTAATTCCGGATCTGAGAATACAGCTTCGATAATATCCAGGGATAAATCTAAACGGTCAGCTTCTTCTGCATCCACTGTAAAGCTGATGTCATAGGCCTTAGCGGCAATCGCCAGTTGTTTTAAGCGTGGCACTAATTCACTGATCACGCGGTCGCGATGGGTAAATTCGTAGCGTGGGTGAATGGCCGATAACTTGACTGAAATGCCAGGGCTTTTTAATGGGCCACGTTTTTTCGCTGCAGTGCCTATGACTTTAATTGCCATCATGTAACTGTCGAAATAACGGTTGGCGTCGTCCATAGTGCGGGCGCCTTCACCCAGCATATCGTAGGAGTAAGTAAAACCTTTGCTTTCCAGCTCTACTGCACGTTCTACCGCTTTTTCGATGCTGGTGCCCATGACAAATTGGGTACCCATAATTTGCATCGCATAACGCACAGCCTGACGGATCACCGGCTCGCCCATACGGCCACAGGTACGTTTTAATAAACCAAACTGAGCTTTTTTCTGATCGTCGCTGTAATTCACCAACTTGCCAGTCAGCAATAAACCCCAGGCCGAGATATTCACAAATAGGGATTCGCTATTGCCTAAATGCGAGCTCCAATCGCCATTGGATAACTTGTCGCGGATCAAAAGGTCAGCTGTGTGTTTGTCTGGTACACGCAATAAGGCTTCGGCTAAACACATCAGCACTAAACCTTCTTCGGTCGACAAAGAGAATTCGTTCAACAAGGCGTCTACACCGCCTTTACCGACCTGAGCTTCACGGATATTTACCACCAACTGACGGGCTTTTTCCCAGGCACGGCTGCGCGCCGCAGGGCCAATATCAGCAATAGGCAATAAGTTGTTGAGTACCTGATCTTCATCAGCGCGATAATGGTCGCGCATGGATTGACGAATAGCGTGACTTGTAGTCAGTTGGCCTTGGAATAACATAGGGTTTTAATCCAGTGAAATGAAAAAAATTATGCTGCATTTTAGTGAAAGCGCAGCCC
This sequence comes from Rheinheimera mangrovi, assembly GCF_003990335.1. Classification (NCBI taxonomy): domain Bacteria; kingdom Pseudomonadati; phylum Pseudomonadota; class Gammaproteobacteria; order Chromatiales; family Chromatiaceae; genus Rheinheimera; species Rheinheimera mangrovi. Next base: position 3,831,848 of record NZ_CP034683.1, on the reverse strand, counting down.
TATTTGGTGGTTTCTTTTTCAAGGTAACCTTATATAATTCGGTTTATTAACCCTAAAACCCGAAAAAATACTGCCATGACTCAAAGCGCCAAAGGCCGGTTACCGGACCGTATCGACATGACAATTCTAGACACGCTACAAAAAGATGGACGTATTTCTAATGTCGAACTGGCAAAAAAGGTCAACTTAAGCCCAAGCCCTTGCATAGACAGGGTGCGCAAGCTGGAGCAGGACGGTTTTATTGAAGGTTATGGCGCCCGTTTAAACGCCAGTAAACTGGGGTTTGGCACTGCGGCTTTTATTCAGGTGACCTTAGACAGAACCACAGGCGCAGTTTTTGATCAGTTTCGTGATGCTGTGGTAAAAATTCCGCAAGTGGCGGAATGCCATATGGTGGCCGGTGGTTTTGATTATCTGCTGAAACTGCGCTTATCCAGCATGGAAGCCTACCGGGGCGTATTAGGCTTGATTGTGGATTTGCCTGGCGTGTTGCAGACTCATACTTATGTGGTGATAGAGCAGGTAAAGCAGGATGCGGGTTTGCCTTTGAAGTTTGCTGCGGCGCCTGAGATTAAAACCGACTAATTGTTGTTATTTGGCATGATATGGCGAGGTCTAGAACGGCTATTCATATCTGCGGGTTAACTGTAGGGGCGGGTCTTGCACCCGCCCGTCTCAAATTTGAATCAGGTCTTTATAATTGATAAAAGGCGACCCCAGGTCGCAGCGACTTACTATGAAAACTTGTCGATTCAAATATCGGACTAATGGGCAGGAGTTGGCATCAAGCTATTTTTAAAGCTGTACAGCTCATTTGCAAGTGACTACTGAGTCAAACCAAGTGCTGAGCCTTTACAGCCAGCTCAGCACCTGATTTTTCAACAATAAATAGCGGTATTTCAGAGGGTAAGGCTAATAGCCTTCAATCACATCCAGCGTTCTTTGCGGCGGCGTCCTGGGATCAGGGCTGGGACTATCAGGCCTAATAACAAACCAGCGAAGCCTAAGATGGAGCCTAATACCATTTTGTCTTGCCAGAAAGCGGATGGTTTTTCCTGTAGTTGTGTAGTCAGCAACGCAATAGTTTGTTGTGCAGTAGCTGTGGCTTTTTCTGCTTGTTGTAGTGCAGCGTCCGTTTCATTGAGTTGTTGTTGGACTTGTTCTTTTTCCTGCTGCAACTGGGAAACGAGAGTTTGTTGCTGTTGTAATTGTTGCTGCAGTTCACCTGTTTCACCACCAAATACCGGGGTTAAGCTAACGTATTGTTTTAAAATCCAGCCGGTGCGGCCTTTGCTGTCCGTGAGTTGCCAGTAATTGGAGCTACTGTCTTCTGCAATAAGTTTAATTTCTTCGCCCGCGGCAATGCTGCCAATAATTTTAAAGTCGCGGCCTGGGCCGTTGTAAATGTAAGTAATCAGCTTATCGCTGATATAGGCGTTTTGTGGGCTGACCGGAGTGCCTGTTGTTTCTTGTTGTGCAGTGACGCTTGTGCTTAGCAACACTGTGGCCAGAAGCATGCCTGCTTGCCATGGTCTTGAAGTGATCAACATAAAAATCCTAAAAAAACCGACCAACATCTGGTCAAAATAGAGAATTGAGCCGATCATAGGCCAGATGATGATCAATTGACAACTTCTTCTTGCAGAACAGGAATTAAGCCACTATGGCGATGGAAGCTGAACTTAAATTTTTAATAATCCAAAGCAGCACAACTGCACTGGATTTGGTATGGCAGCAACTGGCTGCCACAGTGCAACCTGAGGGCAGTGTCCAGCTATTAAATGCCTATTACGAAACTGATGATTTGTGGTTTCGTCGCCATGATGCCGGTCTTCGCACCCGGCTTAAAAAAGGTCAGTTTGAACAAACCATAAAATTGGCAGGACAGCAGCATGGTGGTTTGCATTTGCGGCCTGAGTACAATCTGCCTTGTGCTTCGGTTTGGCCTGAATTAATTGCCTTCCCAGCTGAAATATGGCCGCAAGGTACAGATTTAGCGCTGCTACAAAGTCAGCTGAAACAGCTGTTTCGCACTGACTTTGTTCGTCAAAGCTGGTTACTTACCTTAGCGGATGGCAGCACAGTAGAAGCTGTGTTAGATCAGGGCGAAGTGGTATCAGGAGATCAAAGCGAAGCGATATTTGAACTGGAACTAGAGCTGCAACAAGGTGATGTGAAAGCCTTATTTGCACTGTCGCGCCAGCTGGTGCAGTTGTTACCGCTGCGTTTGGGCTGGCAGTCTAAGGCTGAGCGGGGTTATCGTTTGGTGCAGCAGCAGCCTTTGGTCTTTATACCAGCCGATCACAGCAGTACAGCGGCTTTATTAAAATCTCTGCAGTATCACGAAAGCTATTTCTTACGTAGTCAGGATCCGCAGTCATGGCAGGTCATAGGTCAATCTATAAAGGCTTTGTCTGTTATCTCTGCAGACTTCGCGGCTTTGCCGTTGCCTGATCCGACACAAGCCTTGAGTTTTTTCAGCAGTGCAGCTTATAACTGTGCTTTGCTGAATTGTTCTGAATCTTTGTTTTCTGCCTGAGGTAATGATGAGCCCATTGACCGCCCGGTTAGCCGCTGTATTGCCGTCTGAGTTACAGCATGAAGTCGATCTGGTATTGCCCACTTTGTTGGTGCCGGATTTAAGCGCCGAACAGCAGCAGGATCTCAAGCTCTTACTGGCGGTCAGCCCATTTTTAAGCCGGGTGATGCAACAGCAACCAGAGCTTATTGCTGTGCTGCTGCATAAAGAGCTGTTGGCTAAAGCCTTAATACATCAGAACCCTTTGTCTGACCTTGCCGATCAAACAGAACCCAGCGTATTTAAGGCTCTGCGCCGTTGCCGCAATGCGATACTTGCCCAAATTCTGGCGGCCGATATTCTCGCTGTGAAATCGACAGAGCAGTGCCTGCTGGATATCTCAGCTATGGCAGACAACCTGATCCACAGCGCTTATCAATGGGCTTATCAGGATGTGGCTACTCAGTGGGGCCAGCCTTTGGATCAGCAAGGCAAGCCTATGCCTTTACTGATCTTAGGTATGGGCAAATTGGGTGGCGGTGAGCTGAATTTCTCATCCGACATCGACCTGATTTTTACTTATCCGCATAACGGCGAAACCAGTGGGGGTCGCAGGTCGGTTGAAAATCAGCAGTTTTTTACCAAGTTAGGCCAGAAACTGATATCAGCTTTGCATCAGGTCACGGCCGATGGTTTTGTGTTTAGGGTCGATATGCGTTTGCGGCCTTTTGGCGATTCTGGCCCGCTGGTGCTGAGTTTTGCGGCTATGGAAGATTATTATCAGGCGCAGGGCAGGGAGTGGGAACGCTACGCCATGCTCAAAGCCCGTATTCTGAATCCGGATCCTGTGCATGCGGTGGAGCTGAATCAGCTGCTAAAACCTTTTGTCTACCGTCGTTATATCGACTACTCAGCGTTGGAATCCTTACGCCGGATGAAACAGTTGATAGAGCAGGAAAACCGCCGTCGCAACCGTGTGGATAATATTAAGCTGGGCGCGGGCGGTATACGCGAAGTGGAGTTTGTGGTGCAAACTCTGCAGCTGATCCGGGGTGGGCGTATTCCTCAGTTGCAGCAAGTTTCTATTTTTAAAGCCTTAGATGCTTTGCAAAGCCAGCAGTTATTGGAGCCTGAGCAGCAGCATCAACTCAAGCAGGATTATCTGTGGTTGCGCAAAGTCGAGCAGTTGTTACAGGGGCTGGACGATCAACAAACTCAAACTTTACCGGCTGATGAGCTGAACCGGCAACGGCTAGTGCTGGGTTTAGGCTTTAGCAACTGGCAACAACTAACCGACACGACTGAGCAGGCTATGGGTCGTATTCATCAGCATTTTAAACTGGTGATTGATCAAGGCGATAATCCTGAGCCGGAAGAAATGGTGTTAGGCCGTTTATGTTGGGACAGTGAATTGCCGTCAGCAGATTTAGCTGAGCATCTGGACTGGTTAGCAGCTGATGAAGCTGTGCAATTGCTGGAGCATTTAAAGCAGTTTAAACAGGATTGCCAAAAACGCAGTGTAGGCCCAAGAGGTCGTGAGCTGTTAGAAAAACTTATTCCGTTTTTATTGCATCAGTTGGCCAAACAGCAAGGCTCGGCTCTGGTATTGCAGCGGGTGCTGGGCGTGTTCCGGCAGATTGTCAGCCGTACAGCTTACCTTGAGCTGCTCTCTGAGAATCCGCCTGCACTACAGCAACTGCTGATGTTATGTCATAAAAGTGGCTGGTTGGCAGAACATCTGGCGCGTTACCCCTTGTTGCTGGACGAGCTAATCGACCCATCTCAGCTGTATCAGGTACCGGATTCAACGGATTACCGGGATAAACTACGCCAAAGTATGCTGAGGGTGCCAACCGATGATTTAGAGCTGCAAATGGAGGTGTTGCGTCAGTTTAAACAGGCCCAACAACTGCGTATTGCAGCTGCCGATATCACGGGTATTTTGCCGTTGATGAAAGTCAGCGACCATCTGACCTTTTTAGCCGAAGCCATTATTGCCGCAGTAGTGGAGTTATCCTGGCAGCAAATGGCAGAAAAATACGGCTTACCTGCAGGTTTAAAACCTGAAGACGCCAAAGCTTTTGCTGTGCTTGCTTATGGCAAATTGGGTGGGCTGGAACTGGGCTATGGTTCGGATTTAGATTTGGTTTTTGTCCATCAGTGCGACAATCTTGCGCCGACTCAAGGAGACAAAGCCATTGATTCACGTCAGTTTTATATCAAGATGGTGCAGCGCATAGTGCATATGTTTACCACCAGAACTCCAAGTGGTGTGTTATACGATATTGATACCCGCTTGCGCCCTGCTGGTAATGCCGGTTTATTGGCTGTGCATATTGATACCTATGCTGATTACCTGGAAAAAGAAGCCTGGACCTGGGAGCATCAGGCTTTAGTGCGCAGCCGTCTGGTCTATGGTGATGATAAAATTGCACAGCGCTTTAACAAAATACGCAGTGAAGTGTTAGCCAAACCGCGAGACTTAGCTGTGCTTAAAGCTGAAGTCACTGAAATGCGGCAAAAGCTGCGACAGCATCATGGCGAGCAGTCGACTGAAGTAAAACATGCGTCAGGTGGCATAGTGGATCTGGAATTTATTAGCCAGTACCTGGTGTTGGCTTATGGCAGTCAGTATGCGGATTTGTATTTCTACAGTGACAATATTCGTATTCTGGATGCAGCCGCTGCCGCTGGTTTGTTGCAGCCTGAACAAACCCAGGCGCTACAGCAGGCGTATCAGCAATTAAGAGGGGTTAGTCACAGACAAACCCTGGATCCTGCTATCGAAACCGCTCAGCAATTAGAACAGGCGATGGAGCAAGTGCGCAAAGTCTGGGAGCAGTTATTTAGCTAAAACACAGTCGCAGGCGCAGAGTATCAGGTTAACTGTTTATTCTGCGGCGTGGTGCGTTGATATTGATGCAATTTTGCTGCAAAAACGGAATGATTTTGTCGGTCAGCACCACGGCTCTGGACACATTACAAAAGTAGGCCTGCACTGGTTGTTCAAAGTCAGAAGATATAGCTTGAGAGGCTTCCTGAATGGCACTGATGTAACTGAAGTCGGTCTGGAAGTAGTGCTTTACTTTGTAGTCTTTCGACAGCACCCAAAACAGTTCTACACCTTCTTTACGACCTTGCATCGTCAGCACTGTTTTTAAGGTATCGCCGACACGGAAACGCCTGTCGGTTTCATTGCCTTTCCAGTTTTCAGGCAGCGCCACCATTCGGTTTGCTCTGTCACGTAACAAGGAGATCAGATTGCTGTGGTCTTCTGTCAATTCAATCACAAAGTCAGCGGAATTATCGTCTTTATCCGCAAAAGAACTGCGGATATTGCTGTAAAAGTCTGTAAAGCCTTTCACTGCGACTGAGCTTTTTTCGGATAGTTTCTCCGGCTTGAAATACAGCAATTCCGGTTTAAACATCACAATTGCAGCTAGTATGAATAATAAAGCTGCAAGCAATAAGTGCTTGATCCAAAACCACATAGCTTTTATCCCTGGTCAGCGTCACAGCATCATAGCCTGCCTTAACGCTGTGCTGCAACTTCCGTTCGTGGCGAAAATGCTGTAGCAATTTCTTAATACAAACTTGGGTCGTCCGGATTTGGCCGGGTTTTAAAACGTCGGTGTAGCCACATGTATTGTTCAGGATGAGCCAACACGCCTTGCTCCAGCCATTGATTGACCCGGGTCACATCTGCTTTAGCATCACCACTTGGAAAGTTTTCAAAAGCTGGCAAGGCATCTACGCGATAACCCTGATAACCAGGTAAACGGTAACAATGGATAGGTACTGTTTCACAGTTGGCACTGCCGGCAAATAATAAAGTGCCTGTGGTGGTGGCGGTTTCTTTTACTGCAAAAAATGGCACGAACTCAGCCTTATTGCGGCCATAGTCCTGATCGGGCAGATAAAAACAAACCTCTTTTTCGTTTAAGGCTTTGATCATGGTGCGTACGTCACGTTTACCAATCAGGTAGCGGTTTGAACGCACCCGGCCATGGTATTGAAAGTACTCCATAATTTCATTGTCGTTCGGGCGGTAAAAACCTACAGCAGGGCAATGAAAACCAAAGGTTCGGGCAATCATTTCCAGCGATAAAAAGTGACCACTAAGCAGCAATACGCCTTTGCCCTGATCTAAGATTTGCTGAATATGTTCTTTGCCTGTGAAATGGCACAAAGGGCGGGCACGCCAGTCTGGCCACCACCAGCCGATAAAAGTTTCAAAGGCTGCTTTACCTGTTTCTTTAAAGTTTTGTTTTACTAAAGCTTCACGTTCGGCCTCTGGCATATCAGGAAAACACAGCTCCAGATTACGACGCGTTACTTTCACCCTGGATTTCATGGCTTTCATCAGCAACCAGCCGACGCCTTCGCCCATTTTCATCAACACAGGGTAAGGCAACCACAGCAGGATCCACATCAGACCTAAACCACACCACAAGGGCCAGTGTTTTGGATGTAAAAAACCAATGGTAAAACGTGGAACATGAACCACAGCAAATCCTCGGGCAAAAAAAGTGCGGCTATTGTAACGAAAAAAAGCGGGGAAAAAAGTGCTAACTGGTAGGAACAGGCTCAGTTGAAGCCGCAAATGCAGCTTCAACTGAGACGCTCTAAAAAGAGATTTAGTTACCTAAGGCTCTGTTTACAGTGAATAAATCTTCTTCAGTTAAAGTACCTGCTGCTTGTTTTAAGGCTAAAACAGACAGTATGTAGTCGTAACGGGCTTTGGACAGGTTACGGCGGGCATCAAACAGGTTTCTGGTACTTTGTAATACGTCAACGATAGTACGGGTACCTACTTCAAAACCTGCTTCAGTGGCTTTTAACGCACTTTCAGCCGACACTACAGCTTGTTCCAGCGCTTTGGTACTGGAGATCAAAGCACCCACATTGTTGTAGTTGCTGCGAACCTGACGGATCACACTGCGGTGGCTTAGTTCTAAGTCTTCAGCTGCTTCTACATAGTTAGCACGGACTACTTCTTCGTTCGCTACAGTGCCGCCTCCAGAATAAATAGGCACCACTAAGTTAATGCCAATAGAGCTGCTATCTGTACGAGGCGAGTTTGAACCTTCACCTGTATCTTTGTTTTTGCTGTTGCTGTTCTCCAGACCAGTAGAGGCCTGCAGATCAAGGGTCGGATAATGGCCTGATTTGGCGATCTGGATGTTGTGCTCCGCAATGTCCAGTGACAGCTTGCGGATTTTCAGCTCCAGATTATTGTCCTGCGCCGTTTGTACCCAATCTTGCGGATTGTTAGGTGTAGGCTGACTGGTGCTGAAACGGGCCGTGTTTAACGGATCCAGCTGAGCATGGTATTCACCGGTAATTTCACGTAAAAATTCACGGGCTGTTTCCAAATCATTTTGTGCGCTGATTTCACGGGCAACAGCACTGTCATACTGAGCCTGAGCTTCATGTACGTCAGTGATAGCTGTTAAACCTACCGCAAATCGTTGTTTGGTTTGTTCCAGCTGACGTTCGATAGCGCGTTTTTCAGCTACCACGAAACTTAAATTATCCTCAGCTGTTAACACGTTAAAGTAGGACTGAGACACCCGTACTATCAAAGTTTGAATAGCGGCATCGTAAGCAGTCTGGCCCTGAACTGCCGCTTTTTCAGCTATCGACAGATTCTCGTAACGACTCCAATCAAACAGAGATTGAGTCAAGTTAATGCTTGCGTTGGTTCTGTTACTTTCAGCGTCAAACATTGCGCCGCTATTGTCCATGCCATCGCCAATAGAGTGGCTGGCACCTGCAGTGAAATTCACCTGCGGTAATAAACGGGCTTTAGACACGTCGATGCCGGCTTTGGCTGCATCACGAGTCGCTGCAGCTTTTAATACTTGCGGGTCTTTTTTAGTCGCTAACTGATAAATGGTTTGCAAGTTTTCGGCATTTGCCTGCACACTCAGAAGAGCCAGTGCCGAGCCTATCAACGTGCCTAACAAGGTTTTTTTCATAACCGAAAGTCCATATTTGTGCAAAAGTGAGCCAATAATACCTTGTTGGTATTAACTAAGTAATGATTAAAGCGTAAACAGCATAGGTTCAAGTGTAACAGAATGTGAGTCTTCAAATGTCTGATTTCAAGCCAGAAAATTATCCATCCTTTTGCTCTGACGATGTAAAAATACTCGACCAGACCACAGTTTTTCAGGGTTTCTTCCGGGTCGACAGCTATAAAATAAAGCATAAGTTATTTAACGGTGGCTGGAGTGGTGAAGTAAAGCGTGAACTATTTGAGCGTGGTCATGCGGTCATAGTACTGCCTTATGATGTAAAAAATGACAGTTTGGTACTGATAGAGCAATTCCGTATCGGGGCTTTGCAGAATCAAAATGGCCCTTGGTTGCTTGAGGCTATAGCCGGCATGATTGAGTCGGGTGAAACTATTGAGCAAGTGGCACAACGTGAATCAGAAGAAGAAGCGGGTCTGAAGCTGACAGAATTCTGGCCTATGCTTAGTTATCAGAGTAGCCCTGGTGGCAGTACAGAACGGATTTATTTAGTGCTGGCGCGACTGACTGAGCCGGTAGAAAGCGGGGTTTATGGCTTGGCATCGGAGCAGGAAGATATTAAAGTTCATAGCTTGCCGCGTCAGGCTGCGATGCAGCTTTTACAGGCCGGAAAGATAGATAACGCTGCAACTGTCATAGCCTTGCAATGGTTAGCCTTGAATCTGGAAGAAGTAAAAGCGCGCTGGGCTCTGTAAATTTAATCATCACAAACCAGAATAAAGAGAGTAGCTGGTATGCCAAATTTGGCCCGAAAACGTTATGTGCCTTACCTGCCAGACTTTCTCAGTTTGTGTGAGCGCAATTACGCACAACTGCGTTTTTTTCTGCCTGGCAATCAACGTCCAGGCCAGCGTTGCCTTATTCATATTAATGCCAGTGAAAGTTATCAGGTTGAACTGTTGGAGCTGTGTAAATACACCACCACCGTCAGTATTGAATTGATTAGCCAGTCGATGATTGGCTGGCTCAAACCACGCTTTGAAGTGCGGCTATACCACGATGCACGTCTGGCTGAAGTCTTGGCTTGTCAGCAGGTGCGCCAGTTGAAAGCTGTCTACAGCTATCCGAATGTGGATATGTTATTGCCTGATGAAAAACGCCAGATTAATTTATTGCTGCGTGACTGGCTGAACTTGTGTTCACGCCGTGGCTATCAGAACACAGGGGTATTGGCCTGATGGCTGTGGTTTTTGCCAACCAAGACTCTTATCGCCTGCTGCAAATTTCTGATTGTCATTTATTAGCGGAGCCAGACGGTTGGTTTTATGGTGTGCAGCCTTACCGTCAGTTGGAACTGCTGTTATCTCAACTTCAAACTAATCAACCTGATGCCGTGATCCTGACCGGCGATTTAACTCAGGACCATAGTCTGGCCTCTTATCAGTTAATTGCTCAGCTTTTTTGCGACTGGTCTTGCCCTGTGTTTTATTTGCCTGGTAATCACGACGACCTAGCGTTGATGCAGCAGGCTTTTGTGTCCGCACCTTTTAATGCACAGACAGAGCTAAGTCTGGGCGACTGGCGGCTTTGTTTACTCAATAGCACAGGACCTACACCAGCAGGTTATTTTGGTAGGGCAAGACAGCAGCAGTTACAACAACAGTTGGCAACTTATCAGCCAGAAGCGGCTGTCTGGCTGTTTTGTCATCACCATATCAGTGCTATGGGCAGTTTTATTGATGAGCATATTCAGCTGGATGCGGCTGCTTTGTGGCAGATCATCAGCTCGGATCTTCGGATCAAAGGTTTGGCTCATGGTCATTGTCATTACGCTTATGCCAAACAGCTACAAGGGCTTCAACTGGTGGGCTGCCCTGCCAGTTCAGTGCAATTTTTATTAACACCGGACTATCAGCCCGTCGCTGCGCGTCCTGGTTATATCGAATGGATTTTTAATGCCAATGCCGCGGCGGACAACGCAGTGCACTGGCATTTTCTGGAAGGGTAAATGTCTAAACTTGTCATCTATTTGCATGGCTTTGCCAGCTCATCTCAATCCGAAAAGGCCTTAATCACCAAAGCATTTTTTCAGCAGCAACTGCCTGATGTTGAACTTTTGGCTCCGGATTTACCTTACACGCCAAAAGAAGCCATAGCTGCTATAGAAAAAGCGCTGAATGGCCGTCGGCCTGATGCTGTGATAGGCAGTTCGTTAGGCGGCTTTTTAGCTACCTATCTGGCGGAAAAAAACAGCTGTTTTGCCGCACTGATTAACCCGGCAGTAGCACCTTACGAGTTATTAAGTCAGCATTTAGGGACTTATCATCACCCAGTGTTAAAGCAGGATTTCCAGGTACAGGCTGATCATATGCCGTTGCTGGTCGAACTTGAGCTTAAGCCATCAGCTTTGGACAAGTATCTGGTGCTGTTGCAGGAAGGGGATGAAGTGCTGGATTATCGCAAAGCGGTGCAGTTTTACGCAGGTTGTACAGTGGATGTGCAAACAGGTGGTGACCACAGTTATCAAGGTTATGCCAATTGCCTGCCTGCTATTGTCAAGTTTTGTCAAATAGCGTAAAACAACTGGTTGTTAATACAGTTATATCCTGCGTACTTGAAGTAGCGGCCCGAGCAGGCCGCATCAATGACTTTGGGTTCGCGAAAACGAGTGATTCAGAGAAGTGACGTTTGCCCTATGACAGACCAGCAATACAACGCCGATTCCATTGAGGTGCTGACAGGCCTGGAGCCAGTTCAGCGCCGTCCAGGTATGTACACCGATACCACCCGTCCTAACCACTTAGGCCAGGAAGTCATAGATAACAGCGTCGACGAAGCTTTGGCTGGCCATGCCGATTTAGTGCATGTGATTTTGCACGAGGATCAATCGCTGGAAGTCATAGACAATGGTCGGGGTATGCCGGTGGATATCCACCCGGAAGAAGGGGTGTCTGGTGTCGAACTGATCCTCTGTCGTTTGCACGCTGGTGGTAAGTTTTCCAATAAAAACTATCAATTCTCAGGTGGTTTACACGGCGTAGGTATTTCTGTCGTGAATGCCTTATCCAGTCGGGTTGATGTGGCAGTGCGTCGCGATGGCAATGTCTATGAAATAGCCTTTGAGCATGGCAATAAAGTCAGTGAACTGGCTATTACCGGCACAGTAGGCAAACGCAATACAGGCACAAGAGTGCGCTTCTGGCCTGCGCCTGATTATTTTGATTCGCCTAAGTTTTCTGTCAGCCGCATGCTGCATGTGCTTAAAGCCAAAGCCGTATTGTGTCCAGGCCTGACTATCAAGTTTGACGATAAGGTCAACAACCAGAGTTATCAGTGGTGTTATCAGGCCGGTATCCGCGATTATTTAATGGATGCGGTCAAAGACATGATAGCGCTGCCGGAGCAGCCTTTTGTCGGCAGCTTCAGTGCCAGTCATGAAGCGGTAGAATGGGCTGTGCTTTGGTTACCTGAAGGTGGCGAACTCATCACTGAAAGTTACGTCAACTTAATTCCAACAGCTCAAGGTGGTACTCACGTCAATGGCTTACGTCAGGGCTTGTTAGAAGCATTACGTGATTTTTGTGAATTCCGTAATTTATTGCCACGTGGCATTAAGCTGACACCTGAAGATGTCTGGGACCGCTGCAGTTACATCCTGTCGTTAAAAATGCAGGAACCGCAGTTTGCCGGTCAAACCAAAGAGAAGCTGTCGTCCCGTCAGGCCGTGGCTTTTATCAGCGGTGTGGTGAAAGATGCCTTTAGTTTATGGCTGAACGAACACACAGATATCGCCGAACAGCTGGCAGAGTTTTGTATCAACAACGCGCAAAAACGTCTGCGTGCTGCGAAAAAAATTATCCGTAAAAAAGTCACTGCAGGTCCAGCGTTACCGGGCAAATTGTCAGACTGTTCGTCACAGGATTTAAACCGGACTGAACTGTTTTTTGTCGAAGGGGACTCAGCTGGCGGCTCTGCTAAACAGGCACGGGATCGTGAGTTTCAGGCCGTGATGCCACTGCGCGGTAAAATTCTCAATACCTGGGAAGTCGAATCCGAGCAAATTCTGGGTTCACAGGAAGTGCATGATATTTCTGTCGCCATAGGCATGGACCCAAACTCAGCCGATTTAAGCCAGTTGCGTTACGGTAAGATTTGTATTCTGGCCGACGCTGACTCTGATGGTTTACACATCGCAACCTTATTGTGTGCCTTGTTTATGCGCCATTTCCGCCCTCTGGTGGAAGCCGGTCATATTTATGTCGCCATGCCGCCGTTGTACCGTATCGACTGTGGTAAAGAAGTGTTTTATGCGCTGGATGAAGACGAGAAAAAAGGCATTCTGGATCGTTTAGAAGCCGAGAAAAAACGTAGCAAAATTAACGTGCAACGTTTTAAAGGTTTGGGTGAAATGAACCCATTGCAGCTGCGTGAAACCACCATAGATCCAAACACCAGACGACTGGTGCAACTGACCATAGATGATCTGGTACAGACAATGGAAATGATGGATATGTTGCTGGCGAAAAAGCGGGCAACAGACCGAAAAGACTGGCTGGAGATGAAAGGCGACCGCGCTATAGTGGCCGTTTAGTATTTTGCCTGAGCCCTGAAGGATTACAGATGAAACCACTACAATACCTCAAATCATGGGGAACTCTGTTAAGCCTCTGTTTTTGTCTGGCGGCGCCACTGCATGCTGATGAAAAGAGCGCACCTGACTGGCTGGTGCAGGTCAAACAACAAAAAGCCCAACAACCTGAACAAATGCTGCAACTGTTAGAAAAGCAACAGCCTGCTTATGGTGATTGGCCTGTTGAATTACAGGTGCAGTATTTATTGCAACTGGCTGATATCTATGAAAGTTTAGGCAGGCATCAGCAGCAACAGGAAGTGGCTGAACGTGGTCTGGCTTTGTTGGGTGAGCGCCGGGATTTAACCACTATAGATTTCTGGAATAACCTTGGGTTTGCACTGGAAATGCAAAGTCAGTATCAGCAGGCCCTGCATTATTATCTGCAGGCTTCAGCACTGGCAGTCGAATTAAAAGCCGAAAAACTGCATATCGAAGCCGACATTAACATCGCTGCCATTTACAGCATTCAGGATAAATTTCAGGAAGCTTTAGTCTTGCTGAAAAGCAGTTACGACAGAGCCGTGTTGCTAAAGGATCCGGAAATTCTGGCATATGTAAATTCTGAATTGGGGCTCTTGTATGTAGGTCTTGGTTTTGACCAAGAAGCCATAGATTTTATGGAAAAAGCGCTTGAAGGTTATGATGCGCTGGGCTGGCAAAAAGACAAAATGGATGTGTTGTTTAATTTAGCCAGAAGTTACAGCTATTTAAAACAGTACGACAAAGCCATGCAACGCTATGACCAATTACTGCAGTTGGCGATAGCGCAACAGGATCAGGCAAATTTGTATTTTGCCTATCTGGGGCTGGCCTCGACCAGCAAAGACAATGAAAAGCTGGATGCAGCTTTGGCCTATATCGAAAAAGCTGAGCAGTATCTACCAGGTTTGCAGTCGACTTATCAAAACTCGATGCACCACTATGAAAAAGCCTTGATTTACCGAGAGCTGGGCCAGATTTCTTTGGCTAGCCAGGAATTGGCACAGGCAGAGCAAAGCTTAAGTAAAGAGGAAAATGATGCTAATCAGTCCAGCCAGTTATGGATCCTGAATTTAAAAGCCAGGCTGGAGGCGGATTCTGGCCGCTATCAAAAAGCCTATGAGCATCTGGCTCAGTTTTTTAAGGGTTATCACAAATTACGCAATAAAGAACATGAACTGGCTGTGGAGAAACTGCGCTTAGGTTTTGATGTGCAGCGCCAGCAGGCTCAAAACGAGTTGCTGGCCAAAGATAATGAATTACAGGCCCTGCGCTTGCAGGAAGCTGAACGCAAAAGACAAAACCAGTGGTTATGGATAGGACTGTTTGGCTGCACCAGCTTAGTTTTACTGGTGTTACTGCTATGGCAACTGGCGCGTCGCCAGGCTCAATTGCAAGCCCAAACGCTTGAAAAACAACAATCAAATCAGGCTGGTTAACGGAAGCAAAAAATGACAGATATTATGATAACCAATGAAGGGACAGAGCAGCTGCCGCTGCGTCGCTTTACTGAAGAAGCCTACCTGAATTATTCGATGTACGTCATTATGGACCGGGCTTTGCCATTTATTGGTGATGGTTTAAAACCAGTCCAACGCCGTATTATTTATGCGATGTCAGAGCTGGGGTTGTCGCATCTGGCGAAATACAAAAAATCTGCCCGTACTGTGGGTGACGTGTTAGGTAAGTTCCACCCTCATGGTGACAGTGCCTGTTACGAAGCTATGGTACTGATGGCTCAGCCGTTTTCTTACCGCTACCCGCTAGTCGATGGTCAGGGCAACTGGGGCGCGCCGGACGATCCAAAGTCTTTCGCTGCTATGCGTTATACCGAAGCCAAGTTATCCCGCTTTAGTGAAGTCTTATTAAACGAGCTGGGGCAGGGCACTGTGGACTGGGTGCCAAACTTTGACGGCACAATGGAAGAGCCCCGTACTTTACCTGCGCGTTTACCTCATATTCTGCTCAATGGCGTGACGGGTATAGCTGTTGGTATGGCAACAGATATACCACCGCATAATGCCCGTGAAGTGGCCAACGCCACTGCCTTTTTACTGGATAACCCAAAAGCCACTGTCCCTGACTTAATGCAGTATATTCAGGGCCCGGATTATCCGACTGACGCTGAAATTATAAGTCCGGCGCACGAACTGCAGGCTATTTATGAAACAGGCCGCGGCAGCATTAAGATGCGTGGTTTGTATCAGTTGGAAGATGGTGACATTATTATCACCGCCTTGCCACATCAAACCTCAGGCTCGAAAGTGCTGGAGCAGATAGCGGCTCAGATGAACGCGAAAAAACTGCCTATGGTCAGTGATTTACGTGATGAATCTGATCATGAAAACCCAACCCGTATCGTGATAGTACCGCGTTCCAACCGCATAGACGTGGAACAGCTAATGGCGCATTTGTTTGCCACCACGGATCTGGAAAAAAGCTATCGCGTCAATTTAAACATTCTGGGCCTGGATCAGCGGCCCAGGGTGAAAAACTTATTGGAAATTTTATCTGAATGGCTGGTGTTCCGCCGCGACACAGTGCGTCGTCGTCTGCAGTTCCGCTTGGATAAAGTGCTGGATCGTTTGCATGTTTTAGAGGCGTTGTTGATCGCGTTTTTAAACATCGACGAAGTGATTAAAATTATTCGCGAAAACGATCAGCCCAAGCCGGTGTTAATGGCGCATTTCGGCATTACCGAACGTCAGGCAGAAGCCATACTGGAATTAAAGTTACGTCACTTAGCCAAGCTTGAAGAGATGAAAATCCGCGGCGAACAAGCCGAGCTGGAAAAAGAGCGTGACTACTTAGAAGGCATTTTAGGTTCAGAGAAAAAGCTAACCAAGCTGATCCGTGAAGAGCTGCTGTCAGATGCTGAAAAATATGGCGACAACCGCAGAAGCCCAATAGTGATGCGTGAAGAAGCCAAAGCCTTAAGCGAAAAAGAATTACTGCCAAGTGAGCCTGTCACTGTAGTGCTGTCAGAAAAAGGCTGGGTGCGCTGCGCCAAAGGCCATGATGTCGACGGCAACAGTTTGCAATACAAAGCGGGGGACGGTTTTAAAGCGGCCGCTATGGGGCGAAGTAACAGATACGCCGCCTTTATCGATTCATCAGGTCGCGCTTTTGCTGCCGAAGCTCATGATCTACCTTCAGCCCGAGGTCAGGGCGAACCGTTAACAGGCCGCTTTACCTTAGTGGCTGGTGAAAACTTTGAGCATGTACTGATGGCTGAAGACAGCCAGAAATTATTGCTGGCCAGTGATGCAGGTTATGGTTTTGTTGGCACTTTTGCCGACTTAGTCAGCCGTAATAAAGCGGGTAAGGCGGTATTAAGTTTGCCGACCGGCGCTAAAGTATTGCCTCCTGTGCCTATCAAAAACCCGGAAACGGATTTAGTGGTGGCTATCAGCACTGAAGGTCGTATGTTGGTGTTCCCTGTGGCTGAGTTACCACAGCTGAGCAAAGGTAAAGGTAATAAGATTTTGTCTATTCCTTCAGCCCGCGCCGCCAGCCGTGAAGAGTATCTGAAACTTTTAACCGTTGTGCCTGCAGCCACAGCTGTGACTTTAGTGGCAGGTAAACGCAAAATGACCATCAAGGTGGATGATTTAGCCCATTACATAGGCGAACGCGGTCGTCGTGGTAACAAGCTGCCCCGGGGTTTGCAGCGGATTGACGAGCTGTTAACAGGTGAAGTGGCTGGCGATGCCACGGAATAGACTGTAGGGGCGGGTCTTGTACCCGCCCGTCTTGAATTACAATTCGATCCCTAGCGGGAAACAGATCAAACCAGACAAAAACACTAATGCCGTTATACTCAGGCCCTTGTAAAATACAGGGGCCTTTTTGTGTTAGCTATTCTACGCTTGGTGCTGGTCGCCATTTTTATTGTATTCAGTGCCTTAGTGGGTTTGCTGATCTGTCTGGTTCGTCCTTTTTATGTCCCGAACGTGGCGCTATTTTCCAGCTGGTACGGCTGGGCGGCCTGGATCTTTGGTTTAAAAGTCGAAGTGCGTCAGGCTCCTGAAGTGACAGCTGCTATGCCATGTGTGTTTTTAGCCAACCATCAGAATAACTACGATTTGTTTACTATCAGCAAAGCTTTATTACCTGGCACTGTCACCATAGGTAAAAAAAGCCTGAAATGGATCCCGTTTTTTGGTCAGCTGTATTGGCTCAGTGGCAATATCCTGATCGACAGAGCCAATAAATCCAAAGCAGTAGGCACTATGCAGGGCGCAGTGGATCGTATAGTGCAGGACAAAGTCTCGGTCTGGGTATTTCCTGAAGGTACCCGTAGTTATGGCCGTGGTTTATTGCCTTTTAAAACCGGTGCTTTTCATATTGCACACCAAGCTAAAGTGCCGCTGGTGCCTATTTGTATGAGCAGTACCAACAAGGTGCGCTTAAACAAATGGAATAACGGCAGAGTCATTATTGAGATTTTGTCACCTATCCAGCCTGAAGGAACTCCGGCCCGTGAACTGGCTGAAACAATACGGCAACAGATGGCAGATAAGATTAAGCTGCTTGATAGCGAAGTGGCAACCGACTACACTGCCGACTCATTGACTGTCACGGGGTAATATCATGGAAAACTGGCAAGAATTTACTGAAGACACCATAGCTGCATTGATGGAAGACGGCAGCGATCCGGATGCGGAATACACCATCGAACACCATTTTTACCATGAAGATTTTGCCCGCTTAGAAAAACTGGCTGTGGAAGTCTTTAAATTAGGTTACGAAGTCACAGACGCCGAAGAAGTTGAATTTGAAGAAGGCGGCACCGCCTGGGTATTCGACGCTATTCGTGAGCAATCACTGGACGGCGCCAGCATCACAGCAGATGCAATCAAACTGGAAGCCTTAGCGCAGAAGTTTGGTGTCGAATACGACGGTTGGGGCACCTATTTTGAAGGTGGCGAAGACGAAGAAGGCGACTTCGATGATGACGAAGACGACGAAGCTCCACGTCACTAAATCAAGTCACTAGGGTCAGAGTCTTGACTCTGACCCTTTTTTATTTCTTTTTCGTATAACCTTGCTACTTTAAAGTATTTTAAGTTATTAGTTAGCTCTGCTTTAATGCATAAAGACATAGAGATGTCCTTAAGGAGAACAGAGATGGCGGCAAAAGAAATATCTGCAGATTTGCTGAACCAACTGCTCGATAAACTGGAAAAACTGGTGGGTCGGGTAGAGTTTGGATCTATTGAACTGGTGTTTCATCAGGGCAAATTAGTGCAGTTGGAAAAAAACGAAAAACTACGTCTGGATAAAGCTTAGTCTTCACGGTTCAGACTGCGTCCCTCAGTGAACCTACCCGTCGTACTTGAAGCTGCTGCTGTGTTGACCATGCTCTATCACCCCAATCACATAGGCCACTATGTTCATGGGGATTCTTTCACTGGTCGCCTTGCTGTAACTCCAATTACTTAGGGAATCAATTTTTCTCCTGCTTCGGCGCACCGGACCACCGGATCTGAAGTGATGTTGAGCCACTAACGCAAAAGCTGTACTGGCTGCAACCTGAAGTCAGAGCGCTGATATGAGCATCCGAATAGAGCAGATCAATAAAAAATTTGGTGACTTTGTTGCCGTCGATAATGTCAGTTTATCCATTCAGACCGGTGAGCTCACCGCCCTACTTGGCCCTTCAGGTTCAGGTAAAACCAGCTTGTTACGTATTATTGCCGGCTTAGAGCAAGCCGACAGTGGCAGCATCCACTTTGATGATCTGGATATCAGCGCGCGCCATGTGTCAGAGCGAGGTGTAGGTTTTGTATTTCAGCACTATGCGCTGTTTAAGCATATGACAGTCTATGAAAACGTGGCTTTTGGTTTAACAGTCAAACCAAAAAAGCAGCGTCCTACCCCAGAGCAAATCCGTAAAAAAGTGCAGCATTTGCTGGAGCTGGTGCAACTGGATTGGACTGCAGACCGCTATCCGTCCCAGCTCTCCGGTGGTCAACGTCAGCGTATTGCTTTAGCCCGGGCTTTGGCGGTTGAGCCTAAAGTACTGCTGCTGGACGAACCTTTTGGTGCTTTGGATGCCAAGGTCAGAGCCGAATTGCGCCGCTGGCTGCGCCGACTGCATGATGAAATTCATGTCACCAGCGTTTTTGTCACTCACGATCAGGAAGAAGCACTGGAAGTGGCCGACAAAATAGTGGTGATGAACAAAGGCCGGATTGAGCAGCAAGGCTCACCTGAGCAAGTGTACGACAACCCGGCCAATCCTTTTGTTTATGAGTTTTTAGGCAATGTGAACTTGTTCCACGCCCGCATTAAACAAGGCAAAGCCGAAATAGGCCAGTTGTCTGTCGCCTCGTCGGAATTTAGCGACGAACAGGAAGAGAGTGGTTTTGCTTATGTACGGCCGCATGAAATTGATCTGTTGCTCAAACCTGCGGACGAAGCGCTGGAAGCCAAAGTCGACCTGATTACCATAGTAGGCCCCAATGTCCGGCTGGAATTGTTAGCCAAAGACAGCCAGCAACTTATTTATGTGGAGCTGGCTCGTGATCGTTTTAAACAACTGGGGTTATCAGTGGGGCAACAAGCCTGGGTGAAGCCCCGTTACACTAAGGTTTTTCTTGGCGAAGGTATTTAGCTGACCATTTCACTGAGGTACTAACTGAATAAGTTATTGAGATCAGAGTAATTTAAAGCGGGATCTGCAAGTGGACTTTGTTGCAAAAAACTTAACACAGCCCCCTGATAAGCCTGATAACTCTGAAGAAATAAAGCAGGCCCTGCACTTAAGCGCTTCACTCCGGCTGCAGTTAAATCCTCAACAGTTGCAGCTTCCGGCCAGCCCATTAAGTTCAGCGGCAAACTGCAATGCTGACTCAATTGTTTCGCCACAGCTAAATCCGTTAATCCAGGCACAAAAGCGCCATCAGCCCCAGCCTCTTGATACAAGGCCAACCGTCTACGGCACTCTGTAACAGCTTCTGACCCTGTAGCCAATTGCGCCAGATAGACATCAGTTCTGGCGTTGATAAACATAGCCCGCTCGTTTAAAAGGCGACGACAAGCGCGGATCTTTGCGCATAAAAGCTCTGGCGTAGCTGTCCCATCCTCAATATTAATACCAGCCACCCCCAGCTCTGCCAACTGCACAACCAATTCTGCAACTTGTGTTGGTTCATCGCTATAGCCTTGTTCTATATCCACAGTCAAAGGCAATTGAATCACTCGCAGGATACGCTTTACTGCGGCCAGCAATTCGGCAACTGGAAGCTGTTGACCATCAACGTATCCCAAAGACCAGGCTAAAGCGGCGCTGGAGGTGCCAAGGGCTTGGGCACCTTGTTGTTGTGCTAAAACCGCACTGGCCGGGTCCCAGATGTTGATAAGCAGTAAAGGGGGTCTTTGGTGGTGAAGTTGGTGAAAGTAGGTGGGCATGATACTAATCCTGTTCAATAAGAAGACCTCATACTAAAGAGCCTTTAGGGTTTTGTCTGGCCAGTTCCGGCACTGGACAGCAGATCTATCCGATCTAGTCGCAACAGGCTTCCGGCCTGCGCCAGAGGCTAAGGCGTGATAACGACGAAATGCCAAACTGTTGGCATTTCGAAAGACCGTTATCACCCCGACAGTTGCGACATACCGTCCTTCCATGGACATAAAAAAGGCAGCCGAAGCTGCCTTGAAGATACTGTTATTCACCTGCTCAGAAGCGATAACTCAGATCTGCGTAATAAGAGCCACCGTTAAAGCCAAAAGGCGCATTGGTATTTGGATAGATAAAGATCCCATTGAAGCTGTTGATCTCCGGTTGTTTATCCGGATAAGTATCAAACAGATTGTTGGCGCCAAAGCCAAAACGCAATTGATCCGTCAGCTCGTAGTGAAAAGTGATATCCACTGTAGTTTTGCCGCTGTAGGTTTTATCTCCTGTGGCATAACCAATAGTGTAAGGACCAAAGTAGTTTAGTCTCAGATTGGTTTGCAGCTGCTTGTAATCCTGTGTCAGGCTCCAGACTGCGCCTTTATTTGGATTGGCTTTGGTTAAACGTACTTGCTCAACCCGATCAAAGAGTTTGCTCTGAAGACCATCCAACAGAGTGGGAACACGGATAGCGTCTATGCTGGTGTCGTTGTATTGCGCGCTGAACGAAGTTTTCCATTCTCCCCACAACCCAGCGTCCCACTGGTAGGCCACTACAGCTTCCAGGCCTTGAGTCGTGGTATCTACAGCATTAGTAAAGAACCGAACTGAGTTTGCTCCTGAATCACCCAAAATAGCAGCTAAAGCAACACTGTCGGCACGGGCAACGCTGCCTGTCAGTATCACGCGGTCGTCCAGCTCAATGCGGTAGCCATCCAACGTGAAGCTGAAGCCGTCATCACCCTGAAAGGTAATGCCGCCACTGAAACTTAACGCCGACTCTGCTTGCAAATCACCCTGGCCAATAGCTCGGGTTACGGCCGATATATTGTTAAAAGTACCGGATTCAGTAGGTGTCAGCACACCTGTTTGCGGATCGGCCACAAAAAGTGTCGACAAGTTAGAGAAATACAGTTGCTGCACACTAGGGGCCCGGAACGCATCGTTTGCTGTGGCACGTACAGCCCATTTCTCAGTCAATTGATAACGGCCAGACAGTTTCCAGCTAGTGTCGCTGCCAAAGTCGGAATAGTCTTCCTGACGTACAGCTGCACCCCAGGTAAAATCGTCTGTCAGGGCGTTTTCAAGTTCCAGATAAAGTGCGGTATTGTGGCGCGATTCGTCTACTTCTGACTCTGGGGTAAAACCACCAAAACCCTGAATACCTCCGGCTTTATTCTGATAACCATAGTTGCGCCATGATACCTCTTCACCAGCATTAATCTGGTAGCTGTTATGGCGGCGGCTTAGCCCTGTGGATACCACCAATTCTGAATCGTTGACAAAGCTGTATCTTTTACTGGCATCAACATTAAAGTTTTGCTCAGCATTCACCAGTTCACCGGCATAAGCGCTGGTTGGGCTGGTGGGGCCAAAAGATGCATTCAGCGAATTATTGACATAGTATTTGAAGCTGCTTTCACCTGTGCCAGCAGAGAGGTCCAGGCGCCAGTCAGCAACGTCAAATCTGACTCCTGTAGTTAAGGAGTAATCACCTGATTCTGGTGCTATTTCCGGTAGATAGCCGTCAGGGTAAATTTCCGGGACGTTACGCGCATCTTTCGCTATACGATAAAAAGCGCCTGAAGCTGATTCTCTGTGACTGGCGCCACCAAAGGCATACCATTCTGTAGTGCCGTGCTCGTAGCCTGCATTAATAAACACAGCTTGTTGTTTAAATGCGGCATCACCCACTTTGTGACTTAGCCGATTAAAACTGGCTTCACGCGGATCCGGAGCGCCGTTAATCGGGTTGTATTGCTCACGTGGATCTAAACCCGCTCTGTTGGTGCCATTTTTGTGCTGTTGCTCCACACTGAAGTTTACAAAGCCAGTATCGGCAAAACGAAAGCCTGAATTCAGCGACGCCTTGTAGTATTCGCCATCGCCTTCGTAGGTTTGACCTGTGCTGGCAGTAATCTCACCCGAGCCCGCCTGATCTTTCAGTACTATGTTAATAACGCCAGCAATAGCATCCGAACCATATTGAGCCGCAGCACCGTCACGCAGTACTTCAATGCGTTTAATGGCTGAAACAGGGATAGTATTCAAATCGACATTTGAACTACCGCGGCCCATAGTACCGTTCAGGTGAACCAAAGCTGTGCCATGGCGTCTTTTACCATTCACTAATACCAGCGTATGGTCTGGTGACAAACCTCTTAAACTGGCTGGTTTTACTGCATCAGAACCGTCTGTAATAGAAGATGTCGGGAAGTTAAAGCTTGGAACCAGCATTTGCAAAGCTTTGGCTGTTTCCAGCGCACCTGTGCCTGCCAGTTGAGCTTCATCAATAATATCGACTGGTGAGCTGGTTTCGGTGGCTGATCGCACGGATAGACGACTGCCAATCACGGAAATTTTCTCTACGTCAGCCTGCGCCTGTTGCGCCAGAGTGCTGCTGCTGTAAGCACCGCTGATCAATACCAAACTGATAGCGGATGCCAGTGGAGTTTTTATCGTCATGCTAAGTCCTTTCATTAATGTACTACATTCGAATCATACCCAATCTTTTATGTAAACATTTCAATAAATTGTGATTGAATATTTCAAATAGATATAAAGGTTTTGTGAATAAAAAAGACCCCGCCGAAAAGTTAGCGGGGCTATATTGGGGTAGTCACTTAAGTCGATAAAGACTGTGGACCACAAGCAACAGGACAAGGAATAGAACGTAGCGGGGGGTGGCACTCCATGTACCCTACGAATTTCGCATCCATTCAACAACTAAGGTGGTTGCTGCACTACCAGGTGAGGTATTGCGGCAACAGCTTTAATCTATTAGATCAAAATGATTGTGTAAATGTAATTTATATTCCAAAAGTGAATATCATATTTAGGCGTTAGCATCAGCCAAAGCCTTGCTCCTTTTGGTTCTTGCTTAGAACAGAACTGAATAGGTCCGAATTGGTCTGGCACTTATACTGGCCAGCTATCTTCTGTGGAATTTGTTATGAAAAACATCAATTTAAAATTTGCACTCTGGCAGCAGGTGTTAGTTGCTATGGCATTGGGTGTCATTGCGGGTTTAGTGTTAGGCACTGATGCGCTGCTATTAAAGCCGTTGGGAACCGCCTATATCAATGCCATTAAGATGTTAGTGATCCCGCTGGTGTTTTTTAGCCTGATTTTAAGTATTACCTCACTGGGACAAGGCAAAGGCTTAGGTCGTATCGCCAGTAAAACAGTGGGGCTATTTTTATTGACCGCTTTGATTGCCAGCCTGATAGGCCTGGGTGTAGGCACAGCTTTTCAATTTGAAGCTGGCCAGAATTTAGTGGCTGCACAAGTGACCGAAAAAGTCATACCTCCTGTCAGTCAGGTACTGGTGGATTTAATACCTGCAAATCCTGTGGCCGCTATGGCGCAGGGACAGGTTTTACCTGTGATGTTGTTTGCCATTTTGTTGGGGCTTGCTCTGCGTAATATAGGCGAAAAGGGCACTGCTATGCTTGCAGTGGTTCGCTCTGGCGCCGATATGATGTTTGAGGTCACCCGTCTGGTGCTGCTGTTTACTCCTGTGGGTATTTTTGGTTTGATAGCCTGGGTGGTTGGCACTTATGGCCTGGAGATGTTGCTGCCGCTGGGTAAGTTTATTTTGGCTATTTATGTTGGCTGTTTGCTGCATATTGGCCTGACCTATGGCGGTTTTGTGCACTTTTTCAGTTCAATGAAAGTAACGGATTACTTCAAAGCTATTTTCCCGGTGCAACTGGTTGCCTTTAGTACCTGCTCCAGTTATGCCTCTTTGCCTGCCAGTTACAAAGCTGTGACTGAAGATCTGAAGGTCTCCAAAGACTATGCGGGTTTTGTGTTGCCTTTAGGTTCAACCATCAATATGGATGGTTGTGGTGGTATTTATCCGGCAATAGCCGCTATTTTTATTGCCAGCTTATACGGCATTGAACTGCAGTTTATTGATTATCTGCTGATTGTTGGTACCGCCACTTTGGCTTCATTAGGCACAGCTGGTGTGCCAGGCACTGCGCTGGTGATGCTGACTGTGACTTTATCTGTGGTGGGTTTACCGCTGGAAGGTATCGCCTTTATCGCCGCCATCGACCGTATTGTCGATATGGCCCGCACTACCACTAATGTCACTGGCGATACCATGGTGGCTTTAGTGGTCGCTGAGCAGGAAGGCTTGCTGACAGGACTTGCTGCTCAAGAGAACCTGAACGATGACGGCGTTTTTGCAAAAGCTCTGGCAGAGACGCCTGTTAGCTGCGAAATCCGCAGCTAACAGGCTGAGTAGAGGTTAGTGCGATCGGCCTTGGGCTAAATCTTTGGCCGCTTTGTATTCCAGCAGGGATTTCAGCAGAAGTGTGACTAAAGCCAATAAAGCTAATAAAGACGATACGGCAAAAGCGGCAGCAAACTGATATTCGTTGTACAAGATTTCAATATGCAAAGGCATGGTATTGGTTTGCTCGCGGATTTTTCCTGACACCACACTGACAGCGCCAAACTCACCCATAGCGCGGGCATTGGCTAAAATCACGCCGTATAACAAGGCCCATTTCACTGAAGGTAAAGTAACCCGGAAAAAGGTTTGCCAGCCGTTGGCACCTAAAGTTAAAGCGGCTTCTTCCTGCTCCCTGCCTTGCTCCTGCATTAATGGAATAAGCTCACGGGCCACAAAAGGAAAGGTGATAAAAATAGTCGCCAGTACTATGCCGGGGACTGCAAACATAATGCGCACATCATGATCCATCAGCCAATCGCCTAAATAACCGCGAGCGCCAAAAATCAGCATCAGGCTTAAACCTACAATCACAGGTGAGACGGCTATTGGCAGATCTATTAGGGTGATCAACAGCTGCCGGCCTTTAAACTGAAACTTGGCGATAGCCCAGCTGGCTGCCAGACCAAAAATCACATTGCAGGGTACAGCAATAGCTGCTGCTATCAGTGTGAGTTTAATCGCATGTAAAGCAGCAGGTTCACTGATGGAAGCCCAATACAGTTCAGCACCACGGGCAAAAGCTTCGCTAAAAACAATGATTAATGGCAGCACTAGGAACAGACTTAAAAACAACAGGGCAATGCAGGTGAGCAGTAGTCTGACCCATGCAGGTTCTGTGGTGGCTTTGCGTAAAGCTGCAGCTGCCGGATGAGGGGAAACGAGTGGGATACTGCTCATGCTTTGGCTCCATGTCTGTTATTGCTCCAGTGTTGAAGCAGGTTAATCAGCAGCAATAAAATAAAGGAAATCAATAACATCACAGAGCCAAGTGCGGCGGCACCGGCATAATCAAACTGTTCTAAGCGGGTCATGATGAGCAGCGGCGTAATTTCAGTTTTCATTGGCATATTGCCGCTGATAAAGACCACAGAACCGTATTCACCGACAGCACGGGCAAATGCCAGCGCAAAACCTGTCAGTAAAGAGGGCAACAGAGCTGGGAATAAAATGCGGCAAAAGGTTTGTAAGCGATTTGCACCTAAACTGGCGGCTGCTTCCTCAATTTCTTTTTCCAAATCCTCTAGTACAGGCTGCACTGTGCGCACTACAAAAGGCAGGCCGATAAAAATCAATGCTAAGGTGACACCTAACGGGCTGTAGGCGGCTTTAATGCCCCAAGCGCTTAAATGCTGGCCAATCCAGCCATTAGGGGCATAAATGGCTGTCAGCGCTATGCCTGCTACTGCTGTGGGTAAAGCAAAGGGTAAATCGACTAAGGCATCAATCACCTTTTTGCCAAAGAAGTTGTAGCGCACTAACACCCAGGCGACGATCAAACCAAACACCAGATTGACAGCTGCAGCAATAAAAGAGGCGCCAAAAGTCAGCTGATAACTGGCGATAGCTCTGTCACTGGCCACTACTTTCCAGAATTCTGCCCAACTTAACGTCAGGCTATGACCCAATAAAGCGGCTAAAGGCAGCAGCACTATTAAGCTTAAATAAAAGGTGGCAAAGCCCAGGGATAAGCCAAAGCCGGGTAATACGGTGGGTTTTAGCCAGGATGATTTGTTCAAGATAAGGAACCTCCTTTGTGGTTATCCCTTTCGCAGATAAAACTGCAGCTGTGCTGGCATTTTGACTCTGGTGCCTTGATTCTGACACCAGGTGGGCAGGGATAAACCCTGCCCCTACAATGCCGCGCTGCAGCTCCAATTATTTTGAGGTCTATGACTAGTTATAAATTTGGTCAAACACGCCGCCATCACCAAAGTGTTCTGGTTGGGCTTTTTGCCAGCCACCAAAGTCGGCAATAGTCACCAGCTTCAGTTGTGGGAACTGTTTGCTGTACTCTGCTGCCACTGCTTTGTCGCGAGGTCTGTAGTAATGTTTGGCCGCCAGTTGTTGGCCTTCTTTGCTATACAGGTACTGCAGGTAGGCAGTAGCTACTTCGGTGGTGCCTTTGGCTTCAGTGTTTTTATCCACTACAGCAACAGAAGGTTCAGCCAGAATAGACAAGGACGGCACTACGATTTCAATCTTGTCTTTGCCTAATTCATTGACTGCCAAAAAGGCTTCGTTTTCCCAGGCCAGTAACACATCCCCTATGCCACGCTGCACAAAAGTGGTGGTTGAACCACGGGCGCCAGAGTCCAGTACAGGTACGTTTTTAAACAGCTTGCCAACGAAGTCTTTGGCTGCATCATCGGAGCCGTATTTTTGTTCGGCATAAGCCCAGGCTGCTAAATAGTTCCAGCGGGCGCCGCCTGAGGTTTTCGGATTCGGAGTGATCACTTCGACCCCTTCTTTTACCAGGTCGTCCCAGTCTTTGATATTTTTCGGATTACCTTTGCGCACCAAAAATACGATGGTGGAGGTGTAAGGCGCGCTGCTGTCGGCTAATCGGCTTTCCCAGTTTTCCGGCAGTAACTTACCAATTTTTGCCAGCGGATCTATATCGCCGGACAAAGCTAAGGTCACTACATCTGCTCTTAAGCCATCAATGACAGAACGTGATTGGCTGCCGGAACCACCGTGTGATTGTTCAATTTTGACGGTATCGCCGGTTTTTTGCTGCCAGTAAGCCGAGAAGGCTTTGTTGTAATCACGGTATAACTCGCGGGTTGGGTCGTACGACACATTGAGTAAGGTAATATCTTTGGCCATTAAGCCTGAACTTAAGGTCAGTACAGTGGCGGCCAGCAGTAATTTATTTTTGATGCTTTGCATAGCGTTTTTCCTTTTAAAATAGGGTTCAGAATCTGAAATCCAGGCCCAGGGCCAAAGTGCTGTCTTTAGGTTTTACTGTGCCGATCAGGCTGTCACCTTCGGTTTCTAACTGGGCGTAGTAGCTGTAAAGCCGTGCTGCGTCACTTAGTTTGTAATCCACACCCAGTGCCAGAGCTGTCAGATCCACATCGCCGTAGCTGCTGTTGGCTGGTGTAGAGGTTGAGCTGCCGTACTGAGCTTTGGCTGTCCATGGGCCTGCAACTTTCCAGGCCGCATTCAGCACATAACCATCCTGCTCAATAAAGGCATTACCTGAAACGCCATCCCATTCGCTGATCGGGTTCAGGCCGTTTTGCGCACCAGAGCTGGATACTGAAGAGCCAACGAAGCTAGAGAAGGGGCCAATACGGTCGCTGTCTTTATGGGCTTCAGCGCTTTGGTAGATAGCGCCTAATTTCACCGGGCCAACAGATACTTCGCCTAACACCCGAATGGCGTCTGTAGTGGCGACATTGTTGTCGATGGCGACACCAACAAACCATTTGGATTTACCGTAAGTTAAAGCGCTGGAATAACCACTGGCTAAATCACTTTCATCCTGTGGATTGTTAGCATTGACTGCTATGCCTGTTTCTTCGCTTTGTACTGCGGCAAAACTGAATTCAAAACCTTCAAGGAAAATAGGTGAGTTGTACTGGATCACGTTATCGGCGCGGTTTTCGCCGACCAGATAGCTGCCGATATCGGCAAGCGCTGCATCGTTAAATCTGTCGATGTCGCCACGCACGACCGTATTGGTTTGCAGAGTTTTCAGTGGTGTATCGTTTTTGCCGATAAGCAGCGTACCCCATTCGCCCTGCAAGCCAGCGTAGATATTACGCTGAGTCAGTTCACGGCCATTGGCGTTGGTGCCGTTGTCGACGTCTATGCCGTATTCCACCAGGTAAACAATTTTCAGCTCGGCTGATACATCTAAATCACCACGAATACCAAAACGCGAGGCATTGCTTTCGACAGAGGTGTTGTCCAGCTCATCAGCCAGGCTGGTTGCGCCTGTATGCAAATAGCTGACCGGACTAGTGGCTGGAGTGGTCTGGGCAAAATTTAACTTTTCGAAATTATACTGCTGAGCACTGAGATTAATTTTGCCGTAAATACTAGGGTAACCGGCTTGGCTGGGTAAGCTGAGCAACAAAGCTGCTGCCAGGCTGGCCAGTTGGAAGCTTTTATAGAAACGGGTTGGGCTGGTTCTGGCTTTGCTGTGTAAACCGTAATATTGAGTGTATTGAACTGACATCATATTCTCCGCAAGTTTTTTAATCACTTCCGGCGTTCCGGTCAGTCTGTTTTTTGTTTTTGTGTTCCTGGATGTTTTTTGTTTTCTACGAAGCGCAAGTGGTGGAGGCTTCGGATCCTGCGACTGTACTTGCTTCAAGCTTTAGCCGTCTGGACGCTTGAGATGAATGTAGAGGATATTTATATTCTTAAAAAGAACGAAATTCGTATTTTATAGTCCTGAAATGAATAAGGGCCAAAGGCTGAGCTTTGACCCTTCACCATCCCAATACCTGCTTTTAGTCGAGCTTGGCCAAAGCTTGTGCTAAGTCGGCTATTAAATCATCCGCATCTTCCACACCTATACTCAGACGCACCAGATTTTCAGTAACACCCGCTTTTTGTCTGTCTTCAGCTGTCATAGCAGCATGGGTGGTGCTGGCCGGGTGACAAGCGAGGCTTTCGACATCACCCAGGCTGACCGCCTGCGCGAATAACTGCAGGTGATTTAAAAATACGGCAGCTTTGGCAAAACCACCTTCGATATCCACAGCCACCATGCCACCAAAACCACTGGCAGTGTCCGCTACAGCCTGATGGCCCGGATGACTGGCATGGCCAGGGTAATAGACTTTGGCCACTTTAGGATGAGCCGCTAAAAAGTCAGCCACTTTACGGGCGTTTTCGATATGAGCATCCATCCGCAGTGTCAGAGTTTTTACGCCACGCTGCAGCAAATAAGCTTCCTGCGGGCCTATAGGTGAACCTATATGTTTCAGTGCCACAGTGCGGATTTTCTGCATCAGTTCGCTGCGTCCTGCCACTATGCCGGCAATAATATCGCCATGGCCAGACAGGTATTTAGTGCCGCTGTGCATCACAATATCAGCACCTATTTCCAGCGGGCGGAATAAATAAGGCGTTAAAAAGGTATTGTCACAAATCACCAAAGCGCCGACTTTACGGGCCGCTTCTACCACTATGCGAGTGTCTATCACTTTTAAGGTCGGGTTGGTGATAGGCTCAAATAACACCACTTTGGTGTTGGGTTTCACCCGTTCGGCAAAGTCTTTATCGCTGCTGTAACGACTTAAGGTGACACCGGCGCGGGTTAAGGTATTACGTAAAAAGGCATCAGTACCGCCGTAGACAGGGTCGATAAAAGCGACTTCATCCCCTGCATTGGTCAGCGCATACATAATGGCGCTGACTGCCGCCATACCACTGGCTACGACTAAAGCTTCGTCTGCTCCTTCAAGGGCTGCCAGTTTTTGCTCTAAGGCGGCGGTCGTAGGGTTGGCAAAACGACTGTAGATATAACCCGGATTCTGACCGGAAAAACGGGCCTGACCTTCTTCAGCTGTACCGTAACTAAAGGTGCTGGTGAAATACACCGGAGTAGCTAAAGCGCCGGTGCTTGGGTCTGGTTGTTGCCCGGCATGAATACTTAAAGTACGGAATTTCATAGTAAACCTTAGTTCTGTTTTTATATTTATCTTTGCTTGTGCTGAGCTTAGACAGCTTTGGCTAACTCTGCATAATGAGCTGCAGCTACATCACGGTGCGAACGTAAACGTCCTTTTAGCACATTCTGGCCGACCTGATAAAACAATGGGTTAGAAGGATCGCTGGCCGGACCTTTGGCTTCGTCAGCTAAATGAGACGGCAACTGCAATAAAGGCACAGTAGCGTCCAGTTGAGCTGCCATAAAAAAGGCACAAGAGTAACGCTCTACACCAGAATTTGGGCTGACGACACGGTGCAAGGTAGCCTTTAAGTAGCCGTTGGACGCCAGTTCCAGCAGCTCACCAATATTGACCACAAAAGCGCCCGGCAGCGGAGCGACAGAAACCCAACCTTGTTCGGTTTCCACTTCTAAACCGGATTGATCATCCTGCACCACTAAGGTCAGGTAGCCCGGATCTTTATGAGCGCCCACACCTTGTTTGCTGTTTGACGCTTTTGCATCCACACCAGGGTAGCGGATCAGTTTCATATGCTGGTAAGGGCCAGCCTTGATGGTGGCATCTAAAGCATCAGCAGGTTGTTGTAACGCCAGCATTAAAGCGCGCATCAGTTTAACCGTGATATCAGACAGCGATTGTTGCCAGTTCAGCAGTTCAGTTTTCATCTGTGGTAAAGCCGTTGGCCATTGGTTTGGACCTATTAAACCTTGCCAGGCCGGACTGATATCGGTCTGGGCTGGTATAACGTCTTCCCGCATCAGGTCAAACTGTTCGCGGATATCCGGTTGACCACGGGTGAGTTCACCACCTAAGCCTGTGTAACCACGAAAGTGAGGGGAGTGGATCATCTGCACTTGTTGTTTATCGGCCAGCGGCAGCGCAAAAAACTGTTTGGCCAGGGCTAAAATCTGTTGTTGTTTCTGTTCGGTTTGACCATGACCTGTCAGGTAAAAGAAACCGACATCACGGGCTGCAACACGTAATTGTTGAATAAAAGATTGTTGCTCAACGGCTGTGCCATCCATCAGGCTCAGATCCAGCACAGGCAAAGCACTGCTGGCCTCTGATGTGGTGTTGCCGGATAAAAACTCTTGTGTTGAATGAAGCATAAAAACCTCGTTGTGCTAAAGGTTCTGCATCACAGAGCACTGGCCCTGGCAGAAAGTGAGCGCATTCTAGGCCTGAGTAGAAAGTAAAATAACTAATGGATTGGTCTTGTATAGATGAATTAGAAATAACCGGATGTCTGGATAGTTAGCGGTCTTCAAGCATAAAAGTCTTAGTATCTAAAACTTTATGGAATAAAGGAATGGCCACTTATGCTTTTCAAGCCAGTCCTTCGCTAACTCGCTTATTTCTAACACTATTTCGTAAAAAATGGATAGGATGTATGAATCTGTGCGTTTTTGTAGATTAACGGCCTGAGCTTTTCTATATCGCCAAAAGTTATAACCAAGATAAATTTGGCCTGTAGCTGAAATGAAAAAGGCACCTTGCGGTGCCTTTTGTTATGCAACTTTGAAGATTTAAGCGATCAGGATAAAACCAATAAATGCCAGAGTGGCTGCTATTAAAGCATAAGGCAACTGAGTCACAGCATGCGACACCAGGTTACAACCCGAGCCCTGAGCTGCTAATACAGTTGAGTCACTGTAGAAACAGGCCTGGCTGCCAAAAGAACTGGCCGATAACAGCGCACCAATGACCAGTGGGATATCAGCTTCTACCGCATAAGCCAAAGGCATCACAATAGGAATTGAAACGGCAAAAATACCCCAGGACGAACCTGTAGCAAACGAAAGCACAGCCATAGCTAAAAATACGATAGCGGGCAGCATTTGTGCCGTCATATAAGGCGTCAGGTTTTCAATCACATACTGAGGCAGCAATAACTTGTCGCAGACATCTTTAAACACAAAAGCGGCGATTACAGTACAGATGGCGGGTAGCATGGTTTTAAAACCATTCATCATTACTTCCATCATCTCGCCTAATGGCATCAGACGCTGGTAACTATAAAAAGCGATAGTCAGCACTAAAGTCACTAACAGACCTTTGAGTACATCAATATCAAAGTAGATGGTAAAACCGATCAGCATCAGCATAGGCACTATAAAGTTACGCAGCTTGCCTTGTTTATTGCTGCCTTCAAATTCTTGTTCCATCGAATGCACAGCATACTGATCACCAGCAGGAACAGTCTGGCCCTGCACATGGTGATGACTGGCACTGGCTTCAACACCCACATCAGGCAATACATCCAGAGGTGTACCATTTTGCGCCGCCAGTTCAGCTTTTTTCATCGGGCCTATGGCAGGCATAATTTTTAACGTAACTAACAGCACCATCAATACGGCCAGCCATGGATACAGCATATAAGGAATGGCTTGCATATAAACATCCACACCTTGCCCGGCTTCAGCGACTTTATTGTTTTCCAGCAAACCGCCAAAGAAGATAGCCCAGGTAGAAATAGGAATAATGACGCAAATAGGTGCAGCGGTAGAATCCACTATATAAGCCAGCATTTGACGGGAAATTTTGTATTTATCTGTCACCCGTTTCATCGCTTCACCCACGCTTAACGCGTTCAGATAGTCGTCGATAAAAATAATGCAGCCTAAAACAAAGGTCATAAACATAGAGGAGCGCGGGCCTGTTGCCAGCTTAGAAGCCGAACGGCCAAACGCAACCGCGCCTCCTGTATGGATCAACAAACCAATTAAGGATCCAAAACCACCACAAACCAGAATTAACCAGCCAATGGTTTCATCCTGCATCACGCTGGTTGAGATCTCAGCAAAGGTATTTAGCAACTCAAAAGGTTGAGTTGGAAACAGCATCAACAAACCTGCAACTGCGCCCACAACCAGCGACAAAATCGGCCGCTTCAGCCAGATGGCAACAGCCATCACAACAACTGGTGGGATCAAACTAATGGCACTTGGTGAATCCATTTAAGGGTTCCTTCACAAAGCCTGGCAACGCCAGAAAAATAAAAGCCAACCGCTGCGTCAATTGCATACGGAGTGTTTGGGGTTTTAGCTGCCAGAGCCCGGGACTGAATCGCACTGCTTATAGTGCAGGTTTGCCAGATCAGGGTAAACAACAGAATGAATTTACACGGGTTAAATTCAGGCGCGCAATAATAACAAAAAAAATACTTTCTACAACTTTTGAGTGGGTTCGAATAGCCGTGAAAATGCAGACATTGGAGGGAAATAGTTGGAAAAAATCACTGCCGCTGGTTGCGGCAGTGATTAAAGAATTACTTAGCGTTGGTGATCAGTTCTAACTTATCTAACATATCGCCATTGAAGCTTAATTGCACAGACTTTTGTGCTGCTTCCTGAGTTTTTACTAACTCAGTTAAAGTTGGGTAGCTGGCAGATAAAGCGGTCACGTCGTATAACCACAGAGTTTTACCGTCTTTTTCTGTTTTGCTGACTGGTTCACCCAGTTTCTCAGCAATAGCAGCCTGAGTAGATTTACCCTCAGTTAAACCTAAAGCTGTGCGCACTGAAGTATTTAAAGCCGCGGTTTTAGCGCTGTCTTTGGTTTCTTTCAGCATGCTGCCTGCGCCGTCTTTGACTGCATTTAACCAATCAGCCTGAGCTGGAACTGCAGTCACTACTAAGGCAACGAATAAGGCGCTTAACTTTAATTTCATCTTGTCTCTTCCATTTGAGAATTTTCAGGGAACCGCTCAACCTTGACGGACTAAGTGGCGGCAGAATGGTATAGCAGATCACGCTTTAAGCCAAACTTTTCAACTGAATTTTATTCACGAAAGTTTTACAGCTTGCAGACAGATCTGAAACAGCTTTCTGTTGTTATCAAATTTGCTCTGATGTCAGGGAACAGCTCTGGCATTCAATTTACATTTGCTGCATATTTGCAACCCACAAGAACTGACGTCAGTTCCCAAAAGGATGGATTACCTATGGTGTTGTTAGGTCCCTGGACCATTGATGTTGCCAGGTTTGCAATAGTCGATATCGACCTCAATCAGGAGATTGAGCTGGAGCCTCTGTTGTTTCGTTTGTTGCAGCATTTTTTAGCGCACCCTCAGCGGGTGATCGTCAGACAAGAATTAGCTGATCAGGTCTGGCAGCAGGCCTATGTCGACGATAACGCCATCAACAGAGCTATTTCGGATTTGCGAAAGGCACTACAGCATCCATTGCTTGATGTCTCTGTGTTAAAAACACATCACCGCAAGGGGTATAGCCTGCAGTGGAGTCAGGTTCTGCAGCAGCAGTTTATACTCCGACAACAGAGTGTGAACACTACGGCTGGCGTGTCTGCTTTATCCGGGACTGCAGCCCCTGATAAAGAGCTGGAACTAACCACTCAACCGTTGCCCGGCCAATCCAATGAACTCCAGTCTGTTACTGCGAAAGCTCCGGAGTTGGCTACAGCCTCAATCCAGCCCTTAGCCTTTTGGTTGCGATGGCCCCTGCTACTGTTGATTCTGTGTGCTTTGGCAATGAGTGCTTATCTATTGCTGCCCGCAGAACCTGATTCTGTGGAGCAAGAGCTAGCTGCTGTGCCCGCCAGCTCAGCCCCGCTTTCAGACTGGCCAAAGCCGCAGCAAATAACTTGGGCGCAAGGGATGGCGTCGACACCTTTACTCAGTGCAGATAAAACTTTACTGGCCTATTCTCAGTTTAATTCACCCCAGCAAGCCAGGGTTATAGTGCAGTTGTATAGTAAAAAAACGAACCCTCAAGCGCAAAATACCAGTGAAGAAGCTGTCAGTCTGGAATTGGCTGAACATCACTTGCAAGTACAAAACTGGCAACCCGGTCGGCCAGTGTTGCTGGTACTGGCCCAGCATATGCAGACGGGCCAGTGCAGCTACAGATTGTATGATTTCAGTGCTTACCCGGCGTATCAACAACAGCAACTGGATGCAAGATGTAGTCCGGGTTCTAAAGTGCGGGCTTTACTGGCAGGTGATGGCCGAATGCTGTATCGCCCTGAGCTGGAATCGCAGCAAAACTCAGTGCACCTGATCCAGGAAGAACTGGCAACAGGCCAGCGTCAGGTGCTGGTCAATAGTCGCGGTACCGCCATGGGTTTACTGGATTTTACTCTGTCACCAGGTGGCCATCAGTTAGCTTATGTCCGGTTGGATAATAGTAAGGCTGGGTTGATTTACCTCTATGATCTGCGAACCCATGAACAGCGGAAACTGGCTAGCTTTGAGCAAACAGGCATGGTATTGCAGCTGGCTTTTAACCCGGCAGGGGATTATCTGTATGGGCTTAATGGACTGGAATTAGTGCGGGTTCGGCTATCGGACTTTCAGGTACAAAAACAGAAGTTACCTGTAGGTTTTGAAGCGGGTGAGTTGAATTTACTGGACGAGCACAGTGCTGTAGTGTCAGAAGTCAGCGCCAGACTAGCTGGACGCAGTGGCTCTATGCAGGTGGTGCAGCTGGATCATCTGTTTGATGAGCAGCAGCGCAAGCTCAGTTGGTTTTGGCAAGGCCAGGGCTCAGTCGCCGCCGTTACGCCGAATCCGGTGCAGCCTGATAGTTTTGCTTTTGCAGTGTTACAAGGCCTGGGCTGGCAAATCTGGTTGCGTGAAGCGGGTCAAGACAGGCAATTGACAGAGCTTGCACCTTCCAACGAACCTATCAACCATATCAGCTGGTCCCCAGACGGAACGCAATTGGCCTTCAGCCAGAAAAAAGTACTCTGGCTGTACCAGCTAAAGCAACAGCGATTGACTCAACTTTTACCGCAGGCTGAATTTTTATTTCCGGTGTTTGACCCCAGTGGCGACAGTCTGGTGGTGCAACGGGATTTGAATAAACAGCAGCAAATCTGGCGGGTGCAATTGCCTTCTGGCCAGTTGCAGCGCCTGGGCTTAAACCAGGGCTCAGTGCCGCAGTTTGACCTGGGCCAGCTGTATTATTATCGCGGCAACCAGTTAATGCATTATGTCGATGGTGGCAAAGGCGATCAGGTGCTGAGCAGAGATGCTGGCAGTCTATTAAGCAGCTACAGACTGAGTCAGGGCTGGGTCTATTATTATGTGCATGATAAATC
Organism: Rheinheimera mangrovi; assembly: GCF_003990335.1. Classification (NCBI taxonomy): domain Bacteria; kingdom Pseudomonadati; phylum Pseudomonadota; class Gammaproteobacteria; order Chromatiales; family Chromatiaceae; genus Rheinheimera; species Rheinheimera mangrovi. The sequence continues at coordinate 3,795,183 of NZ_CP034683.1, read as the reverse complement.
GGAGTTTCGCCGTTTTCCGCTGCACCAACCTGATGCTGTGGAAAAAGTCACGTTGCAGCAGCTGCAATTGCAGGGTAAAGGCATGCCCATGACTTTTACCATGCAGCCCAGCGCGCCGCAGCAACTTTTCGTCAATATGATGATCTATCCTCAGCTACATTTATACCTGCTGCGCTGGCCTGCTTTTGCGGATTAGCGCGGCTTAGCTCGGTATTAAGTTTTCGATACCGAGCTAAGATGGGCTCTGAAGCTCAACTCAGAACAACGGCACACGAAGGCCCAGACCAAAGTGATGTTGGTCTTCCTGGCGCTGATAATTGGTATACAGACTGATCCGACTGCTTAATTGATAGTTCAGTTGTACTTCGTAGTACCAGCCACGGCGTGAAAACTCGGCCTGAGCGTTGTCATACTGATAGCCCAGGTTGGATATCAGCGAAAAGTCTTGTGCTGGTGTCCATTCTGATTTATAGCCAAAGGCATAAAACTGATGCGACTGTGCAAAAACGCCCTGATACTTTTCCTCACCCACTCTGAGCTCCAGACCTCCAAGATAATCACATTGGCAAAGTTCTAACTTAGCAAACTGATAATGCGCAGCCAGTTGCAGTCGGCGGTATTCTTGTTGCTGGTTATTGCTTTTGGCTTCAGCATGTTTTGACATCAACGCAAATTGCCAGGACGATGAATACTGAGTCTGGGCCTGCACAGCATAGCCATTTAAATCCCGGACTAAGTTGTCATCTGTCATTCGAAAAGCGCCAAAGTCCAGTCTGCTGTGATGAAATCCGCTTTGACTATCCTCTGCGGCCAAAGCAGGAGTTGTCACAGCAAAAGCCAATGTGGTGGCTATAACTAAAGGGAGTAAACGCATGATATTTTCCTTTTTTTAAATGTAAAGTGCTCGCAGTTGGGCTGCGTCTAAGTGTTGGAATGCACTTTAAAGAGCGTCCTGCAAAAAGTCTCTTATCAGCATCTGAGGAAGTTATAATCTAAGGATTTAATGATTAAGTTGTTGATACTAATGAGTTATGTGAATTCTTATTTAGTTGTGAGCTTAAGGTTTTTCCAAAGGGTTGGGCTAAGATGGCGAACAAAAGCCAATAAAAAAGGCGACTGTGAAGTCGCCTTTTAAATGGTGTTGCTGTGAGTAGTTAAATCGCAGCTATTTGTGCTTGCTGAGCTTTTAACTTACTGATCGCTTCCAAAGCTTCAGCCAGTTTTTCACGCTCTTTCGCCAGTACTGCTTCAGGCGCTTTAGCCACAAAACCTTCGTTCGCCAGTTTACCGGCCACACGGTCATGTTCCTGCTGAGCTTTTTCCAGTTGCTTGGCAATACGGGCCAGTTCAGCTTCTTTGTCGATCAGGCCTGCCATAGGGATCAGAATATCCATCTTACCCAACAACTGAGCAGCACAAGCTGGGGCTGTGTCGCCATCGGCCAATACAGTAATGGCTTCTAACTTGGCCATATTCTGCAGGAAGGCCATATTGCTTTGTAAACGGCGGCTGTCGTCTGCTGTCAGGTTGCGCACCAGTACAGACAATGGCTTGCTTGGTGCTATATCCATCTCACCCCGTACGTTACGGATAGCAACGATAAAGCTCTTCACCCATTCCAGATCGGCTGTAGCGGTTTCGTTGACCAGCGCCTGGTTAAATTCAGGGTAAGCTTGCAGCATAATGCTGTCGCCTGGCTTGATATCGCTTCTGATCATGGGCGCAACACGCTGCCAAATCTCTTCTGTGATAAACGGCATGATCGGGTGCATTAAACGCAGCAAAGATTCCAGTACTGTCAGTAAGGTATGACGGGTACCACGCTGCTGAGCTTCGGTGCCTTTGAATAGTACAGGCTTAGTCAGTTCTAAGTACCAGTCACAGAACTGGTTCCAGGTGAATTCGTACAGCGTATTGGCCGCCATATCAAAACGGTAGCTGTCTAAATAACCGCGGAACTGACTGATGGTTTGCTGGTACTGACTGATGATCCACTGATCGGCTAACGACAGCTCCATCTCGCCGCCTGCAACACCACATTCTTTTTCTTCGGTCATCATGGTGACGTAACGGCTGGCGTTCCACAGCTTGTTACAGAAGTTACGGTAACCGTCTAAACGTTTCATATCCCAGTTGATATCGCGGCCTGTAGAGGCCAAAGCCGCTAAAGTGAAACGTAAAGCGTCAGTACCACTGGCTTCAATACCTTCAGGAAACTGCTTTTTAGTCTGGTTGCCAATTTTTTCGGCCAGCTGCGGTTGCATCATATTGCTGGTGCGTTTCGCCAGCAGGTCGTCCAGACTGATACCGTCAATCATATCCAGCGGGTCAATCACGTTGCCCTTGGACTTGGACATCTTGTCGCCGTTTTCATCACGGATTAAACCTGTGACATACACCGTCTTAAACGGCACTTGCGGCTTGCCATCTTCATCTTTGATGAAATGCATCGTCATCATAATCATCCGGGCAACCCAGAAGAAAATAATGTCAAAACCAGTGACTAACACGTCGGTTGGGTGGAAGGTTTTTAAGTCTTCGGTATTGTCCGGCCAACCTAAAGTAGAGAAGGTCCACAGCGCTGAGCTGAACCAGGTGTCCAGCACATCGTTGTCCTGACGTAAAGTGACAGAGTCGGCCAGGCTGTGCTTAGCACGCACTTCAGCTTCATTGCGACCAACATAGACTTTGCCTTCAGCATCGTACCAGGCAGGAATACGGTGACCCCACCACAGCTGACGGCTGATACACCAGTCCTGAATGTCACGCATCCAGCTGTAATACATGTTTTCGTATTGTTTAGGCACAAACTGAATGTCGCCGTTTTCCACAGCTTCAATAGCGGTTTTCGCCATAGGTGCAACACGCACATACCACTGGTCTGTCAGTAAAGGTTCAATTACCACGCCAGAACGGTCACCGTACGGCAGGGTGTTGTTGTGATCTTCCACTTTGTCTAACAGCCCAGCTGCATCAAAGGCCGCTACTATGGCTTTGCGCGCTGCATAACGCTCCAGGCCCTGGAATTCAGCCGGGATCAGGGTGTTATGGGCCGGGTTGGCTTCGCCATTCGGGAAGAAACACTCGCCTTCAGTGCGGATAGTGGCGTCCGCTGTCATCACGTTGATCATCGGTAACTGATGACGTTTACCAACTTCGTAGTCGTTAAAGTCATGAGCTGGCGTTATTTTTACGCAGCCTGTGCCTTTGTCTTTATCGGCGTGTTCGTCGGCCAGAATTGGAATACGGCGGTTCACCAGCGGCAGCAGCACTTCTTTACCGATCAAAGATTGATAACGCTCATCGTCCGGGTTGACCGCAACACCTGTATCGCCCAGCATAGTTTCCGGACGGGTAGTGGCCACTACTATGTAGTTTTTGCCATCTGCAGTCGTCACACCATCAGCCAGCGGGTAACGTAAGTTCCACAGGTGGCCTTTTTGTTCTTTGTTTTCTACTTCTAAATCAGAAATAGCCGTATGCAGCTTCGGATCCCAGTTTACCAGGCGTTTGCCACGGTAAATTAAGTCGTCCTGATACAAGCGTACAAAAACTTCCTGCACCGCGTTCGACAGGCCAGCGTCCATAGTGAAACGCTCTTTGTCCCAGTCGACTGAGTTGCCTAAACGGCGCATTTGTTCGGTGATGGTGCCACCTGATTCGGCTTTCCATTCCCATACTTTTTCAATAAAAGCTTCACGGCCCATGGCATGACGGTCTGGTTTGCCTTCGGCTGCCAGTTTACGCTCAACCACCATTTGCGTGGCGATACCAGCGTGGTCAGTCCCTACTTGCCATAAGGTATTTTTACCCAGCATACGTTTGTAGCGGGTTAAGGCATCCATAATAGTTTGCTGGAAGGCATGGCCCATATGCAGGCTACCGGTCACGTTTGGTGGTGGGATCATGATGCAATAAGCACCATTGCTGTTGTCACCACTTGGCTTGAAATAGCCTTTGCTTTCCCATGCCTGATACATGGCTTGTTCAACTTGACTCGGGTTAAATGTCTTTTCCATCTTCGTTACCTGAAACTCTCACTAAAAACGCAGGCCGGCCATCAGAGCTGCACTGTTTGCGGGGTTAACCCCGACTGGCGATAAAATTTAAATCGTTCCCGCGCCTGAACCTTAAGCAGTTCTTCGGCTGGAACAAATTCGATAATTTGTTGAAAACGCTGACTAAAAGGCGGCACTGTTGCCGACAGGTTAATTAAAACCGGCCTCGCGTTGCTTGGAGGCAGCCAGCTGATTTCTACCGGAGCGCCTCGTGCAGGGCCTTCGCCCGCCAGATTGTGTGGCACAAAACGCTCTGGATCAAAGCGCCATAATACCTCATCCAGCAGTTCGGCGTCCGCCTGATTTTGGCAGAACACAAAAACCCGCTGTCCGGCCTGATACAAATCGGCGCAAAGTTTTGCTGCTACATGAAAAAAAGCTGGCTCTGACGCCAGCTGTGATTCAGCTTCTGCTGCCTGTTCCGGCAGCAGATAAAAACTGACTTGAGGCACTGTTATCCCTCGATGTCGGTTCCGACACGGTTAATTAAAAACTGGGTCAACATAGCCACAGGGCGGCCTGTTGCACCTTTGTCTTTACCACCACTGCGCCATGCAGTGCCGGCAATATCCAAATGCGCCCAGTTGTATTTACGGGTGAAGCGCGACAGGAAACAAGCGGCGGTAATAGTACCGGCGGCACGGCCACCTAAGTTACTGAAGTCCGCGAACGGGCTTTCCAGTTGATCCTGATAGTCATCCCACAACGGCAAACGCCAGGCTCTGTCACCACTTTGATCCGAGGCATTTAAAATTTCATGCGCCAGCGGGTTATGGTTACTTAATAAACCTGAAGCATGTTTACCTAAAGCAATGACACAAGCGCCTGTTAAAGTCGCTACGTCTATCACCACATCCGGGTCAAAACGTTCAACATAAGTTAAGGCATCACACAGCACTAAACGGCCTTCGGCGTCTGTGTTTAATACTTCAACCGTCTGGCCAGACATAGTAGTTAAAATGTCACCAGGGCGATAAGCGCGGCCATCCGGCATATTTTCAGCGCCAGCCAGCACTGCCACCATATTCACGGGCAGACCTAAGCTAACCACGGCATGCATAGTTCCCAGCACTGAAGCTGCGCCACACATGTCGTATTTCATTTCGTCCATCGCATCGCTTGGCTTGATGCTAATACCGCCTGTATCAAAGGTTAAACCTTTGCCGACTAACACCACAGGCGCGCTGTTATCCATGGCGCCGTTGTATTTAATCACCGCCATTTTGGCTTCGTTTTCTGAGCCACGGCCAACAGCAAGGTACGAATGCATACCCAAAGCTGTCATTTCAGGCACACCCAGCACTTCGACCGACACTTTGTCGTGTTGTGCTAACGCCACGGCCTGATCGGCCAGGTAAGCCGGAGTACAGATGTTTGGCGGCATATTCGACACGTCTTTACAGACCTTAATACCAGCGGCCACAGCTAAACCATGTTCAACGGCTTTTTCGCCTATGGTTAAATCGCGACGGGTAGGCACGTTAAAGACAATTTTACGCAGCGGGCGACGGGTTTCGTCTTTGCGGCTTTTTAGTTTGTCGAATACGTATAAGCAATCTTGGGTGGTTTCCACCGCATGACGTACTTTCCAGTAGGTGTCACGGCCTTTGACATGCAACTCAGATAAGAAACACACAGCTTCCATTGAGCCGGTTTCGTTTAAGGTGCTGATAGTTTTGGCAATGATTTGGCGGTACTGACGTTCGTCCAGCTCACGCTCTTTACCACAGCCCACCAACAGTACACGTTCACTCAACACGTTAGGCACATGGTGCAATAACAACATTTGGCCGGGTTTGCCTTCTAAATCGCCCCGACGTAATAAATTGCTGATGTAGCCTTCGCTGATTTTATCCAGCTGTTCGGCAACCGCTGACAAGCGGCGCGGCTCATAAACGCCGACAACGATACATGCACTTCGTTGTTTTTCCGGACTACCGCTTTTTACGCTGAACTCCATGCTCACTCCTGATTCTAAGACTTCCGGCCACTATACCAAGTTAGTTCGGTGTTACAGTGGGCTTCTTTGTGATGATATTTTGTCCTGCTTTATAAAAAAGCTCGGATTTATCGCCACTTTAGTCAATAATAATTGCTGTAAATATCCAGTTTACTTAAAAATCGTCAGGGTTCCAGCAAAAAGACAGGTTTTAGGGGGCATTTTTGATTGTTTTTCGTTATCTGATTGGTGAAGTGTTTAAATCCCAATTGGCGGTCTTCCTGATCCTGATCACTATTATCATGAGCCAACGCTTTGTGAAAATTTTGGCTGACGCTTCAGATGGTGATATTCCGGGTCAGTTAGTGCTGACCATTTTGTCATTAAAGCTGCCGCAACTGGCCGTAGTTATTATTCCTTTAAGTGCTTTTTTGGGCGTATTAATAGCCTATGGCCGAATTTATGCCGACAGCGAAATGACTGTGTTACACGCCACCGGCATCAGCGAATGGTATGTCACCCGCTTAACATTGCTCTTGTCTTTAGTGGTGGCGCTGGGCGCAGGTTTTGTTACTTTGTATTTAAGCCCCTGGTCTATAGAACGTGAATACCAGATTTTAGAGCAAGCCGAAGCCGACTCTGGCCTCACCAGTTTAGTTCCTGGGCGTTTCCAGCAAACCTCCAATGAAAAAGCTGTGGTCTTTGTGCATGAGATCAGTCGTGACGGCGGCCAGTTAGAAAGAGTATTCCTGGCACAAACTCCGGCAGAAGCAGGCGGCCAAACCTCTATTGTTTATGCCGAATCAGGCAATGTAAAAGAAGACGCCAGCGGCGCCCAGATGCTGGAACTCAACAGCGGTCGTCGTTATGCCGGTGAAACCAGTTCTCCAGCTTATGAAGTGGTGGAATTCGGTAAATACCAAATCCAAATTCGTGAGCAGCAGGTAGAACAAAAACGTCGTAAGTTATCCAGTTTACCAACGACTGAGCTACGCAAACAAACAGGGCCAGAAGCTGCAGCTGAATGGCATTGGCGTATCGCTATCCCCCTGTCTATTCCTATTCTGATGCTCATTGCCGTGCCGCTGAGCAAGGTGAATCCGCGTCAGGGTAAGTTTGGCCGTTTATTACCTGCTTTGGCGTTGTATCTGCTGTATTACATGCTGCTGATTGGCTGTCGCTCGGCTATTGAAGACGGTACTATTCCACAACAACTGGGCATGTGGTGGATCCACGCGCTGGGTCTTATTTTTGGCATAATCATGTTGGTTAAACACCGTACCCTAGGCCAGAAGTTCAAAGCATTAATCACAGGGCGCGCATCTCATGTTTAAGATCCTCGACCTGTATATAGGCCGCACCATATTAACCACAGTGCTGATGACAGTGACTGTGCTGATGATTTTATCTGGCATGTTCAGGTTTATCGACCAACTGCGTTTAACAGGGCGGGGCGATTACGACTTGCTGTCGGCTGGTTTATTTACCTTGTTCAGTGTGCCCGGCGACTTAATTTTGTTTTTCCCTATGGCGGCGTTAATAGGCGGTTTAGTAGGCTTGGGCATGCTGGCGAGCAACAGTGAATTGGTGGTGATGCAAGCGGCGGGTTTATCGCGGCTCAATATCATCAACTCGGTGATGAAAACCTCTTTGCTGATGATGCTGATCGTGATGCTGGTGGCCGAA